>JAOACF010000039.1 GCA_026417995.1 Negativicutes bacterium
AGATGTGTATAAGAGACAGGGTCAGTGATGTGCCGACCTCTGGCTACAATCTTTACCCGCTTGCGGTCGACTCATATATTAATTCAATCGTAGCCCTGAAACTGGCAAGCGGCAAATACGCCGTCATTAAAATCGAAAATTGGACTTCAAGCTCAAGCGGCAGCTTGGATATCGCGACCTTGACATTCAGCTACAAATACCAGACAAACGGCTCCAACCGCTTCTAACCGCCTGCATACTTTAAACCAAACCACCAAAAAAGTGACTCTTTGCTAAGAGTCGCTTTTTTGTCGCCATTACGCCATTATTCGTCCCAAATAGTAGTATAGCACCGCCACAAACAGTATCCCGCTAACGGCCGGAATGGCCGCGGACGGCAGAATAGCGCATACCAGCGCCCCCACTCCGAGCGACGGCCAAAAAACCCGGGAATAAAGCGCCAACCGGTCACTATACGCGCAACTAAGCCAAAAGTGACCTAAAAACGAACCGAGCAAAGCGGGAAAAACACCACTAAGGGCGATCAGCAAAATTTCTAGCCTATTGGCAATCGGCAAGCAGGCCAATGCCGTTCCCGCCAGCCCGGCAACCACTGCACTGTTATTGATATTCAGGCGTTGACTTAGTCGGGACAAGGCGATGCCGGCCGAGTACAGCAGCGCCTGATTAGTCGTCCAGGTTGCCACAAGCAGGATCGTTATCCCAAGCGGTAAAGTAGCCTTGTCATTCAGCCACACTGCCAACGGGTTATAATCACCGGTGACGGCTTTGGCATACATGCCCGCTACGGCCAAAACGGACGAAACAACCGACACACCTATAACCGCGCCCAACCAATTGGCGCGGTTGTCACGGGCCAACCGGGTAAAATCGGACGCGCAAAAAGCGCCAAGGATAAAGCTGGCAACTATATAATTGACTGCCTCGCCCCAGCCCATCTCTCCCGTAGGCGTATAAGCAAGCACCTGCCCATAGTCATTGCCGACAATCAGAAAGTAAATATAGCCCGTACCAATCGCCAGAACAGGCAGTGAACAATAATTGCTCCACAATACTCCGCGGCTGCCCAGCGCGGCGCATGCCGTCATTGCTAGTCCCAACCAAGCAGTTATGCTCTGAGGCATTACCGGCCACATTCGACCCAAAATATCGGCCGTATCACTAAGCATGACGGCAAACCAGCCAACTGTCGCCACGGCGATAGCGGCGGCAATAACCTTGGCTCCGGCCAGCACCCCGAAAAAGTGCGTAGCGATTATGACACTAGGCTGGCGAAAAACAATCCCAGGCATGCCACCCAAGGCAGTGATCAGCCCGCAAATAAGGTTACCAGCCAGATTGGCGGCCAATGCTTCCGTCCAGTTAAGGCTCGGGACGGCTAGCGCCCCAACCATTAACGTTGGCAGGCAAAAATTGATACCTCCCCATATTAACGCCATTTCCCACCATGATAGCATTTTTTCATGTATTGCCGCGCTTATCATATCTGCCTCCGATAAATTTTACCAATCAGATCCGCCCGCTTGTTAACTTCTGCCTTAGCATAAATGTTTTTTAAATGGCTTTTGACAGTTTCCGGGCTGATGCCGAGTCGGTTGCCAATAACTTTAACGGTCGACCCTTCAACTATCAGCGCGATAATCTCTCGTTCCCGGCGGGTAAAAGGGCCGCTAAGCACATAAACATTGGGGCTTGCTAACTCTGTCTTTTTGCAACGGTACAATTCATCAATTTGCCGTATACGTTGGTGCGCGCTGTTAACATGGTGTGCCAGCGCACGCAGCAAGACTATTTCGCCGTCGTTAAAATCCGCGCGGCGCCGCTCGCGATGAATGCTGATCATGGCAGACAGCTTGCCGTTGGTGAACAACTGGATGCCGGCTAAATAATACATTTTGTTGGGCAGCAAAAAATCGGCACGATGGGCATTGGTTTTTTCCCAGTGGCTAAACTCCAGATAATCTGAACACCGATCTACAATCGGTATAACCGGTTGAAAAAAAACCCGCCGCCGGTAAATGTCATTATTTTGATAATGTTTTTCATACAATGCAAACAATTTTTCGTCAAGATCCAAAATTACCGGTGGCAGCAAATCGCAGGTTTCAGGCTTAATAGGAAAAAAACCGCCGCTGTCGAACGGTATCAAGCGACGAATCAGCTGCAATACCAAAGAAGATAACTGCTTGCTGTCATCACAGGCATACAGCTCTAATAATGCCCGATCATAGGCAATTGCTTGCCGCTCAGATATAAACATGACCTAACCGTCACTCCTAGCATCGGTAAATATTTGTAAAAAATTATACATTATTCTGAATCAAATTCCAACATGAAAGATAAAAAACCCCGGGAATTTTTCTCCCGGGGAATATAACATAAATTATTATTTTACCGTTACATTGATAACAACCTGCTGTCCCGAGGCATCGACTATTTTAATTGCGCCGGTACCACGTTGTTGAGCCCCGACTTGATACTGCTTCGCTCCTGATGGTGATAAACCATAATATTTAACAATTATGCACTGATTGGATGCTGTCACAGCATAGGGCTCCTGTCCTCCCCATACCGTTAAAAAACGCACCTTAGCCACAGAGCTGGTCAAATATAAAGTGGGATCAGTAATCACCGCTTCAAGTTTGGCCGCTTTGGGTTGAGGTTTTTCCTTTACCCGCAGATAGGTGAAAGCAGGGAGATTGCGGGCATCACGCACAGTGATATTAGCTAGACCTGCGGCAAGTCCGTCAAAACGATAGGTAGTATCGTTGATTTTTGTTATTTTCACAGCGTTTTGATTATCTATTGTCACGATATACGGCGCAGTGCCGCCAGTAATAGTCAACGTCGCCGCTTCACCAATAAAGATCTCGTTAGCAGTAAGTTTGGCCTGCGGCGCCTGGTTCGGGTTAGGCGCAACTATTACCTGAGTCGTGGCACCGCGCCCTTGGTTGTCTTTGACATGAATCAACACTGGGCTGCCCAGGCTGGAGGCGACGCCTTTGAGGACAAAGTCTCCGGCAGCAGCGGTCGCGGCAACGCTAAGATTTGCAGCCGGAGCGGTTACGGAGTATGGCGGCGTTCCGCCTTCAATTTTTAAGTTAATGGTTGAGCCTACCATGACTTGGGAGGCAGACAATGTAAGCTTGAGGCCCTGTAATGCATCGTTATTGACAAACGTGAACTGTTTGCTTGCTTGTCTGCCGGCGCTATCGAGCACCGTCACGGTATAAGTGCCGGGAACGAGTGTCATCATCGTCCCGTTGGCACTAATGCTAAGATTGGCAGATGAAGCGCTATAGCTATAGGGCGGCGTGCCTCCCTGCGGGTTTAAGGCATAGCCAATATTGGTCTTAAGCGTTTGCCCCGCCAAATGACTGGCAAAAGTCAGCGGCTTCCCTGCCGTCGGATCATATACTTCCACGGTGACACTGGCCTGCTTGCCTGCTCCATCACGGATAGTAATAGTGGCTACACCGGGCTTAAGCACCTGTACCAAAAAATCATGAGTGACATTAGGATTGGAGGACGGACTTTGCTTGAGCACACTTTGATCAGAAATAGTGATAGCATACGGAGCCTGGCCGCGCTTCATCTTGACGTAAAAAAAGTCTTGTGTCCGGTACTGGATCTTGGTAGGAGCTTCCAAGGCAAACGGCGCCGTTACCGCCGTCACTTTAAAAGTCTTGGTATTACCGCCCTGGTCTTTAACAGTCAGCGTCACCGTCCCCGGCGCGTAGGCAAATAATGAATATGTGTCACCGGAATTGTACGACCATCTGATGATATTGGGGTTGTCGACCGTGATGGTATACGGGGTATAGCCCGGTTTGCGATTTGGGATATCACCTCCAGTAATAGTAAAATATGCCCGCTCATGCACGGCAATAGTTGAAGGCACACCCGTGACGGTAAGCTCTCCGGCTGCGGCAGCCAGAGAAAGCGGTGAGAAAAATGAAAGAAAAACTAAGAGAAGCGTCAACATAGCCGATAGCGTCGCCAATTTAGACAACGGCTTCATCAAGCACAACCTCCTAATGCTCGGGTTTAGTATAGCTAAACCATAATATTTGTTTGTAATTTTATTTTAGGACCGCTTACGGCTTTTTGCCATCCCCCGTTCGGGGTATGCTGTCATAAATATGTGAGAGATTGTATTCTAAACTGTGTAACGACAATACTCTCCAATAGAATGATGAAAGATAAATATTACCATGGCACAGTGCCATTTCCATCACCTGACAGTACGAGGACTGTCCATTAGACTCTGAATTTCTTAGCAATACTGTTTATTCTTCGACGGTTGCAGTAAATAAATGCCCTCTTACCTCCACGTTACAAAAGCAAAAAAGAAAGAGGCCACCCAAAGTTCAACGAACTAATGAATGGCCGCTAATAAAATATTCTTTTTCGTTAGCAAAATGTTAGCACGCGATTTAATGGAAGCTCGGAGGCCCGGAGTTACCGGTTCTTCGGGATCTGATTACATCATGCCGCCCATGCCGCCCATGCCGCCGCCCATGCCGGCAGGCATAGGAGCTTCTTTCTCAGGCTTGTCGGCAACAAGCGATTCGGTGGTGAGAACCATGGCCGCGATGCTGGCTGCATTTTGCAGTGCGGAGCGAGTGACTTTCGCCGGGTCTACAATACCGGCTTTGATCATGTCTACATATTCTTCGGTCAGGGCGTTGAAGCCAATGCCCTTGCCGGCTTTCTTAACATTTTCCACAACAACCGAACCTTCGAGGCCGGCGTTGTTGGCAATTTGACGAACGGGCTCTTCAATCGCGCGCTTCACGATATTCACGCCGGTTTTTTCGTCGCCGGTAGCTTGGATGCTGTCCAGAACAGACTGAATATCGATGAAGGTAGTGCCGCCGCCAGCGACAATGCCCTCTTCAACGGCAGCGCGGGTAGCGTTGAGAGCGTCTTCGATGCGATGCTTCTTCTCTTTGAGTTCAACTTCGGTAGCAGCACCTACTTGGATAACGGCTACGCCGCCAGCCAATTTGGCCAGACGCTCTTGCAGTTTTTCGCGGTCAAAGTCGGAAGTGGTTTCTTCCACTTGGGCTTTGATTTGATTAACACGCTTCTTGATTTCTTCAGCCTTGCCATAGCCTTCCACGATAGTGGTTTCTTCTTTGGACACACGAACCTGACGCGCGCGGCCAAGGTCGGAAACATCAACACTGTCAAGCTTGCGGCCAAGTTCTTCCGAGATAACCGTGCCGCCGGTAAGGATGGCGATGTCTTCTAGCATTGCCTTGCGGCGGTCGCCGAAGCCAGGAGCTTTAACGGCTACAGCCCGGAAAGTGCCGCGGAGTTTGTTAACAACGAGGGTAGCAAGAGCTTCGCCTTCCACGTCTTCAGCGATAATGAGCAGTTCTTTGCCTTGTTGAACCACTTTCTCCAGGGTAGGCAGCAGATCAGCAATAGCGCCGATTTTGCGGTCGGTGATCAGGATGTATGGCTCGTTGAGTACAGCTTCCATTTTGTCAGCGTCAGTAATCATGTACGGGGAGATGTAGCCGCGGTCAAACTGCATGCCTTCGACAACATCCAGGTCGGTACCCATGGTTTTGGACTCTTCGACGGTGATAACGCCGTCTTTGCCGACTTTCTCCATAGCCTCGGCAATCAGTCTGCCGATTTCTTCGTCAGCAGCCGAGATGGAAGCGACCTGAGCAATTGCTTCTTTGGACTCAACTTTTACAGCGTTTTTCTTAATCTCTTCTACCAGTGTAGCTACAGCCTTCTCGATACCCTTCTTGAGGATCATCGGATTGGCGCCGGCAGCGACGTTGCGCATGCCTTCACGGATCATGGCCTGCGCCAGCAAAGTAGCGGTAGTAGTACCGTCACCGGCAACATCATTAGTTTTGGTGGCAACTTCTTTCACCAGTTGCGCGCCCATATTTTCAAACGGATCTTCCAGTTCTATCTCGCGAGCAATTGTTACACCGTCATTGGTGATAGTCGGCGCACCAAACTTTTTATCCAAAACTACGTTGCGGCCTTTGGGCCCGAGAGTAACTTTAACGGTATTCGCCAGGGCGTTTACGCCTTTTTCCAGCGCGCGGCGGGCCTCTTCGTCAAAAATGATCTGCTTTGCCATAATTTATATGTACCTCCCTATTCGCCTGTTATTCTACGATAGCCAAAATGTCTCTTTCGCTGAGAATCAGATAGTCTTGACCGTCAACCTTAACTTCGGTGCCGGCATACTTGGAAAAGATGACTTTGTCGCCTTCTTTTACGTCGAGAGCTACACGCTGGCCATTTTCCAGCATCTTGCCGGTGCCAACAGCCACAATCTTGCCTTCCTGGGGCTTCTCCTTGGCAGTGTCCGGCAGCACGATGCCGCTCTTTGTCTTTTCTTCTCTTTCCAGTACTTTAATGACCACTCTGTCGCCTAACGGCTTAATCATCAAAATGCCCTCCTTTATGATGATTTAATTTTTTATTATTTTATTAGCACTCACTGTTACCGAGTGCTAATTCCATAATTTATGATATATAATTTGTCGCCAAAAATCAAGGGGCTGAGCAGGGAAATTTATTTTTTTTGCTTTCATTCTCCCAGGCAATGTCCCTATTATTGCCGTTATTTCCCATATCCATACCATGTATTTTCTAAAGTTAGACGGAGACCCTGTTTTATATTTGGCAAATAAATTGGTTCCTAACGAAGCACTTAAAAAAGAATTCCCCAATTGCCGCGGGGAATTTCTTGTTTTAAGTTGCACGCAGAACACACCATATGATGCGAAAGACAAATCGTCGGGTATAAAAAGCGACTCCAATAACAATGGAGCAACATATTTCGTTAACTCATATACTATATTAAAGCGGTTACTAACATTTATAAAGGAGTCGTAACATTATGCGCCGAGTTCTAGAATTTACAAATAATCCAGATACTTTTATTGCGAAGCGCCCGGAAGAAACATCAGCCATTGCCGCAACAAGAAGCGACAGTTGTCTTAATCAGCAGGTGCGGGTATTTAAAATTTTAACTTGCATAAACCTCCCCAACAGCTTACCTGACTAGCCGCAATTGTAACCGCGTTAACATATTAGTCATATACTGTTAATAAAAGACTTTTTTATGGGGGGGATAGCTTTGTCAGATGATAAACGCTTTGACGGCTGCGACCCGAATGTGACAGCGGAAATTGTAGCATGCATCTGTGAATTAAAACAAACCATCGCCGGTGTCATTGACTGCTTAGGCGGCCACTGCAGTAGCAGCACCAAAGAAAGAATATTATTCTGCGTTTTACTCAGAGAGCTTCGGCAAATAGAAGAGCTTCTGACCAACCCTAAGTTCGGTCTAAGTGAAATCAAAAACGAAGTTATTGAAATTGGGGACATTGTAAGCAACTCCATTTTTGGTCTGAGAGAAATCAAAAACGAAATTATTGACATCGAAAACATTCTGACTAATGAGTTTTTCGGATTAAATGAAATAAAAAATGAAATTATTGACCTTAACGACTTATTAACAAACGGTACATTCGGTGTCAAGGAAATTAAAAATGAAGTCAGAATCATTGAAAACTCAGTTCACATAATCAACGAAACGGTAAATAACCGTTTCTTCGGTCTCAATGAAATAAAGAACGAGATCATTGATATTAACGAAATTGTAACTGTCATCAACACTACCGTAAACAACCGCTTCTTTGGCCTTAAGGAAATTAAAAATGAAATCATCGACATCAACGATATACTAACAAACGAATTTATCGGCCTAAACGAAATCAAAAATGAGATTATTGAAATCAACGAACTCTTGAATAACGGAACCATCGGGCTGGGAGAACTGAAAAACGAGATCAGATTTATTGAAAATAATGTTGTCGCCATCAATACTACGGTAAATAACCGGTTGTTCGGCCTGAACGAGATCAAGAATGAAGTCCGCGATATTGAAAATGATGTTCGCCGTATCTTTAGAATAGTGAATAATGAAAGGTTCGGCCTCAGGGAAATTAAAAATGAAATCATTGACATCAACGACATCGTAGTCATCATCAATGAAGCGGTGTCAGGCCTTAACGCTACGCTGAACAATCAGTTCTTTGGCCTTAACGAAATCAAGAACGAGATCATCGACATCAATGAAGTGGTTATTGCTATCAATAACACCGTCAACAACGGCTTCTTCGGCCTCAACGAAATTAAGAACGAAATTATTGACATCAATGACCTCTTAACCAATGACGAATTTGGCCTCAACGAGATTAAGAACGAGGTCAGAGGCATCGAAAATGTTGTTCGCCGCATTGTCCGCCTTCTCACTAACGATGAATTCGGTTTGAATGAAATTAAAAACGAAGTCCGGGGCATTGAAAATCAATCGGTCGTATTTAACATCGTAATCAACAACATTAACGAGATCGTTGCCGGCATTAACGATACCATAAACAATGAATTCTTCGGTCTTAACGAAATTAAGAAGGAGATCATCGATATTAACGAAGTCGTAGTCGCTATCAACAATGCTGTTTACAATGACGACTTCGGCCTCTGTGAAATTAAGAACGAAATTAGGGGCATCGAAAACACTATCGGCAACATCACCTTCAATGTTGCAATCTTCAATGCAATTAACAATACTGTAAACATCATCAACAACGCAATATTCAACGCTGATTTCGGCCTCTGCGAAATTAAGAACGAGATCATCGACATCAATGAAGTCGTAGTCGCTATCAACAATGCTATCTTCAACGAAGACTTTGGCCTCAATGAAATTAAGAATGAGATTAGGGGCATTGAAAACTCACTCGGCAACCTCTCCCTTAACATCGACACCTCGATCTTCAATACCATCAACAACACTGTAAACATTATCAACAACGCAATATTCAACGCTGATTTCGGCCTCTGCGAAATTAAGAACGAGATTAGACAACTGGTCAACGAGATACCCGGTCAAAGTTTTGACCTTACCACCGGCGCGGTTGTGCGCAGCGAAGAAGCGCGCTGCATGATTTTCAAGGTTATCAACACCTCGCCGAATAATGTCACCATCAACTTCAAGGTATGGAACTACGATGTCTGCGGTCCCAACGGCGCAACCTGTTTCCGCAATCAAACTTTTACCGTAAGATCGAACTGCGCTAATGACGAATTCTTCGAGATTTTTAGAGAGGGGGCGGGACAGGAACCCAAACTTAACAATTACGAAGTAACAGTGTCCGGTGTTGTTCCTGGCATCTATGTTTTTACCGCCTCTACTCAGGCAAACGGAAACCAAGTTGCTTCCAACACTTACCGCAGCAGCGACTTCCTCGCTCGCGTCTTTAACCGACCTTGCCCGAATATATAAATATACCCCAGCATCGCCCCGGCGCTTGCCGGGGCCTTTTTTTTGCTTCAGCGGCTAAAAACAGCAAAGTTTCACCTGCATGGCGCCGGGTGAATACAATAATTTGACGGGTAAATGCCTTTGATCACAGGAGGACAAAGAAAGAATGAAGGGATCTGAAAACGACACAGGCGTTATTGACGCTGTAATGCAAAACTACCAGGTAGAAGAAGTGATATCAGCGGCTAAGCAGCTTGGCTGGGAACAGGTTTGGCAGGAGTTCAAAAAAACATACGATACTGCCGCTTTTCAAAACGACCAAGAAAAAAACATTTGGGTAGACTTATTTTTAAGCCACTGTCTAAAGCTAATTTCACCAATCGCTCATAGCCAGGCGTTCTGGGAGACAATTGAGCGATGGTTTGAATGCCGCAAGCTGGAAAACCGCACCGGGGCGCTATCGAATGACGAGAAGGTTGCACTGATCCATTTTGTACTGAATTTACGGGTTAAGATGCACGAATTTCTGCTTAAAACTCCGGTGAAACCCGACATATTAACTGACCACCAGCAGCGCCTGATGATTGCGGTATGGCGTCAGCTCTTTTTCGAGCCATTTTCCGCGCTCAATCTGTTTTGGCATCCCAAGCACAAGCAGCAAAAACTCACTGAGGAATGCAAAAACAACGGCTATATCGGCCTGCTGGTTGCCAGCATGTATCAACCGTTTGCCGCCGACGAATACAATGTTGACTCAGAAAAACTTGTCGCCGCCGAACTTCCCTTTGGTTATAAGCATATTATTATCTATTGGATGCTTAACACCCCATATTTCAACGCGGAAGAAAAACATCGCCTGAAACTGGTACGATATGTCCCCGAACTCTGCCGGGCCATTAACAGACACCCTGAAATGCTAACAACCGCTTTCTTCCTCACTTTTGTCCAGGAAGTCATGACCGGTTTCTGGCGGGCGTCGTATATTGGCGGCAACCACGTCGATGCTTTATCCGCCTTTGGCGACTTTATCAGCTTTACGATTAACAGATTCATGCCGCATCCCAAGGCCAAACTAGTGCGAAAGGATCTTGCCAAAGGCGAGAAGATCCGCATCGGCTATATTTCCCGTAATTTCTACAAGCAGGCTGTAAGCTGCTATATGGTTAACCGCGTCATCCACCATGACCGCGACAAATTTGAAGTATACGTCTTTGCTTTGGGAGATTATCACGACAACATCTCGGAACTTTTTAAGCAGAACAGCCATTCTTTCGAACGTTTCAATAATATAACCGACTTTTATGGCATAGCCAAAAGCATTCTGGAAAAGAAGCTTGATATTTTGATATACACCGATATCGGCATGGATCCTGTCACATACATTCTGTCCGGACTGCAGCTGGCCCCCGTACAATGCGCGCTGGTCGGGCATGGCACATCGACCGGCATGCCCACAATTCAATACTACATCAGCGGTGATTTTGAAGCCCCCAGCGCACAAAATCAATACCGGGAAAAACTTGTTCGTTTACCAAATCTCGGGGCGGCGCAGTATATGCCGATAGTGCCCGAGGAAAAACTCACCCGGGCGGAACTGGGCATTCCGGAAGATGCGGTGGTCTTTATTTCCTGCGCCAACGGCATCAAGCACGGACATCTCAGAGATGCGCTCTTTGTCGAGATACTGAAACAAGCTCCCAATG
>JAOACF010000040.1 GCA_026417995.1 Negativicutes bacterium
GAGCTACTTCATCCGAGCTTCTTATGGAGTTCACCACGCCAGAAGAAATCCTGGCTGTTGACACTGATGAGCTTGCCGCTTTTATCGCTAAACATAGCCGTAACCGTCTGGGCTGGGATAAAGCAGAGGAGCTAAAGGCGGCAGCCAAATCGTCATTCGGCATTGACTTTGCCTTAGACGCTTATCGGTTTCAGCTGCGCATTTTGCTTCAGCAAATCCGCTTTAGCGAAGAGCAGTTGGCCCTCATTGAAAAAGAGATTACTGACCGGCTGGAAAAATTGGACAAACATCTTATTACCATACCTGGTATTGGTCCGATTCTTGCCGCCTCCATTATAGGTGAAATTGGCGACATTTCCCGGTTTAGTACAGGAGCTAAACTTGTAGCCTACGCTGGCATTGACCCCACAGTTCGCCAATCTGGCGAGTTTACGGGGAACCAGAATCATATTTCCAAACGCGGCTCCCCGTACTTGCGCAGGGCAATCTGGCTGGCTGCTAATGTTGCAAAAATACATAATCCCATTCTCAAAGACTTTTACTCACAGAAACTCACCCAAGGCAAACATCCTCTTGCGGCAACAGGCGCTGTTGCCAGAAAGCTTACATACATTATCCATGCTGTCCTTCGAGATCAAAAACCCTATGAGCCTTTAGCTTAGTCGTTTCAAAGTTTTCGCCTGTAAGGGCTTATTTGTCATGCCCAAAAACAGCCAATTATTTTATCAGGATTTCTTAACTTGGATGCTTGACTTTTTATAGCTGGTCTTTTTATATTTCTCTGCCGAAGCGCCTCGCAATGAGGCGCTTTTGTGCATTTTGTGCGAGAATTTGCGCGACATGCTTTCTTAAATTGGTAAAAATTAACAAATATAATTAAAAAGAGAAGCAAATTCCAAAATTTTACAAATAAAAGAGGCGGGAATAATGGCTGGGATAAAAAGAGCAAACTCCTCCGCTTCCCCTCGTTATGCAGCGATGATTAAGTTTATTGACAATGTATTTGATGCAAATCATCTGGCGGAACGGGTAAAAGAGTTCGAAACCGACGGCTGGCAGGCGTGCCTTGAGGAACCGTTTCAGCCTTTCAGAATGAAGACGGCCGGCAGATATCAGGTGACGTTTTTACGGAAGAGATATTGAGTAAATAATTGGAAATGAAGTTAGTTTATTGTTATCATGTAATATTTTTACAAACAAGGGAATAACTATATTGCATAATGGCAACGGGGACAAGGCTGCAGTTTCTTGCATCTCCGCTTCCATAAAATCCGGGCATGACGGATGTGCCTACTATGGTTCGGAGATGGCGCGGACGCGGACATGCCCTGCATGTGAAGGGAGGACGAAAGAGAAAGACCAGATGAGTTTAGGGGTTGCGATTTAGTTTGGCAAAGGAAAGACTGAAAACCAAAGAAGCGAATTGGAGGGAAACAAGTGAAAAAGACAGCTATCGTATGTGCGGTCATGTTGGTTATGGCTGCGTTCTGTGTTCCGGCGTTTGCGGCGCCACCGTCTGGGCCCCATGCTAATATTGCTCAAGGGGTCGGCAATTTCGTTTATAATAGTTCTTCCAACAATAATGTTTCCGGTGTAGGCACCCAAGTGACCGGCAGCCATAACTTTGGTTTTGGCGCTGGTTCGGTGCTCATTAGCAGCAATTCCAATACTTGGGTATATGGCAATATTGGCGCATCAGTAAGCGGGAGACATAACGCTGCTATTGGCGTCGGGGCAGTACTTCATGGCAGTGACGGCAACAGTGTTAACTATAATACCGGTGCGAATATTGCTGGCGGCATGTACAACGGCGCGCTTGGCGCCGGCGCGGTTGTCATCGATAGCAACTATAATACAGTGCAGTATAATGCTGGAGCTTATATCGGTGGCTATGGAAATTGGTTTAATAACGCAACGGGTATTGGCGCTATTGTCTCCGGCGGCAGCGACCGCAACACGGTTGAATATAATGCCGGAGCTGTAATTGAAAGTGGAATGTCCGTTAAGTCAATGGGTATCGGCGCTGTAGTAATGCATGACAGCAATCGCAATACCGTATCGGGTAACACGGGGGCTTGGGTTGTAAACGGCTTTGATAATCAAGCAACTGGCGTGGGGACGGTTGTTGCCGGCCATAGCGACGGCAATGATGTCCGGTATAGCGTCGGCGCAAAAATCCTTAGTGGTTATGACAACACTGCGAAGGGAGTTGGCGCAGTTGTTAGAGGAGATAGCGATGGAAATATAGTGAGAAATAGCACCGGCGCTTTGGTAGTAGGTGGTGACCATAATCAAGCCACCGGGGCAGGCAGCATCATCATGGGTAACAGCGACTACAACAGTATAAGTTATGGAGCCGGCGCGGTTGTGTACTAACAGTACGAAACTATAACAGCCCCAAAGAAAGTTGCTAAGATGAAATGGTTGAGAACATTAATCTCAACCATTTCCTTAGCTGGAAGCGTAAATCTAGCCAGGGGGGGGTTCTTGTGAAAAAGACTTCCATAACAACTATGCTTATTTTTCTGCTCCTGGTTGTCAGTTTGCCCGTATATGCCACCGGAAATGGGAAATTAGCCGCTGACGGCAACTTAGCTGTAGGTACAGGAGCCATAGTGGTAGATGGTGCAGATAACACTGCCGCCGGCGCTGGGGCAGTTGCCATTCTCGGCGACGGCAACACATCAATCGGCACCGGGGCTATTATTGAAGACGGTAAAAAGAATAATGCCATAGGCTTGGGAGCTATTACCGGTCTTGGCGATAACAACGGCGCTATTGGCACCGGCGCAATTGTAATTGACGGCGAAAAAAATAGCGCTTACGGCATCGGTGCCGCAGCCGGTATGGGTGACAACAACCTGGCTGTGGGCACCGGCGCGATCGTTGAAGGCGGCAAACGGAACAATGCCGCAGGTGTAGGCGCAATTGCCGGATTAGGCAATGAAAACTATGCCTCAGGCGTTGGCTCGCAAGTTCTGGCTGGAGTAAGCAATGCCTCTTTATCGGGAATCGGCGCGATTGCCGGAGCCGGCGATCATAACACCGCCGTCGGTATCGGTACGCTGGTTGGGTCCAATGCGCAAATCGGTGTCAGCAGCGGCAGTGAAGCGATGGGTTTCGGCGCACAAGCCAGCGGTATGGCGAACAAAGCCATTGGTTATGGCGCACAAGCAGTCAACGGTAATTCAAATACAGCTCTTGGCAGCGGCGCTTATGCCGGCGATAGCGACTTGAATACCGCAATCGGCTATAGGGCGGATGCGAGAGCTGGAAACAGCGTAGCGCTTGGCGCATATTCGATCGCTTACGAACCGGATACTGTTTCCGTTGGGCAGCCCGGCTATGAGCGGCGTATTACCAACGTAGCGCCTGGTATCTATGGTACTGACGCTGTTAACATGAGTCAGTTATGGCATTTGGATGCTAAGGTAAACCGGGTAGGCGCATCGGCCTTCGCTATGTCAGCTTTAGTGCCGCTGGCCTATGATCCTAAAGATCCAACCCAATATTCGGCCGGCATCGGCACGTATAACGGCACACAAGCTGTCGCTCTGGGCGTATTCCATTATACCAAACCCACCATACTGCTAAATGCCGCTATTGCAATGAGTGATGACGGCTGGGAAAAGTCGGCCCGCTTTGGTATAACTTGGCGGACAGGCGGACCTAAAGAAAAACCGCTGATTCCGGCAATGGCTCCTGCCGCAAGCGAGCAGCGTGCTGCAGCCGGGGAAGACAATATTGTGATCCGGGTGAATAAAATTGTCGCCGGCAATGACGAGGAATAGTTCAATAATAAAATAATAAGAGGCAGGGGTTATCGTCCCTGCCTCTTATTAGTGCGCGGATAATGTCGGTATTTGTTAAAAGGATAATTTTTCCAATTACCGAAAACTAAATATGTACAATCAAACGGGGGGATTATTTATGCTAAAATTGAGGATACCTACCATAGTTATTCTGTTAATGATATTGCTCTGCTCTATTCAGCATGCAGCGGCAGGCATTAAGGTGGCGAGTGGCGATATTCCGGTCTATGTATCAGGCCATGTAATGGGAGGGCAAGTTGTCAGACACGCAAACGGTCTCCATTCCATGAACGGGGTAATAACCGGTTTCGCCGCTAACCAGTTCCCGGTAGAGGTAATTTTTAAAACAATGACCAGTTTTGTCGCTACAGCGCGTTTTCAGCCTGCGATCTGTTCCATAGTCTTAGCAGACGACACGGGCAAGAAAACAATCAGCAGATATGACTTTAACCTTACGTTTGAGCGTCCGGGAACGACTTCGGTAATGATTGTTGACTGGAAAGTAAAATTTCCCGCAGAAGGTTTTTATGCGTTCAATGTCTTTATTGACGGAGTATTGGTAGGGTATAATCCTTTTTATGTTTGGACAGACGGGATGGTAATTAAATAGGAATAAATACCTAATGGCTCGCTTTTTTAGCATTGCGACAATGATTTTTCCTGTCACCCTTTCCTTGTTCGCATCCATATAATGAAGTGATACGTCCTTAGTGCTCGATTGCATGGATGCGGAGGAGAAACAAATGTCGCTGCTTCCTGATAGTCCCTGGCGCCGCCTGGTTGTCGGCGTTGATACGCCTGTACCGCTTATCAGCGGCGCATATACCACTGCCATCAATTTCGACAACGCGGCCACAACGCCGCCGTTTTGTGCGGTAATGCGGGAAATTGAAGAGTTTGCGCCCTGGTATGCGTCGGTTCACCGGGGAGCGGGGTATAAATCCGTTCTGTCGTCAAACCTCTACGAAAAAGCGCGGGATGCGATCCGGCGCTTTGTCGGCGCTGATGCTGCGCGTGATATTGTTATTTTCACCAAAAATACGACGGAAGCCATCAATATGCTCGCTTACAAGCTGGCGGCCGAATACCCCGGGCAGGTCGTATTGTCCACCGATATGGAGCACCTGGCCAATGACCTTCCCTGGCGCTATCATGCACAGGTTGAATTCGCCGGCGTTGACAGGCAGGGGCGGTTGCTGCTCGACGATCTGGAAGCCAAGCTTGCCAAACACAAGAGGAGGGTCAGGCTGGTCGCGGTCACCGGGGCATCCAATGTCACCGGCCTCATCAACCCGGTGCATCACATTGCCCGCCTTGCCCACCGCTACGGCGCGGAGATCCTGGTTGACGGGGCGCAGTGGGTTCCGCACTGTCCGGTTGCCATGAAGCCGTTCGGCTCGCTGGAACATATCGACTATCTGGCGTTCTCTGCCCACAAGATGTATGCGCCTTTTGGCGCCGGTGTATTGATAGCGCCCAAGCAGACTTTCGCTCAGGGGCTGCCGGTATATAAAGGCGGCGGGACAGTCAGTCTGGCGGCCAGGGAGCTTGTTGACTGGGAGGAGCCGCCCTTCCGCGACGAGGCCGGGTCGCCCAATGCCATGGGGGTTGTTGCTTTGGCGACGGCCGTGCAGACGCTGGCGGCGTTGGGCATGGAGCGGCTTCATGCCTATGAGACTGACCTGCTGGCCTATGCCGTAAACGGACTTAAAAGTGTGCCCGGCGTGACGCTGTTTGGCGACATAGGGCGCCCGGAGGAGCGGGTCAGCCTGATCTCATTTGCAGCTCAGGGTATTCACCACCGGATTGTGGCCAAGATACTCTCTTATGAAGCAGGCATAGCCGTCCGGACAGGGTTGTTTTGCGCCCATCCCTATGTCCATAATCTGCTCGGGCTGACGCAAGCGGACATCGAATACTGCCATATGCATCCTGACGGAGCACTGCCCGGGCTGATACGCGTAAGCTTCGGCCTGTACAATGACCGCCGGGAAATAGACCGGTTCCTCGAAGTCTTAACCTGGATCATGCGCAATAAACAGCGCCTGATCGCAAAATATGAGCAAATTGATGACCGGATAAACCATCCTGACTGGCTCTTGCAGCCGATTAGAAAAGAAGCGCCGTAAAGAAACTGGCTGGGCAATTAAGCCCAGTCTTGCTATTTGTTGGAATAAAATGCAAAAACAGTGAATGTTTATCCATGTTTTTGGTTTATATTGACTGAATATTTACAAGTGTTGTACGATAAAGAAGGCCACTAAAAACCAGGAGGGATAAGAGTGAAAAAATGGTTAGCGCTGCTGCTTGCCGCAATTTTTGCGCTCAGTATAGTGGGTTGCGGCGGCAAATCGACGTCTACCGGTGAAGCCCCGAAGAAGAAAGCAAAGATTGGCATCATGACCGGTACAGTCGCGCAAAATGAGGAAGAAATCCGCGCGGCGGAAAAAGTTCAGAAGAAATATGGCAAAGATGTTGTTCTCATGAAAACTTACCCCGATAATTTCATGAAAGAGCAGGAAACCACCATTGCCAACCTGCTGGCGTTTGCCGCCGACCCTGACGTCAAAGCGATCGTCATGGTGCAGGCCGTTCCCGGAGCTGCCGCCGGCTTTGAAAAAGTGCGGGAGAAGCGTCCGGACATTCTGCTGATTGCCGGCGTGCCGGCGGAAGACCCCGATATGATCGGCCGCAAGGCAGACATTGTTCTGCAGGCGGATGAACTGGCTATGGGCCGGACCATTCCAGCGCAAGCAAAGAAACTGGGAGCGACCACCCTTGTCCACTATTCATTCCCGCGTCATATGTCCTATCCGCTGCTCGCGGCCCGGCGGGATATCATGAAGGCGGAATGCGAAAAGCTCGGCTTAAAGTTTGTTGACGCCACTGCTCCCGATCCGCTGGGTGATGCCGGCGTTCCCGGGGCGCAGCAGTTCATTCTGGAAGATGTGCCGCGCAAAGTGAAAGAGTATGGCAAGCAAACCAACTTCTTCAGCACCAACTGCGCGATGCAGGAGCCGCTGATCAAGGCAACTTTGGAAACAGGCGCAATTTATGCGCAGCAGTGCTGTCCCAGCCCGTTCCATGGTTATCCGGGAGCTTTGGGCATCGAGATACCCAAGGATAAAGCCGGTGACATGAATTACATCAATGAACAAATTAAAGCCAAGATTGCCGCCAAAGGCGGAAGCGGGCGTTTCTCGACCTGGCCGGTCAAGATCAACATGCTGTTTGTTGAAGCCGGCGCCGAATACGCAATGGATTATATCGAAGGCAAAATCAAGAACAAAAACGATAAAGACGCTCTTGTGAAGAAGCTCAATGAAATCGCCGGTTCTCCCGTTACCGCCACCACTTATGCTGGCAAGGATAAAGCCGGAAAAGAGGTTAAATTTGATAACTTCTACATGGTACTGTCTGATTACATAACCTATTAAGAATCAAAAAGGACTTAAGAGATTGCCACGTCGCTGCGCTCCCATGAGTGACACAACCGGATAGTGTCAGCCGGGAGATATGCGGTTGCGTGGCGATCTCATGTTGTCGGGACAATGTAAGCGCACTGGCAGCGGAGGGAAGCGATGAGTACAACTAATATTCTGGAAATGCGCAATATCGAAAAAGAGTATTTCGGCAACCGGGTGCTCAAAGGGGTAACGCTCACGGTAAAACCAGGCGAAATCCATGCCATCGTCGGTGAAAACGGCGCCGGCAAGTCCACGCTGATGAACATTCTGTTTGGCATGCCGGTTATCTACAGCACCGGCGGTATTCGCGGCGAGGTTATTTTTGACGGCAAATCGGTGGATATACGTTCGCCCAAGACAGCGCTTGACTTAGGCATCGGCATGGTTCACCAGGAATTCATGCTGCTGCCCGGCTTTACCATTACTGAAAACATAAAACTTAACAGGGAAATTACCAGGCATAATCCGGTCAGCAAGCTGCTTGGCTCGGCTAAGCTGCAAACGCTTGATATTGAAAAAATGCGCCAAGACGCGAAGAAGGCGCTGGATTCACTGGGCATGACGGTTGACGAATGGCTGCCGATCGCCGGCCTGCCGGTAGGCTATATGCAGTTTGTCGAGATTGCCCGTGAAATTGATAAAGAGAATATCAAACTGCTGGTGTTCGATGAGCCTACCGCTGTGCTCACCGAGAGCGAGGCGGATACCCTCCTCGGCGTGATGAAGAAGCTATCCGCCAGGGGAATCGCCATCCTGTTCATCACCCATCGTCTGGACGAGGTGTTGGCGGTGGCTGACAGCATCACCGTTCTCCGTGATGGAGAAAAAGTCGGCTGGATGACGCGGGATGAAGCGACGCTGGAAAAAATCGCAGAAATGATGGTCGGCCGCAAAATCGAACGCATTAAGCAAGTGGCGAAAGATGTGGTGGAAGGCGGGGAAACAGCCCTTTCCATCCGGAATTTGCGCGTGACGATGCCGGGCGAAATGGTCAGGAATATCAGTCTGGATATTAAAAAAGGCGAAATTCTCGGTATCGGCGGTTTGGCCGGACAAGGCAAGATTGGCATTGCCAACGGCATTATGGGGCTTTATCCGGCGCAAGGCGACGTTTTTCTCGGGTCCAAACGGCTGGAGCTTAATCGGCCGCGCCAAGCTATTGAAAATAAACTGGCCTTCGTATCGGAAGACCGGCGGGGCGTAGGTCTTTTACTGGACAATTCCATTGAAACAAATATCGTCATGACGGCGATGCAGATACGGGACATGTTTCTAAAACCGTTTTTGGGTATAAAAGGCATCAAGATGGCGGATGAAAAAGCCATTCGCACTCACGCGCTCAAAATGATTAAAGACCTCGATATTCGCTGCACGGGGCCGGAGCAGTTAACACGCCGCTTAAGCGGCGGCAACCAGCAAAAGGTGTGCATTGCGCGCGCGCTCACGCTGGAGCCCGAGATTCTGTTTGTGTCGGAGCCGACGCGCGGCATTGATATCGGGGCCAAGAAGCTGGTGCTGGATCTGTTGGTGCAGCTCAACCGGGAACTGAACATGACGGTTGTCGTTACCTCGAGCGAACTTGGCGAATTGCGTTCGATTTGCGACCGCATCGCTATTGTGTATGAAGGTGAACTGGAGGCAATTTTAAGCCCGGCCGCGTCTGACCTTGACTATGGCTTGGCTATGGCCGGAAAATACAGAGATCGCAGCAGGGAGGCTGGATAATATGAAGGAATATTGGCGGAAGATAACCGATAAATATGGCTTCCCCAAGGTGTGCATCACCTTGTTCCTGCTGCTTTTAATCGCTTTGGCGTTCATGATGAAGCAGGATGTGGCGGCCATGTTCGGCGATTCGCTGGTGCGGATCACCATGAACGGCATTCTGGTGCTGGCGATGGTACCCAGCATCGTGAGCGGAACCGGCCTGAATTTCGGCCTGTCGCTAGGAATTATTACCGGGCTTTTAGCCGGCTGCATCAGTATTGAAATGAATATGCGGGGCATGGCGGCGTTCCTGTGGGCGCTTGTTATGTCCGTGCCGATGTCGCTCATCGTGGGCTACGGCTATGGCTGGCTGCTCAACAAGGTGAAAGGCGATGAAATGACGGTAGGGACATATGTCGGCTTTTCCATAGTTTCGCTGATGTCCATCGGTTGGATGGTAATTCCGTTTACCAGCCCGGAAATGGTGTGGGCAATTGGCGGCACCGGCCTGCGCAGCACGATCACGCTGACTAACCGTTACGCCAAAGTGCTTGACGATTTCATGGCCATTCCGGTGCTGGGCACCAAAATCCCTACAGGCGCGCTGCTCTTTTTCGCGTTGTTTTGCCTGCTGATGTGGCTTTTCCTGCGTTCCAAGACAGGGATGGCAATGATGGCGGCAGGCGATAATCCGCGTTTTGCTGCCGCATCCGGCATCAATGTCAACCGGCAGCGCATGATCGGTACGGTGCTGTCCACTGTGCTCGGCGGCATCGGGATATTGGTTTACGCGCAAAGCTTCGGCTTCCTGCAGCTCTATCAGGCGCCGCTGATGATGCCGTTCGCTGCTACTGCCGCCATTTTAATCGGCGGCGCGACTGCCAAAAAAGCGACAATTGCTCACGTTATATCCGGCACAATTCTGTTTCAGGCGCTGCTCACCATTTCCCTGCCGGTCATTAATCAATTAATGCCGGTGGGCAATCTTTCGGAAGTAATACGCATTATCGTCAGCAACGGCGTTATTCTCTACGCGCTGACTAAAGTGGGAGGCAGTCACTGATGCAAACGCAAACTTCGACAAAACCGCGCGCACTTGCGGCGCCAAACGCACTTTGGCAATTTGTCGCCAGACATCCCGTGCCGCTCTCTTTTGCCGTGCTCTGCCTGCTGACAGTTGCCGCCGCCGATCTGCCGCTCGTGTTTGTTCTCAATGAGCTGGTCACCCGTCTGTCCCGAAATCTGTTTTTAGTGCTTTCGCTGATTATACCCGTTCTGGCGGGCATGGGTCTTAACTTTGCGCTCGTCATCGGCGCGATGGCCGGGCAGATTGGCCTGATTGCCGTGAAGATTTGGGATATCGGCGGCTTTTCCGGGTTTATCATCGCCGTGCTTTTTTCCACACCGTTCGCTCTCTTATTCGGCTATCTTACCGGCCTGACGCTGAATAAAACAAAAGGCCGCGAGATGATTACCAGCATGATCCTCGGCTTTTTCGCCAATGGCTTGTGGCAGCTGGTCTTCCTGCTGTTCATTGGGACAATTATTCCGGTCAATAATCCGGAGATTATCCTGAAAGGCGGTGTGGGGCTGAAAAACGCGCTGGATTTGAAATTTATTCAGTACGCGATTGACCGCATGTTGCATGTCAATATTATGGGTATTGAAATCCCGATTGTCACTTTCGCCGTCATCGCCGTCCTGTGCTGGGCCACTAAATTTATTGTAACGACCAAAATCGGTCAGGAGTTCCGCTCTTTGGGCCAGGACCTTCATATTGCGCAGGTGGCCGGGATTCAGACTGACAAGGTGCGGATCATCGCCATCACCATATCCACCGTTTTGGCGGCATGGGGACAAATCATTTTTCTGCAGAATATCGGCACACTCAATACTTACGCCAGCCATGAGCAGGTAGGCATGTTCGCGATCGCTGCCCTGCTGATTGGCGGGGCAACGGTTGTAAAAGCGACCATCAGCGATGCCATTATCGGTACGGTTTTGTTCCACACGCTGTTTATCGCCTCGCCTCAGGCCGGCAACAACTTATTCGGTGACGCGCAGATCGGCGAATTTTTCCGGGTATTTATCGCCTACGGCGTTATCGGCATGTCGCTTCTCCTGCATGCTTGGCACAAATACATGGAAGCAAGGAAGAAAACAATGCAGGAATGACAAAAATTGCGCGAAATATAAAAAGCAAAGCAGTCAAGTTACTAAGCTTGGCTGTTTTGCTTTTAGCGAGATTATGATGATTTGGGAGTAAATACAAATAAATGGAAGCATTTACAAAGTAATCACGCAAATTTTTGATAAATTAACTTAAAACGAACTAATTGACACAATTTAAGTTATATGGTAAGTTTATTGTGCATTTTATTATATCAGGAGGTAGTTCATGAGTTCTAATGCTAATCAGCAACATGTTCAATTGGTCGTTGCCAATCCCACAGGTTTGGGTCTTTTCGGCCTGGCAATGGTCACATTGGTGGCGGCATCGCAAAAGCTGGGCTGGACAACCGGGTTGTCGTACGTTATCGTTTACGCAGTACTGTTAGGCGCTACCGCACAACTGATCGCTTCGTTCTATGATTTCAATCATAACAATATCTGGGGCGCTACCGTGTTTGGCGCGTACGCTTTCTTCTGGTATGGCATGGCGGCCGTTTGGATGATCAAGATGGGCGTTTTCGGGCCCGAATTGGCTGCGGCTGTAGATATCAAGCAGGTTGGCTGGGCATTTACCGGATATTTGATTTTTTCGCTATTTATGACACTGGGTTCGATGGAAGTCAATAAAGTGATTTTTACGATCATGGTGCTGATTGACGTGCTGCTGGCTGCACTGGCGCTGAATTCTTTCGGCGTCGCCGCTCATGCTACCCACGTGATTGCCGCCTGGACTGAACTTATCATCTCCTTGCTCACTTTCTACGCCTGTGCCGCGGTTGTCCTCAATACCCACTTTGGCCGTGTGTTTATGCCAATGGGCAAGCCGTTTGGCATTTTTAAGTAAAGGACAAGTTATCAAGCTCCCCGGTATGGGGGGCTTTTATTTTTTGACAGACTGCCCGGCTTAGGCTTAAAATATAATGGCATTTCTTATTATCGGACAGGAGAAAGACAATGAGCGTATTGACAGTCGAAAACGTAACTCACGGCTTTGGCGCGCGGCGAATACTCGAAAACGCATCCTTCCGCCTGCTCAAAGGCGAGCATGTCGGCCTAATCGGTGCCAACGGCGAAGGTAAATCGACTTTTTTGAACATTATTACCGGCCAACTCGCGCCTGATGAGGGCAAAGTGGAATGGTCAAACCGAGTGACGGTGGGCTATCTTGAGCAGCACTCGGTATTAACCAGAGGGAAAACCATTCGCGCCGTATTGCGTGAAGCCTTTCAGGGAATGTATGACCTGGAAGCCGAGATGCTGGCGGCCTATGACCGTATGGGCGAGGCTTCGCCTGACGAGATGGATAAATTAATGGCCGATGTCGGCGAGATCCAAGATGTGCTGGAAACAAGCGGCTTTTATATGATTGATGCCAAAGTTGAGGAAGTAGCTAACGGCCTTGGTTTGGGAGATATCGGCCTTGACCGGGACGTCGCCGACCTCAGCGGCGGCCAGCGGACTAAGGTGCTTTTAACCAAGCTGCTGCTGCAAAAGCCGACCATCCTCATTTTGGATGAGCCAACCAACTACTTAGACTACGAGCATATTGAGTGGCTGAAGCGTTTCCTGAAAGAGTATGAGAACAGTTTCATCCTGGTATCGCATGATATTCCCTTCTTAAGCGAAGTGGTCAATGTCATCTACCATGTGGAAAATGCCGTCCTGACGCGCTACACCGGAACGTACGAGCAGTTCCGGCAGGCGTACGCCGTTAAAAAGAGCCAGGAGCTTAAGGCCTATGAACGGCAGCAGCAGGAAGTGGAGCGGCTGGAAGACTTTATCGCCCGCAACAAGGCGCGGGTCGCCACTCGGGGCATGGCTAACAGCCGCCAGAAAAAACTCGACAAGATGGAACTGCTCGAAAAGCCACGCGAAAAACCCAAGCCGGTCTTTGAGTTCCGGGAAGCCAGGACGCCCGGCCGGTTTATTGTGGAAGCCTTTGATTTGGTGCTCGGCTATGACGAGCCTTTAACCAAACCGGTGAGTTTTGCGCTGGAGCGCGGCCAGAAGGTTGCCATCCGGGGCGTGAACGGACTGGGCAAATCGACGCTGCTCAAAACATTGCTGGGGATCATTCCGCCGGTAGCCGGCAGGGTGGAACAAGGCGACTATTTATTTCCCGGCTACTTTGAGCAGGAATCAAGCCGCGGCAATACCAATACCGCGCTTGAAGAAGTATGGGCCGAGTACCCCGGCATGACCAACTTTGAAGTGAGGGCGGCATTAGCACGGTGCGGGCTGACTAATGAGCATATCACTAGCCAGATGATGGTGCTGAGCGGCGGCGAAAACGCCAAAGTGCGCCTGTGCAAGCTGATGCTAAAAGATGTCAACTGGCTGGTGCTCGACGAGCCGACCAATCATTTGGACATCGAGGCCAAAGAAGAGCTGAAAAGAGCGCTGCGCGAGTTCAAAGGCACGATTTTGCTGGTGTCGCACGAACCGGAATTCTATGAAGATTGGGTATCCGCGGTATGGAATGTGGAGGACTGGACAACGAAAGTGATATGACAAATAAGGGATTGGGGAACCCTGATCCCTTATCGCTTTTGGTTGAC
Source organism: Negativicutes bacterium (assembly GCA_026417995.1). Taxonomy (GTDB): domain Bacteria; phylum Bacillota; class Negativicutes; order Sporomusales; family JAOACF01; genus JAOACF01. The sequence continues at coordinate 13,717 of JAOACF010000040.1, forward strand.
AGGGGTTGAGAAATTGCTATATATTTATTCGTAGATATTTATAGACTTGTTCTATGAAAGGGTGAAAGTAAACGTGCTGGCGTTGGCGAAGCAATACTATGAAAAGTACGTCACCGGCTTTTGGGAGCAGCGGTTTGCTATAATTACGCTAGGTGTTATCAGCGCCCTGTACTTTGGTATGCTGGGCGTAGCATGGGCGGTTACCGGCGAGTTTACCCGCTGGGGCGGGCATTTTTTGCAGTTCCTGGGAGTTAACACAGATGCTTACAGCTATTTGAAGCTGGTTCGTTTTGCCGGCACGCCGCTTACGCGTGTAGACGGTGTACTGGTTCTGGGAATGTTCGCCGGGGCCTTAATCAGCGCGCTGCTAGGGCAAAATGTAAAAATCAGAATTCCTACAGGGAAAAGGATCTTCCAGGCTTTATTGGGCGGAATTATCGCCGGTTTTGGCACCCGCATGGCTATGGGCTGCAATTTGGCGGCGCTGTTTACCGGCATTCCGCAGCTCTCCTTCCATACATGGCTGTTTACTATTGGCACCATTGCGGGAACCTTTTATGGTTTGAAGATCAGCATGCATCCCTGGATGATGGGGAACCCTAAGCTGACGGTAGCAAAAGCGTTAGCGCCGGAGCCGGAAAATCCTGTTTATTACCGCATTCAGCCCTATTTGGGTATCGCGGGGTTTGCGCTGCTTGCCTCATATCTCGTTTACCTGGGGGGCAACGGCTATCCGTCAAATTTGCTGTTGGCCGTTGTTTTCGGTTTTGCCTTCGGTTTCCTGATTCAAAAAGGACAGGTTTGCTTTACCTCCGCTTTTCGCGACTTGTGGCTGGTTGGACGGGCGAATACCGCGAAAGCGCTTATCCTCGGCATAGCGGTGCAGACGATTATTACGGCGGCGTTCCTGGCAAAAGGCATGAACCCGAATGTAATTTGGTGGGCAGGCCCCGGCGCTCTTTTAGGCGGCGTACTCTTTGGCGTAGGTATTGTCATTGCCGGCGGCTGCGAGACAGGTTGGATGTACCGGTCTATGGAAGGCCAACTGCATTTCTGGTTTGTCGGGCTGGGCAACGTAATCGGCGCGACTGTTTTAACACTGGCTTGGGATGGAGGGGTGTTCCCCTACTTGGTTCAGCCGTTTCCGCGGGTTGATTTAGCGAAATATTTCGGTATGCCGGTGGCGCTGGCGCTTACGGCGCTTATGCTTGCTGCGCTTTATTTCTGGGCTGATTGGCGCCAGACGCTGGATAATACTTTACTGGCCAGGAGGGTTAAACGTGAAGGATAAGCATTTTTTTCTCGACTTGCGTGGGGAGGCTTGACCGTACCCTGTTGTGTTTTCGTTGGAAACACTGCAAAAATTGGGCAAAGGTTCTGTAGTCGAAATCCTGGCGGATTGCCCCCAGAGTTTTACCTCAGTGCCGGAAGAGTTGGTGAAAGCCGGTTATGAGATGGTGGAGCCGCCCCGAAAAATTGGCCCCACATTGCGCTTTTTGGTTAAAGTGCCGGAATAAAACGCCGACTCGGGTATAAAAGATGAGGCCATCCTAAAGCATAATGCTTTAAGACGGCCTCATTTTGTTTCAGGAGGTAAATGGGGTGCGTGGTGGAAATATTAGCAGCAGATAAAAAAAGTATTGGGGGCGTCTCAAGTGGATCGTAAAATCGACCTGACAGCAGCGCTGGAGGTAGCAAAAGATGCCGCGCTGGCTGCCGGCAAACTGCAGCTCGCGCATTTGGGGAAAGAGAATTTGGCGATTGATACCAAGTCAACGGATATTGATTTGGTGACCGAGGTTGACAAAAAGTCGGAAGAATTAATCTTGGCACATATCCGACGGCATTTTCCCGGGCACGGGGTTTTAGCCGAGGAATCCGGCCGTTCGGCCGCGCAGTCTGAGTATGTCTGGGTGGTCGACCCGCTCGACGGAACCACCAACTATGCACAGGGGCTGCCCATATTCGCCGTTTCCGTTGCCCTTACCTGCCGGGGTGAGACAGTGCTGGGCGCTGTCAATTGTCCTGTGACCGGAGAACTGTTTACGGCGGTACGCGGTCAAGGGGCGTTTTTAAATGACAGAAAAATCCATGTTGCAAACAAGACCAAACTGGCACAAAGCGTACTGGCAACTGGTTTTCCTTACGATGTGGCGATACACCCGCTGAATAACCTGAGCTACTTTAACGCGCTGATTTTCAAGGCGCGGGCAATCCGGCGACTGGGAGCGGCAGCCTATGATTTGGCCTGCGTTGCGGCGGGAAAGTTTGACGGCTTCTGGGAAATGGCCTTATCGCCGTGGGATGTTGCGGCCGGCGCCTTGCTGGTTGAGGAGGCGGGCGGCACAGTCATTCTCTTCCGCAGCGACAGGGGCGTTTCCTTGATTGCCGGCAACCCGGTATTATGTGAAGCGATTTACCGCGAAATTCAGGCAGTGGATGCCGCTCGCTGATTTCGCCGGATTGCATTCATTTGCTGCGGTAGACGCAGGACTTGCCCAATACTCGGCGAAATAAATAATTTTAAGTCTTAATTAGCGGAGGATATAATTTTGAACGTTTTTTTCTGGGATATAGACGGTACGCTGATCCGCACCAATAAGGCAGGCCTCTATGCTTTTGAACAGGCGACTGCCGAGCTATGGAACAAGCCGGTCGATTTTGCGCAAATTCAAACCGCAGGCATGACCGATAACTATATCGCTGCTCAGATTATTGAATTGATCACCGGACGCGCAGCCGAACCGGGTGAAATTTCCGACCTGACCCGCCGGTATGAAGCGCTGATACCTGAACACCTAAGCGCCCGCGGCGGGCTGACAATGCCGCATGTTCGGGAAATACTGGCAGATTTAAATCAGCGGGATAACTGCCGGCAGTTGCTTTTGACCGGCAACAGCCGCGCCGGGGCGGAGATTAAGCTCAACTATTTTGGGCTCGCCGGCTATTTTGATTTCTCGCTGAGCGCTTTTTGCGACAGGCATTTCAGCCGCACGGACATTGCCCGCTGCGCGGCTGCGTCTATTGACCCGCTGCGCAGCCGTTTTCCGGAGCTGAGGGCGTTTGTAATCGGCGACACGCCGCATGACATCGCCTGCGGCAAATCAATCGGCGCGTACACGATCGGGGTAGCGACCGGAACCTATTCGCAGGCGGAGCTTGCCGCGTGCGAGCCCTGGTGGGCGGTCGATAAGCTGCCTGCGGCGGCGGAATTCGCGGCTAGAACGCTGGGAATATAAAACGGCTACTTCTGAACTTAACAGAATTTGGCGACGGCATAATTTCATGCTAACGAACTCTTTGGGCACAATAAGCCTGAGGAGGTGAGTCTGTGTTTTACAAAAAGCAGCGTAGGCCTTTGATGGACATGGGCATGGACATGGATGTGGACATGATGACGGTCGCGAAAGTGCTTGCCGCCAGCGCCATGGTATACTACGGGGCAAAAATGATTGCTGAGGAAATAATGGATTAACCTTCTCGGAGCCTCCGGCCTTTAGCCGGGGGCTTATTTTAATGCTTGGCGTTTGTTAACTTCTTGCACGGTTTTTATTCAGAAATGAGGCTGCGGCTTTTTTTTGCTTGGCGATGTATGGCTGTGGAAATACTTACCACTTATATCTTGTTGCGGATATTTGGCAAATTGGCTATAATAAAACCGAACAAATGTTCTGCAAGAGGTGAGGTGGTGGAGCGCACAATTCTACACGTCGATTTGAATAATTTTTATGCGTCGGTAGAGTGTCTATACCGGCCTGAGCTCCGCGGTTTACCTGTCGCCGTAAGTGGAGATGCAGGGGCGCGGCACGGCATTATTTTGGCAAAGAATAATCTGGCCAAAGGATATGGGGTAAAAACCGGGGAGGCGATCTGGCAGGCCCGCCAGAAATGCCCCGGCCTTGTCTGCGTTCCGCCGGACTATCGTAAGTATCTGCGTTTTTCGCGGTTAGCGCGGGCAATTTACGCGGATTTTACCGATCAAATAGAACCCTTTGGCATTGATGAGGCATGGCTTGATGTGACCAGCTCTATAAATTTATTTGGTGATGGCGTTCGCATTGCTAATGCCATCCGGCGACGATTGCGGGAAGAATTAGGCATTACCGGTTCTGTCGGCGTGGCGGATAACAAGATATTCGCCAAGCTTGGCAGCGATATGAATAAACCTGACGCGACTACACTGATAACAGCAGAAAACTTTCGTGATAAGGTATGGCCGCTGCCGGCAGGGGAATTGCTCTATATAGGACGCTCCACCCGGCAAAAACTGGCTAATCGCGGGATATTTACCATAGGGGACCTGGCGCGGCGCGATGTACATATGCTCCGCCTGCTGCTGGGAGTGTGGGGCGAAACGCTATGGCACTTTGCCAATGGGCTGGACGTTTCTCCTGTCCGGCACGTTGGGGAAGAGAGCTTTATCAAGTCTGTTGGCAACAGTACCACTACGCCCCGTGACTTGATGAACGATGAAGATGTAAAAATGATTGTCTTTGTATTGGCAGAAAGTGTGGCGGCCAGATTACGCCGGCATGGTTTTAAATGCAAAACCGTCGCCATTTATGTGCGTAACAGCGAGCTATCCTCTTTTGAACGGCAGGGAAAACTGTCAGCGCCTTCTTTTGTTTCAACTGACATTGCGCAAAAGGCGATGGATTTATTCAAAGAGCATTACCGCTGGGATAAACCGATCCGCAGCATTGGCGTTCGCGGCGCTGACCTGGTGACGGCTGATAGCCTTGTGCAGTTGGATTTATTCGCTAAGGACAAGGCCGTGGAAGAAAGGCTGGAAAGAGCTGTCGACAGCATCCGCCGGCGTTTCGGGCCTTACAGCATTCAGCGCTGCGCTCTGCTGCAAGACCGGAAACTGACAGGGTTTAATCCCAAGGACGAACATGTTATCCATCCGGTATCATTCTTTCGGTAGGTGGGAAATATGGGCAAGACTTTTGTCAAAGTGACGGCAGAACATGACGAGAGCGGCCGAGTGAAGCCGCTCCTTTTAACCTGGACTGATGGCCGGAAATATGAGATTGACAAAGTTGTTGATGTAAGGCAGGCGCCGTCGCTTAAAGGCGGCGGGTTGGGCATCAGATATACCTGCAAAATTCGCGGCAAAGAAGTGTATTTGTTCTGTGACGAGGGGAAATGGTTTATTGAGAAGTGACAGAGGATCTCGGCGGTTAAGGTAAAAGCGTTGTGACTTATAGAGATGGATCATCCGGCGGCTGCTCTTGATAGTTCGAACTGTCTTTGATATGAGCGGCTGACAGCAAGTTAACAAGCAAAAAAATCCCGAAATGAGGACACAATCCTCATCTCGGGATTTTTTTGTTATCAGCGTGCATATTTTTTTGGCAATAGTGGAAAATTAGTTAATAAATTACAAATATTGGTATTTACAAAAACTGGAAATAACTGATATAATGATTGCAATGCGTTTTACAAATATTTCCAAATAGAATGACTGGATTTTTACTTGGACATGCCGCAAATGTTTGCTGTTTTGCGGCTATGTAGCCCAAAATGGAATGTTCAGAAACCGGGGGTGATTTTTAATCAATGTAAACTACGTGCGAGTCAAAGGCCGGCTAATAAAATGATAGGAGGATCAAGCATGAACTTTGGTTCAAAAGGATTAATCGGGATTTTATGCGTGTGTGTAATTTTATTTTGCGCTTCCCCGGCATGGGCGGCTAATGTGGATATTGGTATCGGCGCAAAAGCTGGGAGCGGATATTTAAATGATGATAATACTGCGATAGGTGAAAAAGCGAAAGCCGGAAATGGAACGGGCAATGAGGATAATTTAGCCATCGGTGAAAAGGCCAAAGCTGGCAATGGACATGATAATTTTGGCAATGTTGCTGTTGGCAATAATGCTAAAGCTGGCAACGGATTTGGTGAGTATGGGAATACGGCGATTGGCGACGGAGCCAAGGCCGACGGCATTAATGCGACAGCGATAGGCAGTAATGCAACAGCTACAGCGGAGAACAGCGTTGCAATTGGTGTTGGTTCGGAAACCGGTGATCGCGCCAATACAGTTTCAGTCGGCAAACCCGACGCGGAACGTCAAATTATTAATGTTGCTGATGGAACGGCTCCTACCGATGCGGTTAACGTCCGCCAACTCGACCGTCTTTCGAATAGAGTTGATAAGGTAGGCTCGCTTGCAGCAGCAATGTCTGGGTTAGCTCCACTTTCTTACAAGGCGGAAGAACCTACTCAAGGTTCAATTGCCATTGGCAGATATTCTGGGGAAACTGCGATAGCAGCCGGTGTTTATCATTACACGAAGGAAGATGTTTTGCTGAACGCGGCTTTCGGCATCAGCGGCAGCGAAAAAATGGGACGCATGGGCGTATCGATTCGGTTTGGCAAGTCCAAAGATAAAGATGCGACTGTAACAACAACAACTGCTCCTGTCACGACTCCCGAACTGAAGTCTGCGGGTATGGCCATCAGCGAAACCAAGATAAACCTGGACGAGATAACCGTTTCTCAGGACGATCTTAAGTCTGAGAAAGCTCCGGTTTAACCGGCAGGAGGTAAACATGAAACTAGGTAAATGGGGGAAGTTATCAGTAGTAACATTGTGCCTACTGGTACAGACGCTATATGTAGTTCCGGCGTGGGCGGGAAAAGATCTTTCCGGCAATGAATGGAAAAATGGCGGAACTGCGGGTGAACCGCGCAAATTTGGCTTTTCAACAAATACAGATAATACGGCTGATGGTGACCATGCTAGGGCCGGTAATGGCAAACTTGGTTTTAATAGCCATAATGTTGCAAAAGGAAGCAATGCAGAAGCCGGAAACGGCGACGGTGGGTTTAATAAGAGTAATACGGCTGAAGGTGACCATGCTAGGGCTGGTAATGGTGATTTAGGTTTTAATGAAGGCAATACAGCAAAAGGAAATTATGCCGAGGCTGGTAATGGAAGGCTAAATACAGACAATACGGCTGAGGGTGCTCAAGCCAAAGCTGGAAACGGAACGGGCAACGTA
>JAOACF010000004.1:0-41116 GCA_026417995.1 Negativicutes bacterium
CCCGCTCCCGCCAATCCTTTTAATCTGTACCGGCGGTTGCGGCAGGTAAATCCTTCGCCATACATGTTTTATCTGAATATGGGGCGGAAAAAACTTGTTGGCGCATCGCCGGAGATGCTGGTAAAGGTTGAAAACGGCATGGTGTACACCTGCCCCATTGCCGGTACGAGGCCGAGCGGCGCAAACGAAGCCGAGGATCAACGCTTGGCAGCCGAACTTTTAGCTGACGAAAAGGAGCGGGCCGAACACGCTATGCTGGTGGATCTTGGCCGCAATGATATCGGACGCATTGCAGCGCCGGGGTCTGTCCGGGTTGAGCGGTTTATGCAGGTGGAAAAGTTTTCGCATGTGATGCATTTGGTCTCCCACGTGTCCGGCAAACTGGATGCGCGATATTCGGCCCTTGATGCGCTTGAAGCCTGCTTTCCTGCCGGGACGGTCAGCGGCGCTCCGAAAGTGAGGGCCGCGGAAATTATTCACGAGCTCGAAGGCGGCTGTCGGGGTGCCTATGCGGGAGCTGTCGGCTATCTGGATTTCCGGGGCAATCTTGATAGCTGCATTGCCATTCGCACGCTGATTATCGACGGCGAGCAGGCGGTAATCCGGGCGGGGGCGGGGATTGTCTACGATTCCGCGCCGGAGAAAGAATACCAGGAAGTGCTGCATAAGGGAAAGGCGTTGTTCAAACTGTTAGCGGAGGTCGGAGAAGATGATCTTGCTTTTAGATAACTATGATTCCTTCACCTACAATATTTATCAGGCAGTGACGCAGCTTGGCCATGAAGTTGAGGTGATACGCAATGACGCGGTTAGCGTGCAAAGCATTGAAGGGCAAAATTTCGACGCTATTATTCTGTCGCCCGGCCCCGGCGCTCCCAGCCAGGCCGGTATTACCAAGGAATTGATCGCACGGCTGGCCGGCAAGACGCCGATCTTGGGCGTCTGTCTGGGGCACCAGGCGATTGCCGAAGTGTTTGGCGGCCGGGTTGTGCGCGCCCCTGAGCCGGTTCATGGTAAGGCTTCGCCTGTTTATCACTGCGGTCAGGGCCTTTACGCGGGATTGCCGCAGCCGTTTAGTGCCGGGAGGTATCACTCGCTGCTGGCGGAACGGGCTGCGCTGCCTGACTGCCTGTCTGTTACCGCGGAAACGGTTGATGGTCTGATTATGGGATTAAAACACCGCACTTTGGCGGTGGAAGGCGTGCAGTTTCACCCCGAGTCAGTGCTGACGGCAGACGGTATGCAAATCTTTAAAAACTTCCTGGCACAACTTTACAAAAATAATAAAAACTAAAGCAATTTTTATTGACATAGTTACAATCGTAATACTATTATATAGTAAATGGAGTGTATACATGATACCGAACCGGATAGCTGAATACGAGGGTGAAGATCATGACCGGGAATAAATTGCAAGCTGCAGAACGTTATACGAATTTCTGGTTTAGCTTTAGCCAAGGCTGTTTCTTTAGCTTTGGCTTTTTTGCGTTTACCGGAAAAAAAGAATATACGGGCAGCCTGGCAAAGAATCTCGGGAATAATCATCGCCATAGACAACGTCTGTTATAGGCGGATTGATATCACGATGAATAGGTTGAGTTAGGAAGAGGTTCTTGCGAGGGAACCTCTTCTTCTTATTTATCCGGCGGCGAACTAAACTTAAACGGAGGAATAAAGATGAAGAAGCTGGGATATTTGGGGCCTATCGGATCGTTTAGCTATGAAGCGGCGTGCCGGTGGGCCAAGACCATAGGTGAAAGCGCTGAATACGTGGCCATGCCGGGATTTGCGGCGATTTTGGCAGCCGTAGAGAACGGTTCGCTTGATGCCGGCGTGCTCCCAGTGGAAAATTCGACGCATGGCGCCGTAGCTACGGCAATGGATATGCTGCTCAACCTGGAGCGGGCATCTGTTACCGGCGAGGTTGTCCTGAATATTGAGCATTGCCTTTTGAGCGCGAGCGGCGATGACTTGCGCTACGTATATTCGCATGAGCAGGCTTTGGAACAATGCCGCCGGTATTTCAACGTTTATTATCCCGGCGTTCGGCTCATCCCGTGCGCCAGCACCTCTGAGGCGTGCGACCTGGCAATCAAAGGCGGTGCGGGTTACGGCGCGGTGGCGGGCGAGGTGGCTGCCAGGCGCTATCAACTGCGGGTGGTGGCGAAGAGCATCCAGGATAATGTTTTCAATCAAACCCGCTTTTTAGTGATTGAAGAGCGGCAAATGCCGGCGACCGGGCGTGATAAGACTTCGATTGCTTTTGCCTTTCCGGGCGACCGACCAGGCAGCTTATACAACGTTCTGAAGGTCTTTGCCGCGAAGAATATCAATTTAACGCGCATCGAATCACGTCCGGCAAAACAGTTAATGGGCAATTATATATTTTATATTGACTTTTCGGGACATCGTCAGAGCGAGGCGGGAGAAAGCGCCTTGCAAGAGATTAACAAATATACCGGCTGGCTGAAAGTGCTGGGATCATACCCGGTAGATATGAGTGAAGCTGAAACGGAGGCGGCAGGTCATGGAAAAAGATAAAGCAGGGTCGGTATTTCCCTATAATATTGTGCTTATCGGTTTCATGGGCAGCGGCAAAAGCACGGTTGGCCGCTATTTGAGCGAAGCGGCCGGCCTGGCGTATTATAACGTGGATCAAATTATCGAACAGTATACCGGAAAAAAGATACGGGATATTTTTCTGGAAGAAGGCGAACCCTACTTTCGCGCTTGCGAAGAGGCGATTATTGCCGGCCTTGCCTACGCCCGGCGCGCCGTAATCGACTGCGGCGGCGGTGTGGTTTTGCGAAATACCAATGTTGCCTGTCTCAAGCAAAGCGGCAAACTGGTCTGGCTTACCGCCGAAGCCGGCACGGTGTACGAACGGCTGAAAGACAATACCGACCGCCCCCTCCTAAGAGGTAAGGATATAACCGGGATACAGAAGCTTTTGAGCGAACGCATGGCATTATACCGGGAGGCTGCCGACTTGCAGGTAGCTACCGACGGTCGGGATATTCCGGTTATTGTTCAAGATATTGTCAAACAACTGTCAATCGCCCGCTAAGCCAACCCCGGGCGGATTCGGCTGGCAAGAAAAATGCTGCCGCAGAACAATCCTTGTACTTGCATAGAAAAAAGAAAATGGCCTATACCTTGGAGGGTAAGGCCATTTTTCGCGCGCAGTATACTAAGAAACATTGGGAACTATTGCTGCGGGTGTCAGCCGGGAGGCGGTGAAATCAAGCCAACTGCGGGCGGCGAAGGATATGTACCGGTCTTTTCGCCAAATCATCGCGAGCTCCAGATAAATCTGCGGGTCTTCAATGGCAATCGGCACAATCTCCCTGGGGTCAAGCCCATCGCAGATGGCGCTGGGCAGCAGCGCAATGCCCAATTTGGCGGCCACCATCTGGGTCATAAATTCCCGCTGCGCGGTCTGGCAAATGATTTTCGGCTCAAAACCTGCTGCGCGGCACCTATCCAGAATACAGTCAAACAGGCTGAAATCTTCACTATACATTACAAAAGATTCGTTAGCGAGCTCGGTGAAGCGGATTGTTTGCTTTTGCGCCAGCGGGTGGCCGGGATGAACAATTACGCGCAGCGGGTCTTTGAGGAGCGGAACGACTGCGAAGATGTCCGTTTTCGCCGGCAGGGTGCAAACAATGCCGATATCCAGCGAACCTTCCTGAACTCCGGACTGAATTTTTTTGGAGCCGAATTCAAAAAGCTGGATTTGGATATTGGGAAAGCGTTGGTTGAATTCGCCCAGCATGCGCGGCAGGACAGTCGATCCTGTAATATGCGGCAGCCCGATACGTATCTTTCCTTTTTTTAAATGAACGATATCATCAAGCTCGGCGGTCAGGTTTTGAAAACGCTCGACAATTTGCTGAGCCTGCGCCAAGATAACTTTACCCGCATCGGTGAGCTCAATTTGCTTGGCATTGCGAATGATCAGCGTTGCGCCCAGCTCATCTTCCAGGCTTTGAATCATTTTGCTGATCGAGGGCTGAGTGACATGCAAAGCCGCTGCCGCTTTGCTGAAACTTCCCTGGCGGACGACTTCCAGAAAATACTCCAGGTGGGTTATATTCATAACATCCCTCCATAACGCCAGCCTATAGGAAAAACTAATAGTGAATATGCTGAAATAGAATTTTACCTAAAAAAGGATACAGAGGTATAATTTAGGTAAGGATATGTACTCCTGAGGCCAACCCGGCAGCGTTAGCCGCTTAACCAAATTATATTTGAATTTTGCCGGGGAATCAATCGGTGGTATGGGGAGAACGACTGCTATAAATTATTAGGAGGGATATGTACATGCAGGTTGCCGAGATTATTGTTAAGATCCTGGAGAAAGAGGGCATCAGCGATGCCTTTGGCATTCCCGGAGCAGGAATCAACCCCGTATACAAATACCTTGGTCTGTCAGGCATCACGCATTATTGTGTGCGCCATGAGGAGGCCGCCGTTCATGCTGCGGACGGCTATTTTAGAGCATGCGGCAAAATGGCTTTGGCAATTTGTACCTCAGGCCCAGGCGCTACCAACTTTGTTACCGGCATCTATACCGCCAATATCGACTCGATTCCGCTGATCGCCATCACCGGTCAGGCGGTTACCGCCCAGCTTGGCAAAGATGCATTTCAGTGCGTCGACATTGCCAAAATCTGCGAGCCGATTGCTAAGGCGACATTCTGTGTAACCGACCCCAAGTCGATTGTCAGCGTAATGCAGAAGGCTTTTTATCTGGCCAAATCCGGCAAACCCGGCCCGGTCGTCATTGATTTGCCCCTGGACGTGCAAATGGCTGATGTGGAATTCAATGTCGATGAGTACCAACCGCTCGCTTTCGATAACCCGCATCCGGATATGAAGGATATTGAAAAGGCCATCGCCATGATCAACGAGGCGCAAAACCCGACGATTATCATGGGCGGCGGCGTTATCCTCGCCAAAGCGGCCGATCTGTGCGTTAAATTTGCCGAAATGCTTAATCTGCCTGTTATCACCACGTATATGGCCAAAGGCGGCATTCGCACCGACCATCCGTTGAACGCAGGCCACGCCGGCATCCAGGTCGGTCAGCCGATCGGCAACAGAGTATTCTTAGACTCCGACCTGATCATCGGTATCGGCTGTCGCTTCACCGACAGACATACCGGCAATATTAATGTTTATAAGGGCAACCGGAAATTTATCCACATCAATGTGGAGCCTAAAGAAATCGGCAAGATCTTCCAGCCGGATCTGGGCATTGTCGCCGACGCCAAATATGCACTTGAAGCGCTGCTCAAAGTGGGCGCCGAGCAAGGCAAACCCAAAGGTTCGGCCAGAATTGAGGCCATGCAGGAATTGCGCGCCCAACTGAAGCGGAAAACCGACTATGATTGCGTGCCCATTAAGCCGCATCGTGTTTACGAAGAACTCAACAAGTTCTTTAAAGATGATGCGATTTTCACGACGGGCTGCGGCCTTAACCAAATTTGGTCCGGGCAACTGCAGGACGTCAATCATCCGGGGCTTTACCTGCCTTCGGGCGGCGCCGGTACCTTGGGCTATGATATCCCGGCGGCTTTCGGCGCGAAGATTGCCAATCCTGGCAAGCATGCCGTGGCGGTTATGGGCGACTTTGGCTTTACCTTCCATGTTCAGGAGCTGGCAGTCGCGGCCACGTATAATGTTCCGGTGATTGTGGTTATCGTTAATAATGCGTATCTCAGTCTGATCCGCCAGAATCAAAAATATGCTTATGGCTTTGAGCATGCAGTAGCCATGGACGTCAATCAGGGCGTAATGGACTATGTAAAAGTGGCGGAAGGTTTCGCCTGCGCCGGCGAGCGGGTGTTTAAGCCCGAAGATATCCGCGGTGCGCTGGAGAGAGCTGTTCAGGCCGGCAAGCCGTACGTTATTGATATTGTTTGCGAAAAAGAAACTGACTGCTCGATGGGGCCGGCTGTTGACAGCGTAAAAGAATTCGTATAATCCGGGGGAATATTCGTGCCAAAATTCGCAGCTAATTTGTCGATGCTTTTTACCGAAGTTTCGTTCATGGAGCGGTTTGCCCTAGCCCGTCAGGCCGGCTTTACCGCGGTTGAGTACCTGTTTCCTTACGAATATGATGCGAATGAACTTAAAGCCAGGTTGACCGAGAACGGCCTCAAGCAGATTCTGTTTAACCTGCCGGCCGGCGATTGGGCCGGCGGGGATCGCGGCATTGCCGCCAGCCCTGACCGTGTGGAGGAATTTCGCGCCGGAGTAGCAAGGGCGGTTGAATACGCCCTTGTACTCGGCGCCGAGCGGTTAAATCTGCTTGGCGGCAAACGGGTGGCTGGTTACAGCGATGAGGAACACTGGGCGGTATTAGTCGATAACGCCCGGTATGCGGCGCGTAAGCTGGCGGAAAAAGGGCTTAACCTGGTAATTGAAAACATAAACCATTATGATATTCCCGGCGTATTTATCAGCCGGAGCGAGCAGGTATTTAAGCTCATTGACGAAGTTGGTCTGCCTAACGTGTTCGCGCAGTACGATATCTATCACGCCCAGCGGATGGAGGGCGAATTGACGGCAACCCTGCGGCAGCATATCGCCAAAATCGGCCACATTCAGGTTGCCGACAATCCGGGCAGACACCAGCCGGGAACAGGCGAAATTAATTTTCCCTTCCTGTTTAAAGAAATTGATGCGCTGGGCTATTCCGGCTATATCGGCCTGGAGTATGTCCCGGCGCCGGATACGCAGTCTTCCTTAGGCTGGATGGCCGATTATTGCACTAACTGATACAACTTACCGCAGTGGGGTGACTGGCATGAAAATTGGATTTATCGGTCTGGGCATCATGGGCAAGCCCATGAGCAAAAATTTGCTGCAAGCCGGATATGAACTAATCGTGAATGATATAGTTCCCGCGGCTGTTGCCGACGTTACGGCGGCAGGGGCAAAGGCTGCGGCAACGCCTAAAGAAGTTGCGGCACAAGCCGAGATTATTATCACCATGCTGCCCAACTCGCCTCACGTCAGACAAGTGGTATTGGGCGAAAACGGTGTAATTGAAGGGGCGAAGCCTGGTTCGGTCGTGGTGGACATGAGCTCGATCGCGCCGCTGGTCAGCCGGGAAATCGCGACAAAACTGGCGGAAAAAGGCGTTGAAATGCTGGATGCTCCGGTAAGCGGCGGTGAGCCCAAAGCCATTGACGGCACATTGTCCGTTATGGTCGGCGGCAAAAAAGAAGTATTCGACAAATGTTATCCGGTACTGAAGGCAATGGCTGCGTCCGTCGTATTAACCGGCGACATCGGCGCAGGAAATGTTACCAAGCTGGCGAACCAAATTATTGTGGCCTTAAACATTGCCGCTATGTCGGAAGCGCTGGTGTTGGCAACCAAAGCGGGAGTTGCGCCTGAGCTGGTGTATAACGCTATCCGGGGAGGATTAGCCGGCAGCACCGTGCTTGACGCTAAAGCCCCCTTAGTGATGGATCGCAAATTCAACCCCGGTTTTCGCATTAACCTTCATATTAAAGACCTGCATAATGTGCTGGAAACCTCGCACGAGGTCGGCGTGCCCCTGCCGCTTACGGCCACCGTCATGGAAATGATGCAGGCGCTGAAGGTGGACAATATGGGGGATCAGGATCACGGGGCGCTTATTCGGTACTATGAAAAGCTGGCAAATATTGAGGTAAAGCGCTGAGCGCATAGAAATAAAGGAGGGTCGGGTGTGATTAAACGAGCCGCGGAGTTAACGACAGAGGTGTTCCCCAACCGGTTTGGGGGCAAAGGAGAACTCAAGGTAACCAAGCTGCTGGAAATGGACCAATTTCACGGCAAAGGCAGGCTGTTTGCCCGCAATGTGCTTGAGCCGGGATCGTCTCTTGGCTGGCACGAACACAAAGGCGATGTCGAGGCTTATTACATCATCGCCGGTGAAGGAACAGTCAACGACAACGGTACCCTGGTGCAGGTCAAGGCGGGAGATGTCATCTACACCAATAATGGCGAGAGTCATTCGATCGAAAACACCGGCACGGAAACACTCGAGTTCATAGCCCTAATTCTATATGTGTAGCTAGCAACGCAGACTGTACGAAGCAAGATCGCGAACCCTTTGCCGCGATCTTGTTTTTTTGCCGAAAGAAGTAAGAAATTTCATAACATTAAAAAACTAATTGGAAGGGTTGTGTGTCTATGCAGTGGTTGCAAAATTATGCGGCGGTAGGCGGCAGTTTGGGGCTTACGGCTTTGGTCGTGGCAATTCCGATTTTCTATTTGTTCTGGGCGCTCGCCGTAAAGCGGATGAAAGGACATATCGCCGGGATATCGACTTTGCTGCTGACTATCGCTGTTGTTGTCTTAGCCTACGGCATGCCGGTCAGCGTTGCATTTTCCGCATCGGCGCTGGGCATGGTTACAGGTTTGTTTCCGATCGGCTGGATCATTTTGACCGCCGTATTCCTTTATAACTTGACAGTCGAGTCCGGACAGTTTGAGATTATAAAAAGTTCGATTTCATCGCTGTCTACCGATCGCCGGCTGCAGGCGCTGCTCGTAGCCTTTTGCTTCTCTGCTTTCATGGAAGGCGTGTCGGGGCAGGGCGCTCCGGTAGCCGTTGCTGCCGCCATGCTGATAGGACTTGGTTTTCCGGCGCTGCCGGCCGCCGTCATTTGCCTTGTTGCCAACACGCCGCCGGTACCTTTTGGCCCGGTCGGGACACCGACAATTATGATGTCGACGGTTACGGAGATTAATAGCTTAACCGTATCCAAGGCGATTGGCCTGGATATGACGATCCTGGCGCTGGTTATCCCCATATTCATGCTGGTGGTGGTCGCTGGCTGGAAAAATGTAGCAGGAGTGCTGCCCGCAGCTCTCGTGGCAGGCGGCAGCTATGCCGTCACCAACTACTATGTGAGCCAGTTCATGGGACCGGAGTTGCCGGCCATTCTGTCCTCCTTCGGTTCAATGGTCTGCCTGGGTGTCTTTTTGCGCTACTGGCGGCCGGAAACCATCTGGCGTTTCCCCAATGACCCGGAGGTTTCTCAGAGTACAGCCGGCCAGTATAGCCTGGGACAGATTGTCAAAGCATGGTCGCCGTTTATCATTCTCATGGCGGTTATGGGCATTTGGGGCACTCCCGCCTTCAAAAACTGGGTGGCGAAAGACCTGAAATGGTTTGTCATGATTCCCTCCTGGCCAGGTTTGGACGGCATCGTCTATCGGACCGCGCCGATCGTAGCCGCGCCGGCAAAATATGCGGCAAGCTACCGGTGGGACTTCTTCTCGGCGCCGGGCACGGCCATGCTGTTTTCCGCGCTGATATCCATGGCGGTTCTAGGCATTAGTCCCGCAACAGGCTTCAGGGGGTTCGTCAAAACCTTCCGGCAGCTGCAATTCTCCCTGGTTACTCTGGCCTCCGTCCTCGGCATCGGCTTTCTGGCCAACTACTCCGGAATGTCCTACACGCTTGGTCTGGCGTTTGCCTTCTATACCGGCATGCTGTTCCCCGTATTTTCGCCGATTATCGGTTATCTGGGCGTTTTCCTGACGGGTTCGGTAACTTCCTCTGCCGCCTTGTTCGGCAAACTGCAGCAGGTAACAGCCACACAGCTTGGCTTAAATCCGATGCTGACAATCTCCGCCAACTTGTTTGGCGCTGACATTGGCAAATTGATCTCTCCCCAATCCATAGCTGTGGCATGTGCCGCTACCGGTTTGGTCGGACGGGAAACCGACATCTTCCGGATCACCGTCAAATATTCGGTCTATCTGCTGTTGTTCGTCATTGCCATCGTCCTGATCAAAGCCTGGTTCATCCCGGGGATACTGCCGAAGATTTAGCCGTGAGGCAAGCAGGCGCGCTGCCGGTGCTTGGCAGTACGTCTGCTTTTTTCTGTCTGCTGTTGGCGTGCAAGGAGATTTAGTATGGTTCTTGCATGAATAATCCATAGCTTTAGATAACAGGAGGAACATATGGAACTGACCGGAAATGTTTTGATCGCGCAAGGGGGCGGACCGACAGCGGTTATAAACCAGACGCTGGCGGGTATCGTGCAAGAAGCCCGGAAGTTTCCGCAGTGCACCCGGATTTACGGGGCGCTGCATGGTGTTGAGGGTATTGTCAATGAAGATTTCCTAGATTTGACCCAGGAAACAAGCCATAACTTAGAGCAAGTGGCAATGACCCCTTCTGCGGCGCTGCGGTCATCGCGGGTTAAGCCGGATACAGCTTATTGCCAAGCTATGTTCCGCGTCATGCAGGCTCATAATATCCGTTACTTTTTCTACATAGGCGGGAATGACTCGGCGGCTACGGTGCGCATTATCAGTGAAGAAGCGCAAGAGGCGGATTATCGCTTCCGTGCCATACATGTGCCCAAAACGATTGACAACGATCTCCTGGAAAGCGATCATACTCCCGGCTATGGATCAGCCGCGCGTTTCGTGGCGCAGGCCTTCATGGGCATAAATCTGGACGTACGGGCGCTCCGCGGCGTTTACCTAGGTGTTGTCATGGGCCGGGATGCCGGTTTTCTGACGGCGGCGTCATCTATTGCCCAGAAATATCCCGGCGACGGCCCGCATCTTATCTACCTTCCTGAACGACCCTTTGCGCTGGATGAATTTTTAGGAGACGTGAAAAGCATCTACGAATGCTGCGGCTGCTGTATTATTGCCGTTTCCGAAGGTATCCGCAATGCCGCAGGCGAAATGATTGGACCCCAGCTTATGCGTCACGTCGACCGGGATGCACATGGCAATGTCACGCTTTCCGGCTCGGGCGCCCTGGGGGACGCTCTTGCCGATGAAATCAGACGGCGCCTCGGCATCAAGCGGGTAAGGGCCGATACCTTTGGTTATCTCCAGCGTTCCTTTTTTGGCTGTGTGTCTGACGTCGATCAGCACGAGGCGCGTGAGGTGGGCGAGCGGGCGGTGCAGTTCGCTGTTTGGGGAGGCTGTGACGGCGCCGTAGCCATTAAGCGAACAGGCGAGTATTCAGTGGATTACCGGCTCGTGCCGTTAGCTGCTGTGGCGGGCCGGGCCCGCAGCATGCCGGATGAATTTATCAACGCGGAGGGTAATCATGTAACGGATGCTTTCCGTTATTACGTAAGGCCGCTATTGGGTTCGGGACTTAAGTCGCCCGCGATGCTGCGGGCGCCCCGGGTTCCCAGGATTTTGCACGCGGAATAATACGGCGAGATACATAAAAGGGGGCGTGTCACTGCGAGCATTACGCGGCAGTCTCACATCTTGCCTGGCTAGCCCGTTGACCTCCTTGAGACTGTCTGGTATAATTTTGTATAGTTTAAATACTGTTACGGTCAAGGAGCCTCGTTATGAGGAGAATAGGGAAGTCCGAGCATGCGATGCATGCGTAGGCGCGGGCCCGCCACTGTACCGGGAAGACCTTACAAGGCCACTCGCAAGGGGAAGGCGTAATGTGTCGATGCACCGGGAGCCAGGAGACCTGCCTTAGACCTTTCAATCCTTCCTGGACAAGAAGGCTTTTTTGGAGTTGCTTCCAAAGAGGCCTTTTTTTATTCATTATGCTTGGAGGTTGACATGGAGTTATTACAGAAAACACTTGCCCAAATTCATTCACCCGATAATTTTAGCTTATCCGCCGCGGCTCGGCTCAATTGCCTGCGGGCGTTTGGCCGGATTGAACAAATGACCTGGCAGTATATGCGGATCAGAGGCAAGGCAATGCCTGAGCCGCCGCATTGCACAATGGTTGTCGCCTGTGCCGACCACGGGGTGGCGCGCAATGGCCTCAGCGCATACCCCGTAGAAACCACAATGCACATGACGGCTAATTATTTAATTTCCCAAGGTGCAAGCGCCAATGCTTTCGCCAATTTCAGCGGTTCAGACATGGTAGTTGTCGACGTGGGAGTAGCAGGCGACCTGTCTAATGTTCCCGGCCTGCGCCACCGCAAAATTGCTTGGGGAACGCAAGATTTTACGCTGGGGCCGGCAATGAGCCGTGAACAGGCGATAGCGGCATTGGAAGCCGGCATTGAAATTGTCGATGAACGGGTGAAGCAAGGCTACACCTGTTTCAGCTTAGGAGAAATGGGCATCGGCAATACAACGTCCAGCGCGGCAATAGTCGGAGCCTTTACCGGGCTGCCGCCGGAAAAGGTAACCGGACGCGGCACCGGCATTTCGGACAGCCGCATGAAACTGAAAATAGAGGCCGTCCGCCGCGCCTTAGCCATAAACCTACCTGATCCGGCAGACGGTATCGATGTGCTGGCGAAAGTGGGCGGCTTTGAGCTGGGAGCGCTGGCCGGCGTGGTGCTGGGTGCTGCGGCCAACCGCTGCGCGGTCATCATTGACGGGCTGAATACTACGGCTGCCGCCCTGATTGCCAACGCGATTCATCCGGCAAGCAAGGAATATATCCTGCCCTCCCATTTATCGGGCGAGCCCGGCCATATTCTTGCGCTAAAAAAGCTGGGCTTGACGCCGTGCTTGGATATGGGCGTACGGCTGGGGGAGGCGATTGGGGCGTCAGTCGTAGTTAAGTTGCTGAAAATGGCGTTTCAAGCCGTGGTTCTGCCGGCAGCTGAGGAAGCGCAGCTCCTAACTTTGCCGCCAAATACCCAGGGCGCAGTTGTTGATCTCAAGATAAGGCCGCTAGATCAAGCGGCAATGGCAAAATGTCAGCTTCGGCTTGATAACCTGACCAAACCCCTGGGGAGCCTGCACTCCTTTGAACAGATCGCCCTGAGACTGGCAGGTATTACCGGAAATCCCCGGCCGCAGGCGTTGAAGAAAAGTCTGATCGTTGTGAACGGCAGGCGGGCCGGAGAAAAAGATGGCGAAGCAATCTCCCCTGCCTTGCAGACGGCCGCCGCTTGCGCAGCCGCGGATTTAAGCATGATCCAGGCTGATACTTGCCGGGGCGAGATAACCAAGCAAGAGATGCGGGAGCTTATTCGGGCAGGAAGCGACGCGGCTTTTGCCAAAACGAAGCAGGGAACGCAAGTCATTGGTCTGGGAGTGGCGGGGGTAGGCGGCGCCGCCGGTGCGGCCGTGACCGCTTACTATGAAGCGTGCCGAACGGATGCGGCGGCCGCTGCCGCTACGGCGCCGCTCGGTGCCGCTATGGATGAGGCTGTCCAAGTGCTAGGCCGGTACGGCAACGCCGAACTTGCCATGCTTGCCGGCATGATACTGGGGGCTGCGGCCGGCGGCTGCGCCGTTGTGCTTGATGGCCCGGCTGTCTGTGCGGCGGCACTGATCGCCGTAAATATTCGGCCGGAAGTGCAGCACTACCTGATTGGCGCGCATTACTCAAGGCATCCGGCGCAAAGGACTGCGCTTGAACTGCTGGGCATACCCGCGTATCTCTATCTTGATATGGAGGGAGATGACGGCTGCGGCGCGGCGCTGGGAATGCTGCTTATCGACGCGGCTCTTCATGTGCTAAACGACATGAAAACTTTTGGCGAAGCGGAAGTAGCCGTGGCGCAGGACGGGCCGGGCGCTCTCCGGCAGAGCAAAGATGTGCGGGATTAGAAAAATTTGTGTGCCGGCGCGATAAAGAAAACCAATAATAAAGGCAGCCAGTTTCCTTTGCGGCGAATGGCTGCCTTTTATAAATAACGAGGCGAGTTATTCTTTTTTACGTTTCATCCGGCGGGCTGCAGGATTGACGCACCACCAGCTCGGGTTCAAGTATTACGGTTTGCGGATCAGCCTCCGAACCCTCAAGCCTAGCTTGCAAGAGGCGGGCCGCGTATGCGCCCATCATCCGGGTGCACGCCGAAACGGTCGTAATCTTAGGGCTGAAGATCGCCGCTTCGGGAATATCGTCGAAGCCGACAATGGCGATATCTTTACCGGGAACCAGCCCCAGTTCGCGCATTTTCATCATGACGCCGATCGCGATTGTGTCGTTATAGCAGAAAGCGGCGGTAGGCAGCGGGGATACTTTAAGCAGCTTTTGAATCACTTCAATGCCGCCCTCGCGTGTGGCCGGGCTTTCAAATACAAGAGAGTTGTCGACTGTCAGGCCTGCGGCAAGGTGGGCGCTGTCAAAGCCTTGTTTGCGTCCCTGCCAGGAGGATAGCTTGGAATAGCCGCCCAGAAAGGCAATGCTGCGGTGCCCTTTTTTTATCAAATATTCGGCGGCAATTTGCCCGCCCTTCACATTATCTATGCCCACATAATCGCATTCCGCTCCCCGGAGTGTTCTGTTCACCAAAACTACCGGAATATCCCGGCTTAAGATCCGGTTAACCGTTTCGCTGTCGCTGCCGGGGGCCGCCGACAAGATGATGCCGCCAACCCGGTGCTCGAGCATGGTAGACAACAGGCGTTCCTGAATCGCCGGCGAATCGAATGTCGTCCCCAGAATTACCGTTTTGCCGAACTTGTCCAGTTCCTGGTGGATACCTACCAGTAATTCGGAATAAAACGGGTTGGCAAGCTCCATAATGATCAGGCCAACCGTCGTTGAGTCCCGGGAACGCAGATTGGCGGCGATCCGATCATAAACATAACCAAGCTCCTGCATCGATGCCAGCACCTTATCGCGGGTAGCTTTGGCGATATTCGGGCTGCCGCGCAGAGCCAGCGAAGCGGTCGCGCGCGACACGCCGGCATGCTCGGCGACATCCAGCAATGTAACATGGCGCTTTTTTTGTTTCAATATAATCACCTAATTCATAAGGCTGATAACCAACAGGATTTTCAGATAATTACAAACCAATTATATAATACCACAGGTATTGTTAACAATCATGCTAATTTGCCGAATTTTAGAAACAAAATTCGGCATAATATGTGAAAAAAATCACTTAATCTGAATAATCAGAAATTAGCTTGACAAGAAGAAAAAAGGCGACTATACTTCTTTTTAGATCGATCTATTAAATCGATCTAAAAAAGAAAACGTGAAATCGATGCGGCAGGAGGGGGGGCGGAAAACGTCTGCATCGAGATTATATAGTCGAAGTAAAAAACGCACTAAAAGCAGGTGATCACAACGTTCGAGTTATATTTGGATAGGCCTGACGAACTGAAGCTGAGAGAAGCTGCGCCGCTTCCAGCCTTGCAAGCTAACGAGGTTAAACTTAAAGTGATCTATGGCGGAATATGCGGTTCAGATCTTAGGGTCTATAAGGGATTAATCAGCTATGCAAAGTACCCGATCCGGCCCGGGCATGAAGTATTGGGCGTCATCGTCGAAGCCGGCTCTGCCGTTTCCTATCCGGTCGGTACAAGGGTTGCGGTTTTCCCCAATACGTTTTGCGGAACCTGTGAGTTCTGCCAGAGCGGCAAGACCAATATCTGTAAGCACAAACAGCCGCTGGGGGTAGCAATTGACGGCGTTTTTGCCCAGGAAGTCGTGCTTGAGGCAAAGTACGTTGTTCCGGTGCCTGATGCGATGGCTAATGAACGGGCAATACTGATCGAACCATTCGCCGTAACTGTCCATGCCCTTAAAAAAGCCAATATCACCAAAGGAACTACGGTTGCCATTGTAGGCGGCGGGACGGAAGGTTTGCTGTCGGTTGCCCTGGCGCTTCATTTAGGCGCCGCAGTAACCGTAATCGACATTAATCCGGCCAAGTTGGCACTGGCGAAAAAGCTCGGCAATGTTGCTGCGCTGCAGCCGCATGAAGTTAAAGATCAGGTGTTTGACGTAGTCGTCGAAGCGGCTGGCGTAAAAGCGGCAATTGAACAGGCCATGCAGCTTGTCAAACCTGGCGGCGCCATGATTGCGCTGGGCATTACCGGAGATCCTGTCAATCTATATCCGATTCACATTGTCCGCAGCGAGATAACCATCTATGGGACAATTATCTATACGCTGAAGGATTTTGCCGCTGCCATTCAATATCTCAACGATCCCGCTTTTTACGTTGACCCGATTGTATCAATGATTGTTCCTTATACTGGCTACCGGCAGGCTTTTGCCGACGCGCTTTCGGGAAAGTACGCCAAAATCGTGCTGGACTTTCAGGACTAAGTTTTTTGAAGTAGAGCTATTAGCTAAAATTTGCGAGAGGGGCAAGAAGAAGTGAAAAAAGTATTGAGTTTAATCAGTTTAGTGTTAATTGCCGGTCTGGTGCTTGCCGGCTGCTCCGGGCAAAAAGACGCAGGGGAGAAAAAAGCCGGTCCCAAGGTTATGAAATTAGGCATTGTTACCAACAAAGACAGGTCGCTTACCAAGGGTCTCGTTAAATTTGCCGAAATTGTCGAAAAAGAAACAGGCGGTTCAATTAAAGCCGAGGTGTTTGCCGACGGCGTCCTGGGCGGTGACCGCCAGGTAATTGAAGCGCTACAGATGGGAACTGTTCACGGAACTGCGGTATCCACCGGCGTAGTCGCTGCATTTGCCCCGCGCTTTGACGCATTCGACCTGCCGTTCCTGTTCAAGGACAAGCAGACCGCCTTCAAGGTGTTTGACGGCCCGATCGGGCAAGAGGTGCTCGGCGATCTTCCCAAGGCCAAGCTGATTGGTCTGGCGTACTGGGAAAACGGGTTCAGGCATCTGACCAATAATAAACGGGAAGTAAAAACTGCCGAAGATATTAAGGGTCTCAAAATCCGCACCCTGGAAAGCAAGGTTCACGTCGAGGCTTGGAAAACCTTAGGCGCAAATCCTACACCGATGTCCTTCTCCCAGCTTTACACCGCGCTGGAGCAGAGCGTTGTTGACGGACAGGAAAACCCGTACGGCAACGTTGTGGCCAGCAAATTCAACGAAGTGCAAAAATACCTGACCAACACCGGCCACATTTATAACGCCAATGTATTCTTAGTAAGCAAGCCTTTCTGGGATTCCCTCACCGAGAAAGAGCGTGAAGCCATTAAGAAGGCAGCAATCGAAGCCAGAGATTATCAGCGTCAATTGAATGAAAAAGAAGATCAAGACAGTGTCGCCATTCTGAAAGAAAAAGGCATGAAAATAACCGATCTTAATCCGGGCGAAAAAGAAAAAATGCAGCAGATGCTGCAGCCGCTCTACCAGCAAGTTGCGAAAACGGTTGGTGGCGATTTGGTCGACCGCATTGTAGCCGCAACCAAGCAATAGCTTTATACGCATAGCTTTTGGCCAACCCGTATCGCTCCAGGTAATTTGCCCGGGAATTGAAGCAAATAATTCTTAAGGAGGATCGTCTTCCTTAAGAATTATTTGCTGAAAAGGGACAAACTGGAACTGGATGCCAATTTAATCCTTATGGAGGATACACACTATGAAACAGCTACAGCAAGCAGAGAGCCTGGTAGAGAAGTTGTTTAGCGCTGTGATGGCAGTTTTTTTGGCGCTCATGGGCATCTTCATTTTCGGCAATGTATTCTTGCGCTACTTCTTCAATTCCGGGATTACCTGGGCGGAAGAAATGTCCCGGTTTCTCTTTGTCTGGATTGTTTTTATGGGCGCCATCGGGGCGCTGAAAGATAATAACCATCTTGGATTTACTTCTTTAGTGCAGAAACTGCCCCCTCTCCCGAAGAAAATCTGCTTCATTATCAGCAATCTCCTCGTTTTAAGCTGTTTAGGGATATTTCTCGAAGGCAGCATCATGATGACATCAATGACGACAGATACTCTTTCGCCGGCAACCGGTCTGCCGCTGGCGTTCATGTACGGCATTGGCATTATCTCCAGCATCGGCATGGGAATAGTGGTTTGCTACAATTTGTACAAGGCTATTTTTGTCAAAGGCGCGATTGATAAATTGGTCATTTTGAAGGAATCGGAGGACGAGGTCGCAATGGAGCAGCAAGCTAAGGAAGAGGTGAAAGCATGACAGTCGCTGTATTTATTTTGTCGCTCTGCGGCGCCATGGCGCTCGGGATGCCTATCGCTTTTGCCCTGCTTTTAAGCGGTGTGGCTCTGATGCTCCAGCTCGGCATGTTTGATGCCCGCATCTTGACCCAAAACCTGATCATTGGCTCGGACAGCTTTGCGCTTATGGCTATTCCCTTCTTTATTCTTGTTGGTGAATTAATGAATGCCGGCGGCATTTCCAAGCGAATTATCAATTTTGGTTTGGCCCTTGTCGGTCATATCCGCGGCGGCTTGGGTTATGTGGCAATTATGACGGCGTTTATCTTTGCCGGCTTGTCCGGCTCGGCCGTTGCCGATACGGCTGCTTTAGCCGCAATCATGGTGCCGATGATGGCCGATGCCGGCTACGAAAAAAGCCGCTCGGCGGCGCTGATTGGCTCAGGCTCCATTGTAGCGCCGATTTTGCCGCCCAGTATTCCGTTCATTATCTTCGGCTCGATCAGCGGCGTGTCGATCATGAAGCTGTTCATGGCCGGCCTTCTGCCGGGGGCGATGATAGCCGTTAGTTTGGCGATTACGTGGTGGTATATGGCCAGAAAGAAAAATGTAAAAGTATATCCGCGTAAATCTTTCAAAGAAATTCTGATTGCCACTAAAGAAGCAAGCTGGGCGCTTGCTCTGCCTATTCTTATCATGGTTGGCATCAAAGGCGGCGTCGTTACCCCGACCGAAGCGGCTGTAGCTGCAGTTTTTTATACTTTGTTCCTTTGTTTTGTGGTTTATCGCCAACTGACATTTAAGGATCTGACCAAAATTCTCATTTCCGCAGCGAAAACGACAAGCGTCATTATGTTCTTGATTGCGGCTGCCATGGTTTCGTCCTGGCTGATTGCCATTGCCAATATTCCGGCGTCTATCGCTTCCTGGCTGGAGCCGTACATGGGCAGCAAAATCCTGTTAATGATAGCCATCAACATTCTCGTATTTATTGTCGGCACAGCGATGGACTTAACGCCCACGGTTCTGATTTTAACACCGGTCCTTATGCCGATTATCACTAAGGCTGGCATTGATCCGGTATACTTTGGCGTCGTATTTATCCTGAACAATGCGATCGGCCTCTTGACACCGCCGGTGGGAACAGTGCTCAATGCAGCATGCGGGGCAGGCAAGGTGCTGATGGATGACCTCATGCGGGATGTTATGCCCTTCCTGATCGTTGAGACCATTGTGTTAATACTGTTAATTTTGTTCCCCGATATTGTGCTTGTACCGCTTAAATGGATGTTAGGCTAAAGCAAATCACCGTTTATACTCGCCTAGACTCATGTCTGGGCGTTTTTTATTAGGGGCGTCGGTATCGGTGCACGAAAAATAACGAGTATACGAAAATCACGGAATAGGCTTGCACCATTGCTGCAGCGCTGCAGCAGGTATGGTTGGAATGGCGGTAAAAATGCAGATATTGTGCTGGTAAACGCCGGTACATGGCTTTATGATACGGTTAAGTATCTGTGTGTTATAATAAAAAAAAGACGGAAAAGCGGTGAATTAATGAATGACTCTGCAGCAATTAAAATGTTTTCTTGTTATGGCTGAAGTGCTTCATTATACCAAGGCTGCAAACCAACTTTACATCTCGCAACCGAGCCTTAGCTATGCACTTTCCGAATTAGAAAAGGAACTAGGGGTGCCGCTCTTTGAGAGAAGGGGCAATCGCACTTGCATTACAAAATACGGTGAGAGTTTCATACCATATGTAAGGCAGATTTTCATGACACTGGATGATGCCACAGCGCGCTTGTACGAAATGCTTGATGCATCAAGTGGGAAAATCAGCCTTGGCTACATATATAGCATCAGTTTTGATTTTGTTCCGAGGATACTTGAGATGTTCTATGCTGACGCAGGAAACAGTCGGATTACCTTTGATTTTTTCCAAGGTTTGCACTATGCGATGATTGAGAAGTTAAAATCCGCCGATCTAGATCTGATACTCTCTGCCGACCCCAATGACAAAACCATTATGGGTGTTCCGGTCTTTAGTCAGGAGCTCTTCGTAATTGTTCCCGAGGATCATCGCCTAGCCAGACGAGAAGAAGTATCCCTTGCGGATGTAAAGGATGAGCCGCTGATAACCATTGGTGGCACAGCCAGTAACATCCGCAACCACCTTGTCAAATGCTATGAAAAAATTGGTGCAAGGCCGATAATCGCGGGAGAGGTAGCCGAGTGCATTGCTATGTCCGCTTTAGTCAGGGCGAAACTTGGAATTGCCGTAACGCCATTATCTCCTACTTTCGAAGGAGGAGGCCTCAAGGTACTGCGTTTTCGGAAAGAGGAACGTGACGCAATGAAGCGTAAAATCTATCTGCTGTGGCTCAAGGACCGCCAACTTGAACCTTCTGCCAAGCGTTTCCGCGATTTCATTTTAAATAACGCAGCCAATTATAAACCTAACGAAGGAAGCAAGTTCGGCATATAGTCTACCATACGGTGTCAAAGGCCTGAAACAATTAAGCTCTGAATGTACCCCTGATGTTGGGCGCTGTTTTATAGCTGTGTCTAATATTGGGGGTATATTTCTTTTTAACTATAGGAGACTGCTGCAAAAGTCCATCTGCGTTGTTGCTCCTGCGGGTTTTCGCTCCAACGTACCTCCAGTACGCCTCCGCGAAAATCCTCGTCGCGCCTAGCATCTGGAGCTTTTTCAGCAGTCTCCGCTTCTAATTATTTATCGAAATTATTACTAAAAAATGAATTTTGTAACATACACATAGAAGTTTTCGGTGATTTTCCAATTAGTTTTGCCCTGCACTGCACCATCAATGAATGTGGGACTGCTAAATAGAAAGCTTCTATAGGGGTATAAAAAAGGATTATTTCCTTTTTTCATGCGGCGCTTTTATACTGAAAGCAAAAAATATCCGCAAATGAAAAAGTTGAAAACATTCGGAAGCACGGAGGGGGAATTTCTATGGAGTATAAGAAGCACATCGTTGTATTACAGACAAGCTTTGCTAAGAGAGAAGACACTATTGCCTACCTTGAAAAGCATTTACCGGGAATCCGTATAGATTTTATTACGGACAGTTCGTTACTGTCAGATGTTCGTCAAGCGGGTGAACCGACTCAGCCTGTGATTCAGCGCATGGTGCTCTATGCAATGGCGGCTGAAGCCATGGGCGCAGATTTGATCCTTAATTCTTGCTCCACGGTGGGAGAGGTCGCGGATTTTTACGCAAGCGTGGTATCTGTGCCGGTGGTAAAAATAGATGATCCAATGGCCAAGCAAGCAGCAGAGATTGGCGGCAAAATAGCATTGATCGCGACTCTTCCCACCGCATTGGGGCCAAGCCGGCGAGCTATTGAGCGATATGGCAGAAAGATGGGCCGTGAGATTAAATTTACGGAATTAATCGACCAGTCCGCATGGGAAGCTCTTTCTGCGGGGGACAGTAAGCGGCACAATGAGATACTTATCGCAAGTATCCGCAAACTGGATGCGCAGGGCTATGACGCCATAGTTATGGCCCAGGTCAGTATGCGGGCGCTCCTGCCTGATTTAACGGGGGTAAAGACACCGGTATTATGCAGTTTCTACACAGGTTTGGATGCAGTCATCGAGAAAGTCAAGAAGATGTGCGAAGAAGATCATAAGTAGACAAAGGAGAAATACAATGGCTAATTTTCCCAAACTCCAAGTTCCTGAATTAAAAGGGATGGCTCGAACCATCCGCACAGACGTCTTAAAAATGGTTCATGCGGCTTGTTCCGGCCATCCTGGCGGTAGCCTATCCGCTGCAGACATCGTCACAGCATTGTATTTCAACATATTGAATGTGGACCCGGAACGTCCCCGGTGGGAGGATAGGGATAGGTTCATTCTTTCTAAGGGGCATTGCTGCCCAGTACTGTATGCCTGTCTGGCCCGGCGCGGCTTTTTCGCAGTGGCGGAGCTGGCCACCTTGCGTAAATACGGAAGTAAGTTGCAGGGGCATCCTGATATGAACAAGTGCCCCGGAGTAGATATGAGCACCGGCTCGCTGGGCAATGGTATCGGCTGCGCCGTAGGCATGGCCATCGCCGGGAAAGTGAAACAGAAAGATTATAAGGTGTTCGTTATGCTGGGCGACGGCGAGTGTCAGGAAGGCGCGGTATGGGAAGCTGCCATGTGCGCTGCTCACCATAAATTGACTAATTTGGTAGCTATCATCGACGTGAACGGCCTACAGATTATCGATACTACAGACAAGGTGATGAATATTGAGCCTCTAGCTGATAAATGGCGCTCCTTCGGCTGGAAGGTGTTGGAGCTGGATGGTCATGACATGGAGCAGATTGTAGCTACACTAAACTACGCCAAAGCTAGCGAAGGACCGGTAGTGATACTAGCCAAGACTATCAAGGGCAAGGGTGTTTCATATATGGAAGGCGTGGCCAAATGGCACGGTGCAGTACCCAGCGATGAAGAACTGGCTCAGGCTCTAAGCGAAATAGAAGGGGTGGCTGAATGATGGAGGTAGCTACCAGATTTGTTTTCGGCAAGGAGTTGTTAGAACTTGCAAAAACCAATGGAGACTTTGTGGTATGCAACGCAGACACTAAGGCCTGCGGCATTGAAAATTTTGGGGTGATATTCCCTGATCGCTCGTATTCCATCGGTATCGCCGAGCAGAATCTCATTAACGTGGCGGCAGGTCTGGCGGCCTCTGGCTTTAAGGTGTTCGCCTGCACTTTCGCCGTGTTCGTTACTTTGCGCTGCTGCGAGCAGGTGAGGAATCATGTCTGCTATCCTAAACTCAACGTCACTGTGGTCGGCACCCATACCGGCTTGCAGGTTGGAGAGGATGGAGCGACCCACGCTGCGGTAGAGGACGTAGCTATTATGCGATCGCTGCCTAATATGACCATTATTCAACCCGCCGATGCGGTCGCGGCTCGTGCTATTGCCCATGCGGCGGTAAAATTCAACGGTCCTCTGTACGTACGCCTGCATCGCAACCCGTCTCCGGTGATCTATGACACGTCCTACCGTTTCGAGTTGGGCAAAGCAACTACGGTTCGCAGCTATGGCGACGACGTAGCGCTAATCTCTTCCGGCATCATGCTGCAAAAGGCGCTAGATGCGGCTGTTGCCCTTAAAGCGAGAGGAATCAAAGCCCGCGTCATCGATATGAGCACACTTAAACCTCTGGATGTGGATGCGGTTTTGGAAGCGGCCAAGGCAACAAATGCAGTAGTCACCATCGAGGATCATTCTATCATCGGTGGACTTGGTTCGGCAGTTGCCCAAGTACTGGGGGAAAAATATCCTTGTATGGTCAAATGTATCGGCATTCCCGATGTATTCGGCGAATCCGGGCCGAGTGAGGTACTGTATGCCAGGTATCATATGGATGCAGCAAGTATAGCAGCGGCTGCGGAAAAGCTGGTCCGTAAAAAAATCTTTTCATGTTAGCCGCTTTACTCCCCGGAAGCATCCGGATCACTAAATTTGCCAGGGCAATGACATTTCGGGGTTGACCTCGCAGCGAGGGGAGGCGGGCATATCAATTTCGTATAGGGGTTAGACAATATAAGTATTTTTCATATAAAAAACTGTTTGCTATAATTCAGAATATACAGGTAATCCAGCAAAAGCTAACTTGAGGTGATGGGCGAATGAGCGCCGGGATAAACGCATCACAATGGCCGTCCCATGTAATCGTGTGTGAAGTGGGCCCCCGCGATGGGCTGCAAAACGAGAAAACCATGTTTTCCGTAGAGCAGAAAGTCGAACTTATCGAGCGGTCAGTTGAGGCCGGAGCAAAAATTATCGAAATCGGCTCATTTGTACATCCGAAAGCTGTACCGCAAATGGCGGATACTGACGCAGTCGCCAAAAAAATTAAGCAAATCCCAGGAGTGGAATATCGCGCTTTGGTGCTCAACCTGAAAGGCCTGGAGCGGGCCGAAGCCGCCGGTTTGAAAAAAGCCAAATTAACGGCATCGGCAAGCCGGGCGCATTCACTGGCGAACATCAATAAAACTCCGGAAGAAGTCGTGCGCGGTTTTAGTGATTGTGCAAACTTCGCGGCGGCGCACGGCATGGAGTTATCCGGCGCGATATCAACTGCCTTTGGCTGTCCTTTTGAAGGCCGCGTGCCGCTGGAGCAGGTGCTGTCCGTTATTGCCTGTTTCCGAGAGATCGGCGTTAAGGAACTGTCTTTATCCGATACAACCGGCATGGCCAACCCCCGGCAGGTATACGACTATTGCCAGAAAGTAAAGGCTGAATTTCCGGACATTACCTGGGTGCTGCATTTCCATAACACCAGAGGCATGGGGCTGGCCAACGTCATAGCCGGCATGATGGCGGGGATGGACCGGTTTGACGCCTGCTTCGCCGGGTTGGGCGGCTGTCCGTTTGCGCCTGGCGCTACCGGCAATATTGCTACCGAGGACCTTATCCATATGCTGCACGAAATGGGCGTATCGACCGGCTACGACCTCGACAAGGTGCTGGCGATAGGCCGCAGCGTGCGTGAAATCATTGGCCATGAGACATCAAGCTTTATCCTCAAGGCCGGCAAGTGCAGCGACCTGGTTAAGGGCAAAGAGTAGACCGCCAACATTACCTTTCTTGGCCTTTCGGTCACAGTAACAGGCGCCGTATCGTTTGAAACAATGCAGCAGGCGGTAACAAAACGCGTGCCGCCCGCTGCCCCTGCGCATCGGTATGAAGCCGTTTAAAAATAGCGTCTGATCAATAAACATGAGGGGGATTCGGATGAAGGATTTAGTAGCAAACCAGCTTGTTAAGTATCTGGAAAAACGCGGCATCAGGCATATCTTTGGCTTATGCGGACACACCAACATCGCAGTGCTTGCCGCGCTGTCCAAAAGCGAAAAAATTCGCTTTATTAATGTACGGCATGAACAAATTGCGTCTCATGCCGCAGACGGCTACGCCCGTGTTACCAAAAAAGCATCCGTTGTTCTCAGCCACTTGGGCCCGGGTCTTACCAACGCCGCCACCGGCGTTGCCAACGCCGCACTTGACTCCATTCCGATGGTAGTTATCGCCGGCGACGTACCCAGCCATTATTTCGGCAAGCATCCGCATCAGGAAGTCAACCTCCATGCTGACGCCTCCCAGTGGGAAATCTATCGTCCGTTTGTCAAGCGCGCCTGGCGGGTAGACCGTCCTGACCTGCTGCCGGAAATCATGGAAAAGGCCTTTACGCTGGCCGAGTCCGGCCGTCCCGGCCCGGTTCTTGTTGACGTTCCCATGGATATCTTCTCCCAAGAGATTGATGTTGCTTTGTTCGAGCGCCTTGATCTTAATGCCAAGACCATTCATAAGCCTACCCTTGACGAAGGGGTTGCGGCGCAAATCGTCAAGACGCTGGGTGAAGCCAAGAGCCCGGTTATTTATGCGGGCGGCGGCGTAATCCTGGCCGATGCGGCGCAAGAACTCAAAGAATTTGTCGATCATATGGGCATTCCGGTTGCGCACTCGCTTATGGGCAAAGGCGTGGTGCCTGACGATCATCCGCTGGTGCTGGGCATGACCGGTTTCTGGGGTACCAAGTTCATCAATGATACCTGCCGCAGTGCCGACTATATCCTTGGCCTGGGCACCAGTTTCAAGGAGGCGGATTCGAGCTCCTGGTATCCGGAGTATACCTTTAACTTCCCGCCGACCAAGCTCATCCATATCGACATTGACCCGAGCGAAATCGGCCGCAACTATCCGGTGGAAATCGGCGCCGCCGTTGACCTGAAACAAGCGCTGACCGTACTGAACCGGGTAGCTAAAAAACTCTATCCGCAAGGCAAGAAAAATACCGCTATGGAGGAGGCTATTGCCAAAGCCCGCGCCGAATTCAAGGACAGCAACAAGGCGCTGGAAGAAAGCGACGCTTTCCCGATGATGCCGCAGCGGATTCTGGCCGATGTGCGTGCCGTACTGCCGCGCAATGCCATTATTACCACTGATGTGGGTTGGAACAAAAACGGCGTTGGCCAACAGTTCCCCATCTACGAACCAGGGTCGATTCTCACTCCCGGCGGCTACGCTACCATGGGCTTTGGTTCACCGGCGGCTTTAGGCGCGAAGATCGCGGCTCCTGACCGGGTGGTTGTCTCGCTGATTGGCGACGGCGGCTTTGGCCAAAATCCGGCAGTTTTAGCGACTGCGGCTGTTGAAAATATCCCGGCCGTTTTTGTAATTATGAACAACCGGGCATTCGGCACGATCGCCGGTTTGGAGAAAGCGCACTATGATACTACTTTTGGCACCCTCTTTGAGAAAGACGGTCAGCCTTACTCGCCTGACTACGCCGCTATTGCCAAAGCATACGGTGTAGAGGGCGAAAAGATCCAGTCCGCGGCCGAATTTAAGCCGGCGCTTGAGCGGGCAATCAAGTCCAATAAGCCGTATGTGCTTGATGTGACTATGATCAACAACCCGGTGCCCACCGCCGGTCACTGGAATATCATGGACATCTACTCCCCCGGCAAAAAAGTGCACCATGTAAGCACCAACTAAGGAGGAAGAACCGTGGCCCCACAATTTTCGTTAGCCTACCTTACCGTTCCCGGTTGTCCTCCGCCTGAACAAACATATATCGCCGCCCGGGCCGGCTATGATTTCGTCAGTCTTCGTCCCATTCTGATGGGCCTTCCCGGAGAGCCTAATTTCGCGCTGGCGGAAAATAAAGAACTGTATCAACAAACGAAAAAAGCGCTTGCCGCTACCGGCCTTAAGCTGCTGGACATTGAGCTGGCGCGTATCCATGACGGCATGGATCCGAAAAAATATCTCCCTGCCATGGAAATCGCCGCTGAGCTTGGCGGACGCCATGTTCTGAGCAGCATTTGGACCAATGACCGCAGCTACTATATCGAAAAATTTGGCGAGGTTTGTGATTTGGCTAAGCAATTTGGCCTGACGGTTGAGCTCGAATTCGTGCCAATTGCCAGCGTTAACAATCTCGCCGGCGCGCTTGACGTGCTTCGCAGCGTAAAGCGTGACAATGCCGGCCTGATGATCGACGTTCACCACTTCCATCGTTCGCGTGACAGGGTGGAGGACCTGGATGCCGTTCCCCGCGAGTGGTTCCGTTTTGTCCACCTTTGCGATGCGCCGGCAGAAATACCGACGGAAAAAGATGAAATGACCCGCATTCTGCGGGAAGCCCGCCTGTATGTCGGCGAGGAAGGCGGCATTGATGTCGCCGCTATTATTAACCGCATACCTGAAGTGCCTTACTCGATCGAGTTGCCTAATCTTAAGCGCATGAAGGAAATGGGTTTCGCCGAGCACGCGTTTCGCTGCATCGAAGCGGCCAAGGCTTATCTCGCGGCTCGCCCGCGGGCTTAAAGCGACAGAAATTAAAGACCAAACGGAGGGAAAAACATGGCAGACGAACTAACCAAAGAACAACAAGCCGAGCTTGATGCGGCTTTTGAAAAAGCGCAGAAAGCGCTTAAAATCATTGAAAGCTATGATCAGGCCAGGGTTGACCGTCTCTGTCAGGCGGTTGCCTGGGCGGTGGCCAACAAAAAGACTTTCACCCGTCTGGTGGCAATGGGTATTGAAGAAAGCGGTCTGGGAGATCCGGAAAGCCGCATGAACAAGCGCTTCAAAATCCGCGGCGTGCTCCGCGACGCGCTGCGGCAAAAGAGTATCGGCATTATTGAGGAGATACCGGAAAAGGGCATCGTAAAATATGCTAAACCCGTAGGCATTATTGCCTCGATAGTTCCCACTACCAACCCGGACCTTACTCCCGCCGGTACCGCCATTTACGCCATCAAGGCGCGCGACGTCGTTATCTTCTCGCCGCACCCCCGTTCCAAAAAGACTACTTTTGAAACGGTGCGCCTGATGCGGGAAGCGTTGGAGCGGGAAGGCGCCCCTGCTGACATTTTGCAATGCCTGACTCAGGTGAATATTCCCATGTCCAAAGCGCTTATGGCCCGCGCCGATCTCGTGCTGGCCACCGGCGGCAAAGATATGGTAAAAGCTGCTTATAGTTCGGGAACGCCTGCCTACGGCGTCGGCGCCGGCAATGCGACCATGATTATTGACGAAACGGCTGACGTTAAGGAAGCGGCCCGCAACACTATGCTGAGCAAGACTTCCGACTTTGGCTCAGGCTGTTCGGCGGACGGCAATCTTATTATCCATGAGAGCATCTTTGACAAAATGCTGGAAGCGCTTGTACAAGAAGGCGGCTATCTGGCGAATGAAGAGGAAAAAGCCAAGCTGCGTGCGGTAATGTGGGATGAAGAGGGACACCGCTTGCCCAAAACCGTGGCGTTGGCACCGCAGAAGATGGCTGAGATTGCCGGATTCAGCATTCCGGCTGACCGCAAGTTTATCATCGTAAGGGGCGACGGTATCGGCAAACAGTATCCTTTCTCCGGCGAAAAGCTCACCACACTGCTTGCCGTGTATAAGTATGAGGGCGAATTCGAGAATGCGCTGGATATGATGCGGGCCATCTACGAAGTCGGCGGTAAAGGACACTCGGTCGGCATCTACTCCTTTAATGACGACCATATTCATCGACTGGCTCTTGCCGCGCCGGTAAGCCGGATTATGGTCCGTCAGCCCCAGTCCAAAGCCAACGCCGGAGCGTTCAACAATGGCATGCCGATGACTTCCAGTTTGGGCTGCGGCACCTGGGGCGGCAACATAACCTCCGAAAACGTTCATCTCAAACATTACATGAACACCACCTGGGTATCGCGTCCGATTCCGGAGGACAGACCTTCTGACGCTGAACTGTTCGGCGAATTCTATGACCCGGAATGTGAAAAGTAAGATCGCATAAAAGATAAGTCTGAGCAATTGCTCAGACTTATCTTTTACGGTCTAAACGTATCTAAGAAATGGCGCGCGGCCGTAGACAAGTATCGGTTGCGCAGCCAAACTACGGCTGCCGCCGTTTCGAGGTCAGGAGCGTCGATCTGGCGGTAACGCAGGCTGGGGCTGGGGAAGAGGCGGGCCAATGACGCGGTGGCGATGGCGATGCCAATGCCGGCGTCAGCCCAGGCCAGAATGGAACGAGGATCGTCAGCCTTGCACAAGATCGTTGGTTCAAACCCGGCTTCCCGGCAGGTTTTCATAATCATGGCCTGATGGCGCCGGTGAATTAAGAGCGGCTTTTGCGCCAGTCCGGTAACGGGAATGGGTGCATCGCAGTCTTCGGCCCAACTGCTGTTCATGGCGGCTACCAGCGGTTCCTTGGGCAGAGGTATGGAATCAAATACGGCTGTGTCGACCGGCAGACGTACAAGGCCAATTTCAA
This sequence comes from Negativicutes bacterium, assembly GCA_026417995.1. GTDB lineage: Bacteria > Bacillota > Negativicutes > Sporomusales > JAOACF01 > JAOACF01. The sequence continues at coordinate 29,074 of JAOACF010000004.1, forward strand.
TTACGCCGTCATTTAGCAGGCGGATAATCCTCTCGGTTTCACCTTCCCACAGCAAATAGTCAATACCGGGATATTGCGCGTGAAAACTGCGGATGTGTTCAGCCAGAGGAACAGCGCCCGAAGCCACGGTACCGATGGCCAGGGTGCCTTTCACGCCCGCGTCGAATTCTTTTATTTCTTTTTCGGTAGTATTCACTAAATCCAATATCTGTTCAGCCCGGTTCCGCAGCGCGCGCCCGGCTTCAGTCAACTGGATTTTACGGCTTCCGCGCTCCACGAGCTGGACGCCCAGCTCGGTTTCCAGCTGTTTGAGCTGTTGGCTGAGCGGCGGCTGGGCAATATGCAGCCGTTTAGCCGCGCCGCTGATTTGTCCTTCTTCGGCAATCGCCAGGAAATAGCGCAATTGTCTGATATCCATGGGCATGTCTCCTTGTTTCCAGACTTTTAACATATATAATACAAATAAACTAGATATTTTTAATATAGTATGTACTCTGATATAATCATACCTGAGATTAAACGGTAAATCAATTGTTTATCTGTAGCGGTGATTTCGCTGGGTGAGAGGGGGATTTTAGCGTGAAAAATCGCGGTCTTGCTATCCTGACAGTTGGCCACTTGTATACGGACATGAACCAGGGCTTGCTGCCGGGGCTGCTGCCATTTTTAATTTCGGCCCACAATCTTAGCTTTGAGGCGGCTGCGGGGCTTGTTTTCGCGGCCAATATTCTCGCCTCGCTGGTGCAGCCTCTGCTTGGATACTTAGCCGATCGCTATCCGATGTTCGCTATCATGCCCGCAGGCACCTTCCTCGCAGGTGCCGGTCTTGCCGCCACAGGTCTTGTTTCTGACTATTGGCTCTTGTTTTGCGCAGTAGCCGTAAGCGGTGTGGGCGTGGCCGCGTTCCACCCCGAAGCCGCTCGCTTGACTAACCATATTTCCGGTGACAGAAAGGGGGCCGGCGTAAGCACGTTTACCGCCGGCGGCAATGTCGGCAATGCCCTCGGGCCTTTGGCCGCCGTGGGAATTGTCAGCACCTGGGGGCTTGGGGGAACTTTAGTGTTAGCCGTACCGGCGCTTCTGGTAGCCGCACTGTTCGTTAGCGAGCGCTGTCGATTGCAAGGGGCGGCGCAGGAAAACAAGATGCAGTCAATGCCGGCGCCGACCGACGAGTGGGGTTCTTTCTTCCGGTTATCGCTGGCCATCACCTTGCGGTCGATTATCGTTTTTGGCTTAAATACCTTTCTGCCGCTATACTGGATCCATGTTTTGCACCAGTCGCCGGCAGCAGGGAGCAGTATCTTGACCATCATTTTTATCGTGGGGGCAATCGCCAGCCTTATTGCGGGACGACTCGCCGACCGGTTCGGCCATCGCCAGGTAGTTCGCGCCGCATTTATCTTGCTGCTGCCCACACTTCTGATTTTTATCCAGGTGCGTGATGTTTTCCTCGCCACAGTGCTGCTGCTACCCATTGCGGTTGCATTATTCGCCTCATTCAGCCCAATGGTGGTGATCGGCCAGAAGTACCTGCCCAATCATATGGGACTTGCTTCCGGCATTACCCTAGGTCTGGCAGTCAGTATTGGCGGAACGGCTGCACCGATACTGGGACGTATTGCTGACAGGTACGGCATAGAAGCAACTTTCACCCTGATCGCTTTTTTGCCGCTTCTCGCGGTTGCTGCGGCATTCATGCTCCCTAAACCCCAAGTAGATATGCCGGCGGAAGAACCGGAAGCGGCTGCAGACGATACGGCTGGCATCTGCGTCAAAGCATAGGACAGGATGATTTTGTGTCGCGTGTAAAGGTGTAAAGTTATATTTGACTTCTAAAGAAGTGTATGATAAAATTTCACTAATAAATAAATGAAATACAATGACAAGGATAAGTAACTGTTCAGCTTGGTGTCAGAGAGCCGGTGGCAGGTGGAAACCGGACGATGGCGGCAGTGAAATACACCTTTGAGTAGCAGGCTGAAACCGGCGGCAGCGCCGGCAGTAGGCTGAGCCGGGCGCCGCCGTTACAGGGATAGGATATCGGAAGAGTTATCTTCTCGTATCTGAAGTGGTAGTGATACAAATTGGGTGGTAACACGGGAGTCAAATCTCGTCCCTGCAAGAGGGGCGGGATTTTTTAATTTATTTATAGTATTTGGAGGATGGTAGCATGGTAAAATTAACAGTGATGGCCAATCAGAAGTTTGTCCGGAAACCGATAGGGATGCCCTATTTGGCCGGAGCGCTTCAGCAACTTGCAGCAAATGAGAGGAAGGCAATGAACAACATTATTCTCATCGGCTTTATGGGGACGGGTAAAACCACTACCGGCAAGATTCTTGCCTCACGTCTCAACCGGAAATTTATTGATGTGGATGAAGAAATAGAATTGGCTTGCGGCATGAGTGTAAATGAAATTTTCAGCGTACATGGCGAGCCTTTTTTCCGCGAACAGGAAAAGTACGCCATTGAACGGGTAATGAAGCACAGCAACGCGGTGATCGCCACCGGTGGCGGAGCGGTGCTTGCTGCTGACAATGTCGCCAATTTAAAGCGCGACAGCATGATAATTGCTTTACAAGCAGCGCCTGAGGTAATCTTGCGCCGGCTCGAGCAGTGCAACATTCCCCGGCCGCTGTTAAATAAGCCGGACAGATTGCAAGTCATTGTGAAAATGCTGGCAGACCGTGCGCCCAAATATCAGATAGCCGATCTTTATGTAGATACCAACACGCGAACCCCCTGGGAGGTATCGCAAATTATCATTGATAACTTGCGCTTGCGGGAGAAAGCGCACCGCAAGGTGTCGGCCCATAGCTAACAAAATGAGCCGGAGGCCTGGAAACGAGCATTCGTCCCAGGCCTTTTTTCGAGTGCTTGCTTAGCGGCTGCGCGCCGTTGCCGCCAGTACATACTCGCAAAAAACCCTCACCGCCGGCGGCTGGTAAGTATTTTTTAACAGTGCCAGGGCGATAAGCTTTTTGATCGGCTTATTCAGGTGGCAATAAGAAACCGGATAAGGAGTGGGTACTTTTACTGCTTCCAGCGGGAAAAGCCCAATCCCCATTCCCTGTGAAACAAGCGCGAGGCTTGTTTCGGAATGACTGCACTGGCAGACGATATTGGGGCTGAAGCCGGCGTCCAGGCAAGCCTGGTAATAGATATTGTAGATGCTCTGGTCGGGACTGGGGAAAACGTAGTTTTCCCCGCGGGCTTCTGCGAGGTCTAGCACTGGTTTGCCGGCAAAGGGATGGTCGGGGGAAGTAACGAGGACAAACTCATCTTCTGCTAATTTGTAATATTCGATATCATCACTGACGATATTAGTTGGCGGAGTGAGTATCGCGGCATTGATGGCCGCCGCACGGAGCATTTCCGTAAGTTTGTAACTTCCGTTTTGGCTGATGTTGAGATGTAGGCCCGGATACTTTTTATGAAAGGTAGTAATGAGCGAGACGAAGTTGATACTTTCCAGGGTGGTGATTGCCCCCAGATTTACCGTACCCTTAGTTAAACCCACATGCGCCTGCATGCTCTGGCGGGCCGCCTCGATTTCCGCTAGGATTTTCCGGGCATGGAGGATGAACTCTGCGCCGGCGGCGGTGAGTTGCACGGTACGGGTTGTCCGGTTGAACAGTTTGACGCCGAGTTCTGTTTCCAGTTTGGCGATCTGCTGGGAGAGTGACGATTGGGCAATGCATATTTCTTCGGCAGCGCGGCTGAAATGCCGGTGAGTTGCAACTTGAACGACATATTCGAGCTGGGTTAAATCCATATTCCCGCCACCCCTTTTATTTATCGTGTCTGTCTATTAATTATATCGTAATTATAAATTGAAGTGCATAATTATTTGATATAAAATTTAGAATATAGAGTTTTTGATCTCATAACGGGAAAGGATGGCTGCCGTGCGATACATCTCTCTTCCAGGCCTGGAACTAAAGTGCTCGCAGATTGTGCTGGGGACTTCGGCATTTACACCGGAGCGGAAGCAGGCCGTCTTCGGGATTTTGGATGCATATAGAGAAGCCGGCGGGAATGTTTTAGATACTTCCCGCATTTACGGCGCGGGCAAGAGCGAAGCGGTACTCGCCATGTGGCTGCAAGAGCGGCATAACCGGCAGGAGATGATTGTCATCAATAAAGGCTGTCACCACTTTGTCGATGAGCAAGGCCGCCATTACCCGGAAAAGCATAGAGTGAAGCCGGAGATTATTACTGCTGATCTAAAAGAAAGTTTGGAACGCATGAATCTGGACTATTTTGATATTTATTTGCTGCACCGGGATGATCAGGAAGTTCCCGTAGCTGATTTGATGGATGTGCTGGAGCTGCATCGCCGGGAAGGGCGGATTAAAACGTACGGCGTTTCCAACTGGAGCACCGCGCGCATTGCCGCGGCCAATGAATACGCCGCCGGCAAAGGATATTCAGGCATTGTTGTCAATAGTCCAAGCTTAAGCTTGGCCGTTATTAACGAGCCGCGCTGGGAAGGATGCACATATGTTGACCGTGCGTACGCCCGCTGGCACGAGGAGCGCCAACTGGCGCTGTTTTCCTGGGCATCACAGGCTAGCGGTTTTTTCACCGGGCTATATACACGCGACCATTGCCCGAACCCGGACATTGCCAGGGTGTATTACAATGAAACAAACTGGGAGCGCTTGGAGCGCGCCCGTTCTTTGGCGAAACAAAAAGGCGACGCCATTACCGCCAATCATATCGCTTTAGCCTATGTTCTGCAGCAGCCTTTTCCTACAGGCGCGGTGATAGGGCCGCAGACGCCCGGGGAATTGATTGACAGTCTTACCGCGCTAGACATCGACTTAAGCGAGCAGGAGAGAATATGGCTCGAATTCAACTGTTAGACAGTCATCCGGCGTGGCTGATACTTTCGTTGGCAGCTACGCGGCATGCTGAGGAGGTGAGGGGAAACTCCGTCAGGACTATTTAGCGCAAAACTATATTCTAAGGATGAGGAGTTGTATTTATGGTGTCAGGGAAAAAACTATTCAGTTTGTTAGCGCTTATGGTGTTTGCCGGCATACTGGTACTCGGCTGCGGCGGACAGAAGAAAGAAGCAGGGTCAAAGACGGCAGGCGGCTACCCGGCAAATAACATCAACGGTATAATTACCTGGGGTGCCGGCGGCGTCATGGACAATGTTTCCCGCTCCATCACACCGATGGTCGAAAAGGAACTGGGCAAAAGCATTATTCTCGCCAACAAGCCGGGCGCAACGGGCGCTATCGCCATGCAGTACGTTCACGACCAAAAAAATGACGGCTATACCTTGTTGTACGGTGCGGAAAACCCTCAGCTTTACAAAGTACTGGAGTTATCCAAACTTGATTATGACGATTTTGAGCCAATCATGCTGTTCGGCAAAGGCGTAGCGGTGCTTGTCGCCGAGAAGTCCTCGCCGCTTAACAGCTATGAAGATCTTGTCAAGGCCCTGAGGCAAAATGCCGGCAAATTCAATATGGGCGCAACCGGTGCCGGCGGTTTGCCGCAGGTGGCTACAGCGCTTATCCTCCAAAAGGAAAATGTGAAGGCAAACTTTGTCAATTATGACGGTGAAGGCCCAATGGTAACGGCGTTGCTGGGCAAGCAGGTAGACGCAGCAGCGATCAGCGTTGGGACAGTGGCCCAATATATAAGAACCGGCGATCTCAAAGCTTTGGCGTTAATCGCTAACTCCCCGGTGGACATCCTGCCTAACGTGCCGGTACTGGGCGAGATGAAGCCAGAGTATAAGGAGAGTTTGAAAACATTTGGTCCGTTCTACGGAGTATTTGTAAAGAAAGGAACGGCGGAAGACGTTATCAAACGGCTGAGCGAAGCCTTCGGCAAGGGTTATCAGGATCCCAAATTCCAGGAATTCATGAAGAAAAGCGGTATTATACCGCTGGGTATCAGCGGACAAGAGGCCAAACAGTATCTGGTAACCTGGCGTGCACAGCATTCCTGGTTGCTGCATGACATCGGCGCGGCCAAAATTTCGCCGGAAAGAGTCGGCATTCCCAGACCGGGCAAATAGGAGTAGCTTACGGCAACGCATATCCCACGCAGTCGTTTGCTCGTCTGCGTGGGATACATGCGGCGCGTAAATATAAGCGCCAATTTTTCACAAACTCTGTTTGCGGCAGGAGGATTATATGAATCATTTAATTGGTAAAACAAAACAACCACTTGTTTGTACCCCTTTGGTCGCAAAAAGCAAACAGGCGATTTTACAGGAACTGAGAGAGGTCCTGATTAAAAAGCCCGATATTGTCGAGTGGCGGGCAGATTTCTTTGCAGCAATTGCAAATACCGCAGAGGTTGTTGCCGTTGCTAACAGTATTAAAGAGATTGCCGGCGAAATACCGGTTATTTTTACGATCCGCTCGCTGCGCGAAGGAGGCCAGCCGATACCGCTCACGGCTGAACAGGCAATCGAATTAAACATTGCCATTTGCCAAAATACTAAGATAGAATACGTCGATTGCGAGCTAAGCAATCTGCCTGCTCACATCGAGCGCCTGCAAAGCGCCGCGGCAGTCACCGGAACCAAGATCATCGGCTCCTATCACAATTTTAGTTTCACGCCTGAAAGGGAAGAACTGGCGCAAAAGTTTGCCGCCGCCGAAGCCTACCGGCTGGATGTAGCCAAAGTTGCCGTGATGCCGCAAAATCTGCAGGATGTGCTAACCATGCTGAGTGCAACGCTTGAAGCCAAAGCCAAGCATAAAATACCCCTGATTACAATGTCTATGGGCAAATATGGCGCAATCAGCCGGATGGTCGGCGGCGTTTTTGGCTCGTCGCTAACCTTTGGCGTGGGGTCTCAGGCGTCTGCGCCCGGGCAGGTGCCGATTGAAGATCTCAAGACGGTTCTAGCCATTGTGGAAAAAACGATAGGTGGCGAATAGCATGCAGGAACTATATCTGGAAAAGCCCGGTGAGCTCACGCTGCGGGTAAGTTCGCCGCTCCCGGCGCCGCAAAGCAACGAAGTAAAAATCAAAATTTTATACGCGGGACTATGTGGTTCTGATCTTCGGGTTTATAAAGGAAGCATTGCCTATGCAAAATACCCGTCCCGTCCCGGACATGAAGCGCTCGGTGTTGTCGTTGCGGCCGGAAGCGCCTCATCCTTAAAGGCCGGCGATAAAGTTGTCATTTTCCCCAATACCTTCTGCGGGCAATGTAAACTTTGCCGTCAGGGACAGACAAATATCTGCCGGGAAAAGAAGTCATTTGGCATTAATGCTCCGGGTGTATTTGGCAGTGAGGTTATTGCCGACGCCAAGTTTGTTGTAAAAATTCCTCAATATCTGCCGGATGAAAAGGCGGTTCTGGTCGAGCCGTTTGCCGTGACTGTGCATGCGCTCAAAAAAGCGGCGATCACTCCCGAAACAACGGTGGCAGTGGTAGGCTGCGGCACAGAAGGATTGCTTGCAATAGCGCTGGCTAATTACCTCGGCGGCAAGATCACGGCAGTAGACATTAATCCGGCAAAGCTTCAAATGGCCAGAAGCTTCGGTGATATTCGCACATTGCTGCCGCAAGACGTTGAGGGAGAAGCGTTTGATGTTGTCATTGAGGCAGCTGGGGTGAAGCTGTCAATTGAGCAGGCAATGCGGTTGGTACGGCCGGGCGGCAGGTTGATTGTCATAGGGATTACGGGCGAGCAGGTTGATTTTCCGGTAATCCATGTCGTGCGCAACGAAATTACTATTTTTGGCACTATTATCTATACAATAGAAGATTTTAAGGATGCGATAACCTATTTGTCCGATCCGGCCTTTCCTGCTGATGGCGTATTGTCGAAAATAGTTCCTTATACTGAATTCAGCCAAGCTTATGCTGACGCCCTTTCAGGCAATTATGCCAAGATTGTGCTGGATTTTAGGGGAGCATAGCGCCTGAAATTTACACTTGTAAACAATCTTTTTATAACAGCCAAATAAGGAAGGAGGATAGTTTTTTTCTTCGAAATACAATTCTAATGCTAAGTTTTAATTTTGAAGGGGTGAATGTGTAATGTCGAAAAAATTTGCCTGGGCAGTATTAGTTCTGGTGACGGTTGCTCTGATCGCAGCCGGCTGCGGCGGCACAACTGCCAAAAAAGATGCCTTCCCGACAACTAACATTAACGGTACGATTGCCTGGGGCGCCGGCGGCGGCACTGACAACGTCATGCGTACCCTTGCGCCGATTGCTGAGAAGCAACTTGGCAAATCAATCGTTCTCTCTAACAAGCCCGGCGCGGCCGGTGCTATTGCTACCCAGTATGTTTATGACCAAAAAGCCGACGGTTACAACCTGCTCATGAATGCGGAAAATCCGCAGCTCTATCAGATCCTCGGCCTTTCCAAGCTGTCTTATAACGACTTTGAGCCTATTTTGCTGGCAGTTCAAGGTTCTACCGTTATTGTCGTACCGAAAGATTCTCCGTATAAAACGCTTGATGACCTCCTCAAGGCGGCAAAAGCCAACCCCGGCAAACTGACCATCGGTATCAGCGGTGTTGGCGGCCAGCCTTACGTGACTGCTGCTATCCTGAAAAAGGTGGAGGGTGTAACCTTTAACCCCGTAACTTTTGACGGCGACGGCCCGCTGGTGACCGCACTTCTTGGCAAGCAGCTCGACGTTACCGGCTTGGCTGTCGGTGCGGCCACTCAGTACATTAAAAACGGCGACCTGCGGGCGCTGGCCGTAATGGCTACCAAGCAAAATCCCGCTATCCCTGAAGTTCCGGCAATCACCCAACTGAATCCCGCTTACCAGGATGTGCTGAAAGCCTCGGGCTTCTTCTATGGCGTATGGGTTAAGAAGGGTACGCCGGAAGACGTTATCAAGAAATTGACTGATGCGTACATGGTAGCGTACAAAGATCCTAAATTCCAGGAATATGCGCAAAAGAACGGCTTGACGCTGATGGGGCTCACCGACAAGGAAGCAAAAGACTTTGCCGCTCAGTGGCAATCGCAAATGGCCTGGCTGATTTATGAGGCCGGCGGCGCAAAAGAATCGCCCGAGAAGTTTAACATTCCGAAACCCGCGAAGTAAAGAGCGCGAGGGAGGAACCTCAAGTTCCTCCCTTAATTATCGATTTTGTTTGAACGGAGGGCCAAAGCATGTCCGAACTGCCACAAGCACAAACCGCCCACACGCCAAAGGGGAAACCGCAGAAAAAAGGCGAGCTTAAGATGCTTGCTCTCCTCTTTGTCATTTTCGGGGCCTTGTTTCTTGATTCGCTGCGCCTTGACGGCGCGTTTCAGGGACACTACAGCGGCCCCGGCGGGATACCCCAACTGGTTTCCGCCTTGATGCTTGTATTAATAGTTGTTGCTGCCGTCAATCTGCTCAGACAGGGGTATAAAGAGGGGACATTCCAAGACATTGTTACATTCTTGTTTGATAAGGACGTAGTAATCCTGCTGATTATGGTCACGTTATACGGATTGCTGGTGGAAACGCTGACCTTTATTCCTACCAGTATCCTCTTTCTTGTCGGCACAATGTACCTCCTGGAACGCAAAAACCTGATCAGGAAGATTGTAATTTCCGTGAGCACGGTAGCTGTATTGGTACTGATCTTTTCAACGATCTTCCAGGTCGTACTGCCTTAGCGGGGAAGGAGGAAACACACGATGTTTAATGGTTTGGAAGGGTTTTTAATACCGCTCACAAGTCTGGAACTCATCGCATACATTGCTGCCGGGGTTTTTGTCGGCATTTATGTCGGCGCTATTCCCGGCCTGTCGGTAACTATGGCAGTATCGCTGTTGATTTCGTTCACCTTCTCCTGGGATGTTCTCCCGGCGCTGTGCGTAATGATCGGTATCTTCAGCGGCGGCGTTTATGGCGGCGCCCGTTCGGGTATTTTGCTCAATATCCCCGGCGCGCCGGCAGCGGTGGCATCAGGCTTTGACGGCTATCCGCTGGCAAAGATGGGCCTTGCCGGCGAAGCCATGGGGCTTAGCACTACCCAGGCAGTAATCGGCGAATTCTTCGGTATTATCATCCTCTGCCTGTTCGCCCCGCTGATCGCCAAGCTGTCCATTCTCTTTATGCCGCGCGATTATTTCCTGCTGGCCTTTATGGGCATGTTTCTGGTCGGCAGCTTAACTGAAGGCGGCTCCTTAATCAAGGCAATGATTACTGCCGGTCTCGGCATTCTCGTAGGCCTTATCGGCATGGATCCCGAGACGGGGCAAGGCCGCATGCACTTTGACACCGGCTATCTGCTCGGCGGCATCAATTTCGTAATTGTTATGATCGGGACCTTCGGCATTTCCGAAGCGCTGGTGCAACTGCAGGACAAAGTGGAGCCGGTAAAGCAGCAGGTTACCCGTATCCGTCCCACCTGGGAGGTTATTGCCAAAAACATCCCTCTTACGCTGCGATCATCGACGATTGGCGTTATTATCGGCGCTCTGCCGGGGACAGGCGGCGATATTGCCGCGCTGATGGCCTATGACCATGCTAAGCGGACGGTTAAGAATCCGCATCCCAAGCCGTTCGGTCAAGGCGCCTATCAAGGTCTGATTGCGCCTGAGTCCGCCTGCAGCGCGGCGATCGGCGGCGCTATCATCCCGATGATGACGCTGGGTATCCCTGGCGACGCGGTAACGGCGGTGCTGATTGGCGCATTGATTATCCACGGCTTGCGTCCCGGCCCCATGTTGATGCGCGAACAGCCTGAATTCTTTTGGGTTCTGGTCGGGGCACTGTTTGTCTCAAATATTTTCCTGTATATCTTTGGTATGACCGGTATCCGCATCTTTACCAAAATCGTGGAAATTCCCAAATCGGTGCTTATTCCGATAATTGTCGTATTGACAATTATCGGCGGCTATTCCATCCAAAACAGCATCGCCGATATTTACTGGATGATCGGCTTCGGTATTTTAGGCTATTTCTTAAAGCGGTATAATTACCCGATCGCGGCGATGGTGCTTGGGGTTATTCTCAGCCCGATCATTGATACCAACTTCCGGCGGGGGGTAGCGATGGAGCACGGCAGTGTGTCGGCATTCTTCGGCAACATGCTTACCAGTCCGATTTCGCTCACACTAATCTTCATCATGGTTGCTACTGCTTTTATGCAGAGCTCCTATTATGACAAAATTTCCGATAAATTGTTCAAGCGCACAAATAAATGACGCTTTTGCGCTCTGCTCCGCCCTCGCGGAGCAGAGATTTTTGTGCTATCATGATTTTTAGGGCAACTATGGGGGGACGTCATGAACTTTTCGTGGTATTTAGGGTTTGGTTGGGGGAGCATCATTCTGTTCGCACTGTTTGGCGCCGGCGCATATTATTATGCGGAAGGCTGGCTGCATTGGCTGTTTTATGCCTTTTTTGCCGTTGTCGCTGCCTATATGCTGACGCGTTTCCGGCTGTACAGGAGCGAGCCTTGGCGTCGCGTCCACCAGCGCGCTGCGATTATTCTCAGCGATTTGATCAAACAGGATGGCAACGGCAAGCACAAGCCCGATCGGATAGCGATATCCCGGCAGCTAGCCGAAAAGCTGCTGGGAAGTTGCGCCGCTGCGGCAATTAATGAGAATGGGACGCTGACGGATGCAGGGAGGAAGGCATACTACCGCGAACTGGCGGATACTTATTCTATTGTCTTTACCCGGAATTTGCCGGAGGAGAAGCATCCGGAAGCGATAAAAAGCATCATGAAGGACATCGAGGCCAGTGAATTCGGCCCGGATATTGTAATTGCCGTAGCGATAGAAAAGCAATACGGCCGCTTGGAGGCTGCCCGCTACTTACTGGCCATGGCCAGCGGTTATGCGAAATAGATTTAATACGGCGGGCGCTAATATAGCTCATGAGGTAGCAAAGTGAATTGGCGAAAAAACTTGTGGTCGCTTTGGTGCGGCTGCCTGATATCCAGTTCTTCCTATACGATGATTATTCCGTTCCTGCCTCTGTATTTACTGGATTTGGGCGCTGATCAAACGAATATCAGTCTTTGGTCGGGGTTGATTTTTTCCTCCACCTTTTTTGTCAGCGCCGTTATGGCTCCCTATTGGGGGC
>JAOACF010000004.1:41126-41373 GCA_026417995.1 Negativicutes bacterium
CTGGCATTTGTGTATTGTCTGGGTGCCTTTGTTAAGTCGCCGCTGGAACTGTTGGCCGTTAGGATACTGCACGGCATTTCAACCGGATTTGTTCCTGCATCTTTAACGATTGTCGCTTCTTCGGTACCGGAAGAACGGATAGGATATAGCCTGGGGCTGATGCAGACGGCGACACTTACCGGCTCAATTATCGGTCCGCTGTTTGGCGGGATCCTGGCGCACTTGTTTGGTATACGGGCATCGTTCG
>JAOACF010000041.1 GCA_026417995.1 Negativicutes bacterium
TTATAATATAGAACACAGCGGAATCTGCCGCTGGCTTCATGTACAGGATTCTTGCCATCATGCCCCTTTTCCCGCAGGGAGTGCCTCTTTCCAAACGGCTCTTTGACCTGACGCTGGCAGTGCTGGCGCTGGCTGCCGGGGTCGCAGGCGCCGCGCCGGTTCAGGATGGCGGTGTAAGCCTCATTTATTACGGACACGCGGTATTTGCTTTGGAGAAAGGCGACACCACGCTGATTTTTGATCCCTATTTATCTGGCAACCCATGGAAAGTGGCTGCGGCGGAAGAAATCGACACCGATTATATCCTTGTTTCGCATGCCCACCAGGATCACCTGGGTGATACGGTGGCGATTGCGAAGCGTACGGGAGCTATGGTCGTCACGACTGCCGAACTGGCGCGAATGCTGAAAGAACAAGGTGTTGCCGTCCACCCGATGGGCATCGGCGGCAAGCGGGCTTTTGATTTCGGCTATGTGCGCGTAACGCCGGCGCTGCATGGCTCCGGCATTCCCGGCGGCGAAGCCTGCGGCTTTGTTGTCAGTTTTTTCGGTGTTAAAGTTTATTTTGCCGGTGATACAGGCCTATTTGGCGATATGGCCTTGCTTGGTCAACTGGAGAAAATTGATTATGCACTGCTGCCTATCGGCGACAATTATACCATGGGTGCCGAAGACGCTGTCTTGGCAGTCGGCATGTTAAAGCCCAAAATGGTAATACCAATGCACTATAATACCAACCCGCTGATTAAACAGTCGCCGGAAGAGTTTAAGCAGGCGGTGGAAAAGAAACTCGGCATTCCGGTTATGGTCATGCAGCCGGGGGAAACCAGGCTGATTTCGCCGGTTTTGTCCCAATAACAAGATTATTGGCTCCGGATTTTTCCGGAGCCATGATATTTAGCCCATTAAGCGGCATCTGCGGCTAAACCATACATAATTGTCCAATTCCTTTGCCAGTCGTTCCAAACGGGCGGGGGACAGAGAGGCGAGATTAGCTGTGCCCGCCAGATCGCGGACAATGCCCTCAATCTGGGGATAGGTAAATCCCAGCTCCTGCAGTTGATATTTCAGCTCACCGATTAGTGCCAGTGTTCTATTCACAAAAATCACCATTAATGGAAATATTTAACAATTAAAGTATAACATAGTGGTTTGCGGGTAGTAAAGAGAAAAGCCGGGGTTTTTCCCGGCTAGGATATGCCTTCAATGCACTTAAAGCCGCACTTTAGGCACTTGGCGTCGCTGATAGGCTCCGAAGCATCCAGCGAGGCGCAGGAAGCTTCGCGCAGTTTCTCTGATTTTGCGTAGTTTTCAAAATTCATGGCTGTACCTCCCTGGATGACCCTACAGAATTCCTGACACATTCGGTGGGAATGTTTAAATCGCCGGCGACAGGTACGGTTTTGTCCTGCTGTTTATTTTGCTGTTGCGTTTTTTTGCTATTCTCCATTGTTGTCACCTCCACCCTTAGTCTGTCCCAAAATTAAAAAAAGCTTCACGGCTGTGAAGCGCTCAACAACTTTTCTAATATGCAAACAGGCTGTACTGAGATTATAAGCCGGCGCGAGGCGTCCAGTGCGATGATTAGTTTATGCTCACAGGTAACCGGGCAATTGGTAATGTCGCAGTAAAGTAATCCGGTGGTGGTGTCCACCCTAATGATAATTTTCTGCTCAATTCCCATGCGGCTATACCCGGAACGCCAGTGTCTGGCAGCGGCGATTGCGGAAAAAAGCCATCCCTTCAGGACACATTCCGCGGCGCGAGAGCGGTCGCAACGCACAATGCGTCTTTAGCGGCAGGGAGCGAATGACCGGATAGGCATAATACGCGCGGTTGCGAGGCGTAGAAAGCGGCATAAAGCGAGGAGAGGGCAAAAAGTAGAGGTATTTGGCGCAAATCCGCCAACAAAAGCCGCAAATAATATAGAGCACTGCCGCAAGCAATATACTATCTAACAGCAATTGATAAATTTGTTCCGGCATAGCCATCATCTCCTCCATTTAGCTCGGTATAAAGGTTTTTCGACAGCCAGTAGCAATTTCCTTTTTTTTACAATTGATAATATAAAAACATATTACGACAAAAAAACCCAGACAATATGCGTCTAGGCTTGCCGGAATGGAACCGGACGGTTTTCCCGCAACTCGATAAATTTATTGACTAAATCAGGGTCAAATTGTTTGCCGGCGCAGCGCTTTAGCTCGGCAATTGCGGCAAAATGCGGCATGGCTTTGCGGTAAGGGCGGTCGTTGGTCATTGCGTCATAAGCATCGACAATGGCGAGGATACGACACTCCAGCGGAATATTTTTTCCTGACAGTCCGATCGGGTAACCTAAGCCGTTCCACCACTCATGATGTTTTAAGATCCCTTCCGCTATGGCAATTAAATCAGGCGAGGATTGAGCAATCTGATAGCCGATTTCGCAATGCCGGCGCATGACAGCAGCTTCCTCGGCCGTTAGCCTTCCCGGCTTAAATAAGATGTGATCGGGAATTCCAACCTTGCCGATATCATGAAATTGTGCCAGCAGCCGCAGATCAGACAAGCTGCGCTCAGACAGGCCCAAGGCTGCGCCTAAGTCGCAAGCAAGGTCCTGCAGCCGGTCAGCATGTCCTTCGGTAATAAAGTCCCGGGCTTCTAAGAGCTTCATTACTGTCTGTACGATCGCGCTACGGGCGCTTGTGCTGCGGTGAAGCTTCTCACGATACATATTGTTGTCGGCTTCCTTGAATAGATTATAAATGTTGGCCGACACAGCGCCTGAGGCTGCATACCCCAGCGACAGGCTAAGATGGATGCCTGTGGTTGATTGATTATAGGCATCTACATAGGTTTTGATTTTTTGGCAAACAGCAATAACTTCAGAAGTGGTGGCATGGGGAAGCAGAATGGCAAACTCATCGCCGCCGATGCGCGCCACAGTATGTTTATCGCTTGCCGCATACTTCAGGGCTTCGGCAGTCAAAATCAGCAGCGTGTCGCCTTTATCGTGTCCAAGTGTGTCGTTAATCAGTTTAAGACCATCCGTATCGCATACAATAATACCGCAGGAAACGGAATTTACCTTATCCAGGTAGCGCATCCTCTCATCGAAGTAAGCGCGATTGAAGAGGCCTGTTAAATAGTCATGGCTGCTCAGATAGCTAAGCCGCTCCTCAATCTCCTTCCGTTCGGTCATATCATGGAAGACGCCTACAATGTAAGCTTCGCCATTAAGTTGAACGATATCGGCAGCAATCAACCCGGTGCGCAGCTCGCCGGACTTAATCCGAAACTGCAATTCACGGTTGCTCACCGCTCCCCGGGTTAGCAGATGTTGCACCAAAGCGCTACGTTGCGCGCTTTCCGGCCATAACTGCAACTCATTGGTAGTGCGCCCCAGTATTTCACTGCGATGGAAGCCGGTAATGCGTTCAAAGGCGCCGTTTACGTCAATAATGGTTCCGTCGGCAAGCTTTGTGATCATCAACGCCTCAGCACTGAATTGAAACGACTTGGAAAATTTCTCCTCAGAGAGGCGGAGCCTTTCTTCGGCCCGTTTGCGCGCCGTGATATCACGCGCGGCGATAATTGCTCCGCTGATATTCTTCTGTGCATCCGGCACAGTTTTACCGTTTGCTTCAAGCCAAACTTCACAGCCGCAGGCATTGATCGCTCGGAACTCGATATTTGTCACAGCCCCAGAGGTAAACAGCTTTTGCAGTGACTGCTCCGCTTGGGCAACATCGGCCGGATGTATGAATTCCATAACTGGCTCGCCAATGACTTCGTCCGGGGAATAGCCAAGAATGTTTTGCACAGTGGGGCTAATATACTCAATAAACAGCGACGTATCAATTTTCAGAACAATATCGTAAATGTTATCGGTAATATTCCGCAACTGCTGTTCTTTTTCCAGGAGCGCCGTTTCCACCTGCTTGCGGATAGCGATTTCGGCTTGGGCTGCCTCGTAAAGCTGAGCGTTTGCGATTGCCAGTGAGGCAAGTTGGGCAAACTGGCTGAGCAATAGCGGTTCTTGCGGCGAAAAATGATGCGGTTCATCAAAATAATCCAGGCCCAGCACTCCAATAACCGTATTGTTGACGGTAAGCGGAACGGCGATAGCCGACTTAACGCGATCCCAGTGGGGATGATTGATGCGGCCGCCCCAATGCGAATAATCTTCCACCCACATTGTTTCTCCTCTTGCCCACACCTTGCCCGCAAGTCCTTCCTCCCACAGACGCGTAGGATCCGCCTTTTCCCGGAGAAGGCCGATGCTCACTTTTCGGGTTAGCCTTTCTTTTGCCGGGTCTGTCATATAGATATAACCATGGTTTGTCCCAAGCAGTTCCCCCGCGCGCACCACAATGATTTTGAGAAGTTCGTCCAGATCAAGCCGTTTCATGAGCAGGAGCGCGGTTTCGTGTAAAGCCGCAAAATACTGGTTGGTTTCAAATGCTAAAGATTTTTTTGTCTCGGTCACACAGTTTGCTCCTTATTAACAACAGATATAATCTTATTTGTTAAATTCTGCTTTTTCTGCATGAATTCCTGCGCTGGTTGACGAATAAAAGAAAATGGTGTCGAAATAACGGTAAGGACGTGATTGTAGCTTTGCAAGAAGTGTTCAGCGGCATTTATAATCTGGAAATCCCGATTCCCAACAACCCGCTCAAGGCGCTTAACTCTTATATTGTCTTGGGAGCGGAACGGGCACTGGTGATCGACGTGGGGCTCAACCGCGCGGAGTGTTTGGCGGCGATGCGCCGCGGGCTGGCGAATTTAAACCTTGATGTCTCAAAAGTGGACTTCTTCCTTACGCATATGCATGCCGATCATTCCGGCGCAATCGGCGAGCTCATGGCGCCCGGCGCCAAGGCTTACGCCAGCGATAGGGATGCCGATGTTATCAACAACATGAATCAATCAATGGAACAATGGAACCGGATGGAGCAGTATGCACGCCGCTGCGGCTTTCCGGAGCCCGCAGCCGCTATTGAGCATCACCCTGGTTTTCGGTATGGCAATCGCCGGGAGGTCGCCTTTATTGCTGTCCGCGATGGCGATTATATTAAAGCCGGTCGCTACAAGTTTCGCTGCGTCGCAACTCCCGGCCATACGCGCGGCCACATGTGTCTGTATGAACCAACATACAAAATTTTGTTTTCCGGCGATCATGTTTTGAATAAAATTACGCCTAACATCTCTTCCTGGGCAGAGGAAAACCCGCTTGCCGACTATATGGCAAGCCTTGATAAAGTCGCAAGTCTTGATGTCGGTTTATTTCTTCCGGGGCATCGTTATCCCGGAACTGATTTGCGCAAGCGAATTGCCGAGTTAAAGGAGCATCACCGGCTGCGCAGCGATGATATTACGGGCATACTCGGCAAAAACCGGTTAACTCCCTATGAAGTGGCGGCAAGAATGCGCTGGGATCTCAGCTATACGGACTGGGAGTTGTTCCCGCCGCCCCAGAAATGGTTTGCTGCAGGCGAAGCCGTCGCTCATCTGCAATACCTGGAAGCTTTGGGACAGGTGACACGAATAGAGGAGAACGGCAACATATATTATCGGCTGGTCTAACAACAAACCCCCGGACCGCACAATGGGCCGGGGGGCTTCGCTATACAATCAGGATTTTGCTGCAACGGTATTTGGGCTTAATAGAGCGCGCTATGAAGTCTTCTTTTTCGGCGGCAGACATCAACTGTTCATAGACACAGGCAGGGACGCCTAGGTAGCGGTAGGACCCGCCTGCATACAGGCTGATTTCTAAAAACTGTTGTTCATGATGGTATACGATTGACCGGATATTGCCCGAAAGAGAACGCGACTTCGCCAAATCAATCACTCCTTGCCGCTAAACCGCGCAGTGATAAATGTGCCTGAGCTCTTCAGAGCAAACAGAATTTACTGAATATTATTACTGCTATGTACATTCCGCGCATGTAAAAAAATTCCTTTTTAATTCAAAAAAGAATTTAGACAATATACTCTTGGGCACCGGATTATATTTCTGCGGCTGCGGCAAATAACGCATTGGGATTTCCGGATAAAACTTCATAGACAAATTTTTTTGGCCGGCCGAGGCAGATTACTGCGTCAAAGCGGCCGATTTTTTTTGCTTCGCCGGGAGAAGTAAAAACGACATGTTTTGGCGCGAATCCGGGAAAAATAGAAGCGTCCGGCAAAATAACATGAACCCGGTTGCCGCCAATTTCCAATTCCGATACGATTTGCTGCAGGGACGCCGCGATGGAAAGCCGGCCAGGGTCGGCATAAATTAAAAT
The DNA here is from genome assembly GCA_026417995.1 of Negativicutes bacterium. Classification (GTDB taxonomy): domain Bacteria; phylum Bacillota; class Negativicutes; order Sporomusales; family JAOACF01; genus JAOACF01. The sequence goes on from JAOACF010000041.1 coordinate 6,278, forward strand.
CGTCTTGCCCGTCAGCCCGGCAATCCGGTTCCAGCCTGAAATAAGTTTTTCCAGCACGGTAATCAGCCCCCATAGTTTTTAATGCAGTTTATGATCGATCATGCGGAAAGGAACCATCTAAGCGGATGGTTCTTTGTGTTTCGCCGGAATTTTAGCGAATACAGGAAGGTGCGGAAAATGGAGTATATATTTCCCTTATTTAGTATTGTTTTTATCAATATGCTGTTAAGCGGCGACAACGCGCTGCTAATCGCCTTAGCCAGCCGCAGGCTGCCACCGGAGCAGCAAAAAACGGCGATCCTGTGGGGCGGAGCGGGTGCAATCGGCTTGCGCCTGGTTTTTGTATTTGTCGCGGCAAGGCTGCTTAAGCTGCCGTACCTGCAACTATTAGGCGGTTTTCTGCTGCTGTGGATTGCGATTAAATTAATAAGCGGCGATCGCGACGAGGTGAAAAGTGTTGAAGCGTCTCATGATCTGTGGGGGGCTGTAAAAACAATCATTCTCGCTGATGTTGTTATGAGTCTCGATAATGTTATCGCCATCGCCGGCGTGGCCAGAGGCAACTATTTCCTGTTGGCGTTGGGACTGGCCATCAGCATCCCGGTTATTATTTGGGGGAGCAGACTTATCCTACATCTCATGGAACGCTGGCCGGTGATTATTACACTTGGTGGCGCATTTCTCGGCTATGTCGGCGGCGAAATGGCAGTTGCCGATGACAAAATGCTGCCAATTTTAGAAGCCTATCCTATACTTAATTATGGCATGCCGGCGCTATTTGCCCTGCTCGTGCTGATCGTCAATTTCATGATGCAAAAAAGGAGCAAGCAGCCTCTGCGTTAGGCAGCTTGCTCCTTTTTTAGAATTTCATTTCACTGGTCAGGTACCAGCCCTTCTGCGTATATGTAGCAGCGTCCCAGGAAATGGCGGCATCAGTGTTTTCCCAGCCCCGAAACAAGCCAAACCGCTGAAAACGGTAGCCGAAAGCGGCGCTGGCGTCAGGCGAGAAAGCATAATGAATGCCAATAGCTGTATCAAGCATGTGGCCGGGGCCGTTGTGCTCAAATGTCAAATCGCGTAAATTCCACCATCCTTGTCCATGCACGTAGGCAAGCGGGCTAAATGACAAAGCGGCGATGACCGCAATTTTTGGAGAAAGTATGGAGTGAAAGCGCCAGCCCAGCCGCGGGCCCTGATAGGCTATGGCATAAGTTGAATTAAGGTCGGCCAGAACGCGAGGCGGCTCACGGCGCTGATAGTCCTCCCAGTAATAAAGACCCTGTGTCATACGAAAATCATTCCGGTGATAGGCATAGCCGATAAACGTTTCCGCTTGTGCTCCCGTCTTTTTTACCCAGTCTATGGCGGCAAACCGACTTTTGCCGCCGGATTGAAATTCGCCGTACCACCATGGTTCCAAACTGCGGCTATAGTCCCAATCAGCATCACTGCCCATTCCCGGTTTTATAGCGCCCATTACGCCGAGTTCAATACGCAGCGCCCGATCGGCGGTCACTTGCTTCTCATATGTAGCGTTAAGATAACGGCCGTTTAAGGGATATCTGAGTTCGGAAGCGCCATCCTTCTGGCTCTGATCAATGGCGGTCGGAAAAGAAGTACGCCACACCTGTGATCCTGTAGTCTGCCAAGTCCCGAGATTTAGCGAGGCGGCTTCGACGGTACAAGCGGCGAAAGCAAGGAAAAGCATGAAAAAAATAAAATATAACTTGCGCACAGGGGCAACCTCACTTTACATAATTTCGACGATACTATTCGCCATTTTTCCCGGAAGCCCTGTAGCTTAGAAGCAGGCAAATATTATAATAGATGGATAAAAATAGAATAAAAGCGAAAGGATGGAATCCTTGCCGGCGGCGAGGATTCCATCCTGTGGTATGGCTCTATGCCTTAATTGCATCTTTGCCTAAGATCGCTTCCATATCTTTTTGCGCCGTAGAAATAACTTTTATCTTGTATTTTTCTACCAGCGTTTGCAATATATTGGGGGTAAAAAACGCCGGGAGTGAAGGGCCAATATAAATGTTGCGAATGTTCAGCGAGAGCAGCGTGAGCAGAATGGCGACAGCTTTTTGCTCGTACCAGGAAATTACCAGAGTTAGCGGCAGTTCATTCACATCGCACTTGAAAGCGTCCGCGAGAGCACAAGCAATCCGAATAGCGGAAAACGTATCATTACATTGCCCAACATCCAACAATCGGGGGAAACCTGCCAAGGTGCCAAAATCCTTGTAGTTAAACCTATATTTGCCGCAAGCCAGCGTTAGCATTAACGTATTGTGCGGCGTCATATCGGCAAACTCAGTGTAGTAGCTGCGGCCAGGGCGGGCGCCGTCACAGCCGCCGATCAAGAAAAAGTGTTTGATTTCTCCTGATTTTACCGCATCGACAATTGCGCCGGCATGGCTCAATATCGCGTTATGCGCAAAGCCAACAGTGATCTTGCGTTCCGGTTCATCTTCCTTAAACCCGCCAAGCTCCAGCGCTTTTTTTATTATGGGCGTAAAATCTTTATGTCCGTTGCTTTCTTCAATATATGGCATGCCTGGGTAACCCACAATGCTGGTGGCAAAAATTTTATCCTTATAGCTATCACGAGGCGGCATCAAGCAGTTTGTGGTCATAAGCACGCAACCGGGAAGATTGTCGAACTCTTTTTGCTGGTTTTGCCAGGCTGTACCATAATTGCCAATAAGATGCTTATGTTTTTTCAGCCCAGGATAACCATGAGCCGGAATCATTTCGCCGTGAGTATAAATATTTATGCCTTTACCTTCGGTTTGCTCTAATAATAACTTGAGATCTTTCATATCGTGGCCTGAGATTACGATGAAAGGCCCTTTTTTCTTAGAGATTAACAGCTCATGCGGTTCAGGGTGACCATAGGCAGAGGTGTTAGCGGCATCCAGCATTTCCATACAGATAAGATTGGTTTTGCCAAGCTCTAAACACAGGTCAAGAAATTCGGGAACGCCGAGCGATCTGTCGAGCGTCGCAGCCAATCCTTTGAGAAAAAAGTTGCCGACAGCTTCGTCTTTTTTATCAAGTACAAGGGAATGGTGCGCATACGCAGACATGCCTTTGAAGCCGTAAATGAGTGTTTCTCTAAGCGACCTGACATCCATATCGATATCTGGGTTAGCCATGGGTCGAAATTGCGGAGCATCGTGCAGCATATCTTCTTTGGCTGAGGGCGCCATGTAATCGGCTTCAGGCGGTGCGTCTTTAATCTTTCTGCCTAATTGGTTTTGAAGTTGGGATTTGATGTCATTGGCTTCCCTGATGCGGCGGACAAAATGCTCCGGATCAAAGTTCACATTAGTGAGGGTGGAGAACATGCTATCCATAATAAATTTATAGGTTGGAGTATTAATTTTGCCGCCATCTTGCACGATTTGCCATCCGTAATATCCGATTCCTTTCAGACAATGAATTAAAACATCTTGCAAAGCTGCAACTTCAGGCGTTTTTCCACATACCCCCATTTTTACGCAGCCTTTGCCCCCTGCGGTTTGTTCACATTGATAACAAAACATTTCATTACCCAGCAACGTAAAAGCCTCCTTATTATAATTTGCTTTTAGTATGTGCCAAACAAAAAAAAATAGAACTTTAGGCATGCGAGGGGCCTGCCATTCCGCGGAATGGCAGGCCCCTCGGCACTAAAACGATAATGCTTTTTTGGGACATGCGTTGACGCAGGCTTCGCATTTCAGACAATCGGCGTGCCCGAAGCCGTCTGCCGACCCTTTCGCACTATAAGGTTCGAGGTTAAACGGGCAGGCCTTAACGCAAAGCTTGCAGTTTACGCAGGAAGATTCAACTGCCAGCGGCTTTTTCCGCTTGCCAAACCAACTTGCCATTGTGCCCATCGGGCAAAAAGAGCACCATGTGCGGTGATGCCAAAGAAAGCCAAAGACAATGCCTACTAGGGTAGTGATCACAATCAGCCGGACGAAAACCATGCCCATGGCGTCCAAATCGCCCCGAGCCTGAAACATCTGCACTGTAAATACAGTCATAATAAACATTACCATAAAAATGCGAAAGCCTTGCGTCCGGAAGAACGCGGGAATGGTTTTCTGCGGTGAAAACCGGCTGAGCACGTGGTCGTAGAAGCTGCCGCGCGGGCAGAAATTACCGCACCAAAAACGTCCTTTAAAGGGGGCAATTAACACAGGCGCCAGCATGCAAATTATTGCAATGATGCCAAAAGCAGGGTATAAATAGGCGATAGCCAGATAAGCAAGAAAAATCCAAAAAGCGTATTTTTGTAATTTCATCATAAAAAACTCCTTTCACTCATTTCCTCCCCCGGGGGGAGGGGTAAGATTATTATAATAAAAAACCACCTCCTGGCGCAAGGAAAAAATGCAAACAAGAGGTGATTTTTAATAAGCTTACTCTGGCATTGTTTCCTGATCCGGTTTTTGAGCATTAGCCCCGGCGGTTTTAGCCGACGATGTCTTTAGCTGTTGCCGCCGCAGTAGCAGAAAGATTGAAACTCCCGCCAGGATCACCGCAACTATGCCGAGATACAGGTAGTAGTCCGGCCAATAGGTACGATCCAGCTTTTGGGCGATCTTATGCTGGCAGTCGGCGATCAAGCCCTCCGTTTCCGAGTGTTTGGCATAAAGACGCTTGACTTCCTCAAATTTGGAGAGAGCTTTGGAGTAATAACCTTGCCAATAGTATTCCAGGCCCTGCTTATAGGCGGTATCTGTAATGCCTCGCTCGTTAACGGTTCCGGCTTTGCGCACAAACTCCTGAATAGTACGGGATGCCATCGCCCAATGCGGTCCGCCTGGCGTACCGAAGGTTAAGAGACCGATCACCTCGCCGTCCGCATTTAACACCGGGCCACCGGAGTTGCCGGGTTTAATTCCCTCGGCATTAACCTGGATTAGCGGCGTACCTTGTGCGCTGGTTTTTTTGTCGGAAGAAATAGTGCCGGGAGCCCAAGACCATTCCTGGTGCGATTTTTTTGCGCCCCAGGCGCCAAGATCAGCGTCGGCCGGGTAGCCCGCAACGAAGATGCGCTCACCGGTTCTGATTTTGTCCGAGTCGCCGAGCCGTACGGTCGGCAGGTTACGTCCTTCAATCTTGATAATGGCCACGTCCTTACCGTCTTTATTTCCGGCAGGAGAGCCTATTTCCTTGAGGTCAAACGGCAGTTGGTCGCCGCCCGGCGTGATCACCACATTTACAGCTTGGACCGGGCCGATGCGGGCAACTTGTGAGTTTATCAGTTGAATGGCTTGATTGCGGGTAAGGTTGTATTTGGTGGTTAGTATCCGGACTAGGTCCCAGGCGAGATTGTTCCGTTTTTTCTTGTCATCATGCGTATAGGCTTCAACGACGTGGGCGTTAGTGACGACGTAACCGTCCGGGTTGATAATGGCTCCCGAGCCATGCCCGCCATAATACGTATTGATCTGAACATTGCCGATCGTCCAGGGAGCCCAGTAAAACGAGTAGATTCTGACGACGGCAGGTTTGTTTAGCTTAGCCAGTTTTTCCTCTGCCGTCCATTCCTTGTCGGCTGCCCAGACAGTAAAAGGCAAGCAGACAAAGGAAGCGATCAACAGCAGGATTACTGCCGGTTTCTTCACTTGAATCACACCTTCCCGATATCCAAGATAGTATAGGCTATTCAGGGAGGCTTAAGCGGGATATTTGTCCGGAGAAATAAAAATCCGGCCTGCGGGCAGGCCGGATTCGAGGTTAACAGCGCATATCAATTTTATCCCCGTAGGATTGAATATAGGCTTGAGCGGGGGTGCAGTCTGCATTAAACACGACCGTGCCGCTGTGCAAGAAGCGGGTTTTGAAGTAATAACGCAGATCATAGATGCGGACAACTGGGTTCTCCTTGTCTTCCTCCGCAGCAAAGTAACAGAAGGGGGTAAAGGCGGCGAAAAAGCGGCCGATTGCCGTCTTTCGGGCTCTTATCGCCAGCGGGGAGAGAGTTTGTCTGGGCAGCTTGGCATGCACGGTTATTGCCGGCAAGAGGGCGCCAATGCGGCCAACATAGTATGTTTCGCTGGTTTTAACTAAAAAATCCCAGTATAGAATATGGGTGAGACAGGGCATGATGACAACGTGAAGCACCTTTTCTTCGGCAAAATGGCGATGCAGCGCGGCAGCAGCCCGCTTTTTCAGGATAAGCCGCAAAACAATATAAATGGTCAGCAGGGATAAGCTGACTGCTGCAAAGCGGCCCGGCGGAAGCCGGAAGGTATGAACGCATAGCAGCAGGCCAAGCAGTAGCGGGTCAAAGACATTTAATAAATTCAGACTTTTGCGGTCCTTTTTCCATGGACATAAAACGGCTGCGCCGTGGGTATTAAAATAGTCCATTACGATATGTGAAAGGCCGCCGAAGAATGACCACATAAACATTGAAGAACTGGGTAAGGACGGATTATGCAAATAAAAGCCGACGGCTATGAGAGCAGACCAAACTAAGAGGCCGGGCAGCGAATGGGAAAATGACCGGTGGTGCCGGAGATAGTTAACTTGGCCTTTCAGCCGGGCAGCGAGATCAAAGTCGGGCGCCTGCGAACCAAGCACCGTTGCAATATACACAGGATCGCCGAGGGTAAGCGGATTGCCGGACAAACCGCCAATGGCAACCCCAATAACAGCATGAGTCAATGCATCCATAATTTCACCTCCGATGCCGCTGTGCGGCCATCCTAAACAGTTTCCTATTATAGCACGAAAGCTGCAGCGGAGGTATACGCCAAATGTTGACAATATGTTAACTTAATTTGTGCATGATTGATGAACGGAGGTGATAGCGGTGCAGGAGCAAAAACTGAATAAAGCAAAAAACCAGGCGGCAGAAGTGAAGCATGTCGGCGGAATTAATGAAGAACTTGGCGGCGTTGAACCCAATATCGACAGTACTCTGATGCGCCTCGCAGGAGGGCCTTGATAACTCTATGAAGCAAGAGCAGGAAAGAGCGAGGCGGACGGCGAAATGCTTGGAAACAGTTTTCGCCGGAGGGTTGTTATGAGTGAAACAGCGAAGTTCAGCCTGGACAGGCGATTGGCGCAATCTTTGCTTGAGCATATCGCCGCAGACCTGAACCGGGACGTTGTTATCACCGATGCACGGGGGCAAATCATCGCTGCGTCTAAGCCAGCCTATATTGGCAAGCAGCGAGATTCTGCGCTGTATACGGATCCGTCAAGAGAAGGCGTGTTTACCGGGTATTGGGCTCCCATTGATTGTGGCGGACAATTCGCAGGCATGCTCGCTGTCGCGGGAAACCCGGATGAGGCGGCTCCTTACGCCAAACTTGCCGTCCGATATGTTGAAGCGGCGCTTTTGGCTAGTTTTCGGCAGGAGCAGCTGCTGCGGCTGTTTCAGGAGAAAAAGTCGGTACAGTCGCTGCTGTTAAGTAAGCTGATCGCTATTCAGGAGAAAGAACGGCGCTGCCTGTCAAGGGAACTGCATGATGAGATCGGGCAAATGTTGACGTCCATTATGATTGGCCTGCGAGTTGCGGCCGGCGAGGCACGGGAAAACGAATGCAGCAGGCTGCAGGAGGTGCGCGAGCTTACGGCCAATACGCTGGAGGCCGTGCGGCGGCTTGCGCTTGAACTCCGGCCGATGCTGTTGGATGACCACGGGCTTGAGGCGGCGGCAAAACGCTATTTGCAGAAATATTCCTCGCGGTACGGCATCGAGGTGTCGGGTAGTTTCCAGGCTATAGCAGGAGAACGTTTTGACGGCGGGATCGAAATTACCCTGTACCGTATTATGCAGGAAGCGCTGACCAATATCGCCAAACACGCCAATGCTACTCGGGCGGTGATTGAGTTTGGCCGAGAAGCAGGCAGCCTGACTATGGTCATCAGCGATAACGGCGGAGGCTTTGACGCGTCTTCTGACGCCGCGAGGAGCGACTGCCTGGGCTTATATGGCATGCAGGAGCGCGTTTCGCTGCTCAACGGTACGCTTAATATCAACTCTGAGGCAGGGAAGGGGACGACTATTACGGTGACCATACCTGTTTTGGGGTGATATAGGAGCAATAAGAGGAGATCGCCACGCTGCACTGCGTGGCGATCTCCTCTTATCTTTGTCGTTACTTATTTCTTGCCTGGTAGGCCTTGTCAAGAAGCTGAATGGTATGCAGTACTTCCTGCGGCTTATCATTTTGTATCAGGCCGTCGGTAATATGCATACGGCAAAGGCCGCAACCGGTAGCAACGATGCTGGCCCCGGTCGAGGCGATGTCAGCTATTTTCCGGTCATTAATCTGCCGTGCCAAATCATAATGCGCCAGGCTGAAGGAGCCGCCGGCGCCGCAGCAGCGTGACGGGTCCTTCATCTCAATAAATTCAACGCCCGGAATGGCCTTTAACAGTTCTCGCGGCTGGCTGGTTACCTTGATGCCCCGGGCCATATGGCAGGGATCGTGCATAGTGACACTGACCTTTACTTCGCCTAAGCCGTCACGGCGGAATTTGGCGATATCCACAAGAAATTGACTGATTTCATAGGTTTTGGCCGCGAGGGCATCAGCTCGTTGTTTCATCGCCGGGTCGTCAAGGAACAATCCGGGATATTCTGTCTTCCAGGCTTCGGTGCAAGAACCGCAGGCCGCGACAATATAGTCCAGCTTATAGTTTTCAAAAGTCTCGATATTATGTTTCGCGAAGATCTTAGCCAGTTCCACATCGCCGTTCACATAAACGGGAGTGCCGCAGCAATGCTGCAGTTTCGGCAGCACGACATCGATGTCATTGGCCTTTAAAACGTTAATGACTGATTGGCCGATGTCGGTATAAATATAGTTGATGGTGCAGCCGGTGAAAAATCCGACCCGCAGCTTAGACTGCGCTGCTTTTACCGTCTCGGGGTATTGCCCGCGCAGCGGGGTAGCGGCAAAGGGCGCGGTGATGCGCTTGCGGTCAAGGCCGGGCATGGGAAAGCGGGAAATTTGCGCCAGGCGTCCGGGCAGTTTCTTAAAGGTAAGCGGACCGAACATGCCGGCCAGCCGCAGGCTGAAGTCGAACAGCCCCCGGTTCTTGAGCAGGCTGAAGACCGCTTTTTTTACCGGGTGCAGTCCCCGTACGGCGACTGCCGCCTGCCGGCCTCGGATTATTAGCTCATCTGCTTTAACGCCGCATGGGCATTTGGCCGTGCACGCTTTGCAGGAAACGCACAGCGCCATTTTCTTGTCAAAACCCGCGGTAATATCCAGGCCGCCGTTAAGTACCGCTTCCATAAGGGCAATCTTACCCCGGGCCACGGCCGGTTCGATCCGGACCTCTTTGTAAATCGGGCATACTTCTTGACAGTTGCCGCACTTCATGCAGTTAGCAACTGCATCTTCAACGTCAGCAAGCAGCTTTTTATACTCCATCGCCATAATTAACACGCCCCCGTTACTTTTCCCGGATTGAGGATACAGTTGGGATCAAGAGCCCGCTTGATAGCGCGCATCGCCGCCAAACCGGCTGCTCCGTACTGGCTTTCCAGGCGTTCTGGGGCGCCGTTCATAGTGCCGCCGAGTGCCCGCACAGAAGCAAACAGAGCGTCCCGTGCGGCCTGGATGCGGTCGGTTTGAGACGGGTTCGTCGCGTCATAAGCGAAAACGGGGAGGAGATTGCCTGTGGCGGCATGCCCCAAAATGCTAATATTCAAGTCGAACTGTCCGGCAAGGGTGCCAATAGCCTTAAGCGCTTCCGCCAGCCGCGTGCGCGGCACGGTGAGATCTTCGATGAGATGGGCGGAGCAATTCCCGGCAAGCGCCGCAAACACTGAGCGCCGTACCTCCCACAATGCTTCCCGGCCGGCAGCATCCCCAGCCGTGCGGATTGCAACCGGACGGTAAGCTTCGATTGTGCTCAGCGTTTTAAGCAGTTCCTTTTCGACGGCGGCGTTTATGCCGTCAAGTTCGAGAAACAGAGATGCTGCGGCTTCTGCCGGCAGGCCGTCGGGGATATAAGTTTGTACTGCTTTGAGGACGGCGCCAGCCATTATTTCCAGCACCGCTGGTATCGTTTTACCGGCAATCAGCGCCGCTGCAGCCTTGCCGGCATCTTCCGCGGAGGGGAAAAAGGCCAGCAAGACTTTCTTGGTTTCGGGCGCCGGCATCAGCTTAACAATAATCTTGGTTGCAATGCCGAGCGTTTGCTGCGAACCGGTGAACAGTTTCGTCATATCATAGCCGGCTACATCTTTTACGTTTTTGCCGCCGGTTTTTAGGATACGGCCGTCAGCCAATATTGTTTCCAGTCCCATGATATAGTGTTTGGCCGCTCCGTATTTAAGGCCGCGTAGACCTTCCGGATTGGCTGCGACCGTTTCGCCGAGCGTCACCTCCGGGGATGTTCCGGGATCTGGCGGATACATCAACCCGTGTTTCTCCAACTCGGCATTGAGCGCAGCGACAGTAACCGACGGCTCGACAACAGCGACCAGGTTGGCGGTATCTACTTCCACGATGCTGTTCATTCTTGCCAATGACAGCAAAATACCGCTAGCAGGACTGCCATCGGTGAAGACGGGTATTTTCTCCCGATTGGCAAATGCCAGCACCAGGGAGATTTCGTCAGCGGTAGCGGGCGACACGGTGACTGTTTCCGTACCTTCCGCAAGCACATAGCTGGCGCCGACGATTTGTTGCAGGGTTGTTAGGACATGAGTTTGCATTTCTCCTACCCCTTTGTCCGGAATTTTTCCACAATTACTAATTCTATTGTGCCTGTTTTAGCGTAGCAAGTAAATCAGGCACAGTCTGAAGCGCCTGTAAGGAATAATCCTACACGATGTAGGCATAGCAATACTAAATTTTAATCAGTTTATGCTGAATAGCATAATTGACCAGTTCAGATTTTTTATTGCAGCCGAGTTTCGCCATCAAGCGCGAACGGTATGTGTCCACCGTCTTGGGGCTGATGGACAGAGCTGCCGCAATGTCTACATTGGCGTGGCCTTGCGCCAGAAGCCGCAAAACTTCACGCTCCCTCACACTGAGCAGGCGGTAGGGATCATGGGAGTCGGGCGGATCGGCAAAGGCGGCGGAGTGCAGCAAGTAAGACAAAAGGTTTTGCGACAGTGCCTCATTCAGATATTTCGTGCCGGCGGCTACTTTTCGAATGCCGGCAATCAGTTCGGTATCAGCCGATTTTTTCGCCACAAAGCCATCCGCTCCGGCCAGCATAATTTCCCGGACATATTCTTCCTCATCGTGCATAGTCAGGACCAGAATGCGGCAGGGGAGATTGCGGCGGCGAATTTCCTTGATAGCTTCAATACCGTCTATTCCGGGCATGGAAACATCCATGACAATTACATCCGGGCGCAGAGTTGCCGCAAGGGTTATGGCAGAAGCCCCGTCGGCTGCTTCCCCCACCACTTCCAGGTCGGGGAGGGAATGAAAGAGCGCCTTAAGTCCTGAGCGCAGCACCGCATGATCGTCGGCAATCAATATCTTGATGGTATGCATCTGAGCCTCCGTGGATTATTTACTACCTGTAATTATATCATTTCTCGTAGGGGAAGGGAGCCTCTTGACACCTGGCCGAAATCTGAGTACGATTAACCTGTAGCATAGTAGCATCGGTTGATATTGTAGGATGGCAGGATGGTAGAGCGAATACACCCTGGCATGGGTGTTTTTATTTTCTGCCCCGCTGAAAGGGGGGACGGCTGTCAACCGGTGACGCGAGCAATATTGTAGAAAGGTAGGATGGCGGTATGTCTGTTCAGTTTGTCATTGTTGTGCTTTACATCATAATGTTGTTCGTGATTAGTCTATATGCCAAGCGTAAGGCTGCGGGCGGCAGCGAAAATTTTCTGTTTGGCGGACGCGAGATGAATACCGGGTTAGTGGCGGTTAATGTGGCCGGTTTGGCTGTGGGCGCCGCATCCACAATTGGAGTTGCCGAAAACGCATTTTCCGTTGGTATTGCCGCAGGCTGGTATAATGCCGCTTGGGCCGCCGGCGCGCTGGTCGCGGGAGTGGTAGCGGCAGGAAAATACCGGGAAATGAACTGCACGACTATACCTGAGCTTTTTGAAAGATATTATGACAAGAAAGGACGCATTATCTGCGTTTTTGGCCTCATTACCATTCAGTTGGTTATTACATCGCTGCAATATTTGGCCGGCGGCGCAATTCTGTCGTCCCTGCTGCCGGAGATTTTCTCCTTTAGCGGCGGGATGATTACAAGCGCTGTCGTTTTCGTGGGCATTACGCTGATTGGCGGATTGTGGTCGTCAGGTTTGTCCAACATTGTCAGTGTGGCGCTTATATATTTGGGCGTTGTTGCGGGAACGATAATGACGGTCGGTCAGCAAGGCGGCTTGGGAACGATCGCAGCCAAGCTGCCGCCGGGCACCGACTGGTTTGGGCCGGTAGGCGGGCTTGGCTTGGCAACTATCATTGGCTGGTTTGCCGTTATGATCACGCAGACAATTTCAGCGCAGGGCCCGGTGCAAATCGCCTGCGGCGCATCCAATGACAAGGCGGCCCGCAATGGTTTTCTGTGGGGTGCGCTGATTATTTTTCCGATTGGCTTTTTGTGCGCGGTGATGGGTTTGGCAGCGAAGGTAGCGTTTCCAGATGTGAAAGCGACAATGGCCTTGCCGAAGATCATTATGGGCCTCGATCCCGTTGTATCCGGTATAACGCTGGCGGCGCTGTGGGCGGCGGACGTGTCCACGGCATGTACGCTGCTGCTTGGCGCCGGAACATTGTTTGCCCAGGATATTTATAAGCGGTTTATTAATCCGGGCGTCAGCGAACCCGCGTATGTGGTTGCCAATCGCCTAACCATTTTAATACTAGGCTTTATCACCTTGTGGCTGGCCTTTAACGCGGTAGGCATTCTTCGGACGCTGCTGATCGGGCTCAGCCTGACAACGGCGTTTACGCTGGTATTTTTGGCGACGTTGTTTACTCCCGGCCTCTGCCGGCGCAACTCGGCCTTTTATACCACGCTTGCGGGGATGCTTGCGCTTCTTGCATGGCAGGTATTCCCGGAAGTGAGGTTTTTTGCTCACCCCATTTACTTGGAGTGGCTGGTATGCATCGTTGTCTTTCTGGTGGTAGCCATTGTTGATTCTGAACATATCCGGACGGGCGAGAAAAGTGTTGTATCAGGTTAATAAACAGTACAGGCGGGAAAGCATATGGATGAGATAACCAGTATCGACGTTGGCCGCGCAGCTATCCGGATGGCAATCAGCGAAACGCGCCAGGATGAGCAGGAAACCCGCCAAATGCTGCTGCGGCGAGGAATTTATTCGGTTGCGGTTGATTTTGGCGGCGAATTTATTCCCTCCGTAAAAAAAATCATTGAGCGTGCCGTGGTTGCGGCGCAGCGGCAAGGTTTGGTGCCAGCCAATCATGTCGGCGAAGGAGCTGTTGCCGGCGCCGCACGCGGTGCATTGGAACAGGTCGTCGGCAAAGCGGTCGGACTTAACGTCGGCGGCAAAATTGGGATTGCCCGGCATGGCGAACACCTCTGCGTAGCCATCTATTTAGGGGTGGGGATGCTAAATTTGAACGAGGTCGCTGTAGGGCTGGCCCACAGATCATTGCCGCTTGACGCCGCGCAGGCTTCACGGGTATAAGGCGAAGAAGGGGCGCCGGCTTTTGCTGGCGCCCCTTCTTCGCATAGAAATGATAATTACTCATACACCCATATTCCGTAGTCTCGTGAGAAAATACATAAATTTTTCTAGAAAATACAAGGGTGAAAATGATTTTTCAATGCCAATGGCGAATCCATCTATATCACTGAATATGGAGGGTCGCCATGGGGTGGAAAGGATCATCGAGCTTGGAAATGCGGCAACAGAGAACTTCATTTTCTATCGCCGCAGCAGATCAATACCTTAGTAAACTTAACTTCGTCAAAATCATCAATAAGGCAGTCTCGTGGGATCCAAAACAATGCAAGATTTCTCCGGGCCTCCTGGCCAAGAGCGTAGTGCTATCCACTTTCGCCGACACCCGCACGCCGCTGTACCGCATCTGGAAAACCTTCTACGGCACCGATATTGAAATGCTGTTTGCACCTGGTTTGACGGCACAGGACTTTTCTGACGACGCCATCGCCAGGACTCTGGACAAAATCAGCGCCGCCGGCGTTGAATCCCTATTTGGCCAAATCTCTCTGGCAGGACTTGCCGCCTTCAACGTCCCTACCTGTCACCTGCATGCTGACACCACGTCTATCTCCCTGGCAGGCGCCTACGAGGAATGCGAAGAAGATGACTATGAAGGTCTGTCAGTTTGCCATGGATACAGTAAGGACAAACGGCCTGACCTTAAACAGGTCGTCATGGGCAAAGTTGCCCTGTACCCCTTTTGATGGTCAGTAGAAACGCGTAGTATACTGTAATCAGAGAGGGGAATTTAAAAATGGCAAAACAATTTAGCGCCGAGTTTAAAT
>JAOACF010000042.1 GCA_026417995.1 Negativicutes bacterium
CGCATGTATTCTCCGGCTTACTATGTTTTCCTGCTGCAGCTTAGGTGCTTATAGAAAAAATGACAAATTTAGGCAAATATTGGCGAAATGCGTCGCTTTGCCTGGTTGCAGAATTTTGCAGCACACAAATAAAGACGGGGGGCTTTGTGCCAAGCTCCCCGCGTAATCTATGAGCGCAGATTAACAAACTGCAGTTCAATGCCGAAGTCTTTGTTTTTTAAATGTTGAATTACCGCCTGCAGGTCATCGCGCTTTGCCCCGGTTACCCGCACCTGGTCATCCATAATCTGGGCCTGCACCTTGAGCTTAAGCTCTTTTACGGCGGCGACGATCTCCTTGCCATGTTCCTTTCCGATACCTTTTTGAATCGTAATGGCTTGACGGACGGTGCCGCCGGCGGCCGGTTCGACTTTGCCGGGCTTGAGGCATTTTAAGGGGACGCCGCGTTTTACCATTTTCGCGCGCAGAACGTCCAGCATGGCGCCAAGCTTGTATTCGTCTTCCGCGGTCAGCTTGAGCTCATCTTTGTCCAAAACCATATCTGCCTTGCTGCCTTTGAAATCGTACCGCTGGCGGATCTCTTTGGTCGTCTGGTTGACGGCATTATCCATCTCCTGCATATTTACTTCGGACACTACGTCGAAAGAACAGTCTTTTGCCATGTAATTACCTCCGGTGCTTGATACTGATAAAGTTGAGCGTTTGCTTCTATTTTACCAGACTGGGGCAGCATTGCAAACGGCGCGCGGGAAACGGCAGGAAATGCGCGGCGGGGGGTGGAATACAAGGGGTAGATAGCAAAGGGAGGCATGTAAAAATGACCCAGCCGCTGCTTGTTCCCTTTATTTGCTCGCGGTGCGGGCGAGAACTGGTGTGGGCCTGTGTTGCCGCCAATGTATATTGTCCGGCCTGTAAGCACTGGGTAAAGCCTTCCGGCGAAACAGTCCGGCGTCTGACGCTAGGAAAGGTAAAGATGCCGGATAGGGAATTAGGTCAGCTTAAACTGTTTGACGCCAAGTAAGGAAAAAGGCAGCCCCGGTTTATGCCGGAACTGCTTTTGGCGACAGTTTTCGCCAGGCTGATGCGTAAACAGTCCACACAGTACTTCGGCCATGCGGGTGGTCAAAACCCGTCACGGCCGCAGCGCCCGGCCTGTTGAGCAGTTGCCGCACGGTCAGTTTTTTGTGCATCCGGCGGGATGGGGAAACGTACGGATATGGCGGTTCCGCCGCTGCCGGTAACTACATCAATGTGGGCGTTATGGCGGCTGGCAATATGGTAGCATACCGCCAAGCCCAGTCCGGCGGCATC
This sequence comes from Negativicutes bacterium, assembly GCA_026417995.1. Lineage (GTDB taxonomy): Bacteria > Bacillota > Negativicutes > Sporomusales > JAOACF01 > JAOACF01. Next base: position 1,312 of record JAOACF010000042.1, read on the forward strand.
ACGCTTGGTTGTTACAAACGGAGAGCCCAGTTTTTCGATTACTTCGTCCGGAATTCCAGGCCCGTTATCGGCGACGCAGAGCACCGCATACTCCCCGTGAACGCGGGTGCTCAGTGAAAGCGCGGTTCCCGGCGGCGTAACCGCTAAAGCGTTTGCGAGCAGGTTGCGGAGTAATTGGCGGATTTCCCGCTCGTCTAGGAGAAGGTTCGGCAGCGGGGCAAGGGCAGTCTCGATGCGTTGTCCGTCAGGAAGGTTTTGGTATGGCGGTTCTGCCAATACGGCGGCAATGAGCGCGTTTAAATCGGCGGCAGCCAGCTGCAGCGACTTGTTTTTCGCCAGGGAAATAAAGTCCGTAATAGTGGCGTTCGCCTTATCAAGCTCGGCTATCATGGCATCCAGCCAGGAACGGTACTTTTCGCATTCGTGTTTTTGCTGCAGGAGTTGCAGATAACCGCGCACCGTGGTCATGGGATTGCGTATCTCATGGCCAAGATTTACGGCCATTTCGCCAACCAGGTTGATGCGCTCCTGGCGGGAGTTCTCCCGTTCGCGCTGCTTGCGGGCGGTGATGTCGCGGCCGACGATTAGCAGGCCTTTGCGAAATCCGTTGGGATAAAATAAAGGGATTTTAACTGTTTCAAAAATAAGTTCGCCGTCGGCAGTCCTGATATTTTCTTCGAATGTTACCGGGTGCTTAGCGTCCCAGGTGAGCAGGTCACTGGCAGTACAGCTTGCCAGCGCTTCACGCAGCGCCGGGCAGAAGACGGCGATTTCGGCGTCGGTTAAGCCGTGATACGGGACGTTCTGTAAGCCGAATAGGTTCACTGTGAACTGATTGGCGCTAATCCAGCGGCCCTCGCCATCCTTAAAGCAGACGATGTCAGTCATGGCGTTGATCAGCGTGCGCAACTGCTCTTCGCTTTCATGCAGCGCGGCAAGCGCGTTTTGGCGTTCGGCCAGTTCTTGCTGCAGCTTTTGGTACAGTTTGCTGAGGTAGGCTGTGCGCTCGGCGATCAATGCTTCCAATTCGTTTTTATGGCCGATTAATTTGCGCTCAAGTTCTTTGCGGAAGGTTATATCGCGGGAGATGCCCCGGAAACCGCAGAATTGGCCTTTGTCAGTAAAGACGGGGGTTGCCCGCACCTCAAGCGTAAGCAGATGCCCGGCCGCGTGGCGCACGGTCTGCTCCTGATAGAACATCGACCGGGCGGAAATGGCTTGAGCGGCAAGGGAAAGAGACTCAGGCAATTTTTCCGCCGGCAGCAAATTGAAAAAACCTGTCCCCGTTAATTCCGCCGGTTCGCGTCCCAGTATTTCCCGGCAGCGGGGACTGAGGTAGACAAAGCGGTGTTCGGCGTCGGTCTCCCAGAGCAGGTCGCTAATAGCCGCGGCAAAAAGGGGCAAACGGTCTTGCACCGGGGCGGCTGCAAGTGATTTTTCCGAACAGGCAGCCTGGGCGCATTTGGTATTGATTTTTTTACCGAGTCTATAGCGCGCAGACATGATAGTAGCTCCTTGCAAATAAATTTTATTTATTAAATATGACAAAAAACCCCATAATTCCTGCCAATATTTTAACAAAAAAGGAAAATAATGTAGGATGGTGACATATAATTTTGCAATTGCGCAGCTTTTGCCGGCAGGTGAGATGTAGATAAAGCGTGAACTATACTCGGGCTAATATTATCAGGGCGAATGCACCCGTTGCGAGGAGAGGAATAATCATGCTAAGCCGCCGCCGATTTATCAAGCTTTGCGCCAGTACCGCCGCCGTCTGGAGCATTGGAGCATCGGTCAGCCGACTGATCGTTGAAAGCGCCGCCCCTGCTGTGCCGGCATTGCTATACCACCGGGTGGGATATGGGCGCGACCATTTTACCGTGTCGCCCGAACGCTTTGCCGCCGATCTGGCTTTTCTGGTCAAGCGCGGGTATCAGGCAATCAGCCTGGATGCGTTTCAAAACTTTATTCTCGATCGGGATGTTAAGCTGCCGGAAAAACCGGTGCTGATTACGTTTGATGACGGTTACCTGGATAATTACCAAAACGCATTTCCTATTCTCAAATGGTATGGCATGACAGCCTCTTTCTTCGTTATCACCGGTATGCTATGGGAGCAGGAGCGGCTGGCGCCACAACATATAGTCGAAATGGCAGAGGCCGGGATGTCCTTCGGTTCGCATACCGTAACTCACCGTTCGCTCTCTGAGCTTGCCGAGGAAGAAGCGCTAAGCGAGCTTGCCGACTCCAAAGTTACGCTGGAGAGTATTTTAGGAACGGAGATAACCTTTGTCGCCTATCCGAAAGGCAGCTATAACCAGCGGACGATTCGGCTTGCTTCTCAGTTGGGCTATGTTGGGGGATTCTCCACGATAAACGGGCGGTGTTATAAAGATACGCCGGATTTCATCCTGCGCCGCATTCCGATTTTTGGCTTTGACCGTGATCTGGCGCGAGTGATGGCCGAGCGCGGCCGACTGCAATAAAGGCAAAAACGAACGGCGCCGAGGGGCGCCGTGTTGCTAAAACATATCTTTCTTCCACAGGAAGAAAGCGCTTATACCGGTTATAAGTACGGCGAACAACGATACAAACATAAAGCCGCCGCTGCCATCCCGGAAGGGAACGTCCACATTCATACCCCAGAAACTGGAAATCATTGTCGGGATAGCCAGCAGGATGGTCATGGTGGCGAGAAATTTCATTACCCGGTTGAGGTTGTTGGAAATAATCGAGGCGAAGGCGTCCATCATGCCGCTTAAGATGCCGGAATACATTTCGACCATCTCAATCGCCTGTTTGTTTTCGATAATTACATCTTCCAGCAAGTCCTGATCTTCGTCATATATCTTAATGAGATGCTGCAGTTGGCTGTTGGAGCCGAGCCGCAGCAGTTTTTCCAGCACGATGCCGTTTGAGCGGAGTGTGGCCGTGTAATAGGTAAGACCTTTTTGCAGGTCAAGCAGTTGGAACATTTCTTTATTCTTCATCGACCGGCGTAGCTGGCGCTCAATATCATCCGTCCGGCGGTTAATCTGGCGCAGATATTTCAGGTATAGAGTTGCTGATTTATAAAGAATCTGGAAAAGAAACCGTGTCCTTTTTACCGTATGGAACAGCCGGGCGGTTTCGTGGGAGAAGTCGGACAAGACTTCGGATGTTTCCAGGCAAACGGTGATAATATAATCAGGAGTTAGGATAATGCCGAGCGGCAGGGCGTCATAAATGTCATTGCCCCTGGCCACAGGTATATTGGTGATGATCAGCAGGCAGTTTTCTTCAATCTCTACGCGCGAGCGCTCTTCTTCGTCCAGCGCTGACCGCAGAAAATCCTGCGGCACGCCGGTAATGGAAGCGACCTCGCTGATCTCGTCCGGCGACGGGTTGATCAGGTTAAACCATGCGCCCTTTTCCGGCGCGGTGATTGCGAGCTCGCGCAGGGTATCGCAATTGCTTTTGTAAATTTTCAGCATGGCGGCTGCATCCCCCTTTCTGGGCGGGGGACAAGCCATTTTCATCCTTGTTTCAGGCATGAAAAACGGAATATTCCCCCGGAATTTATGAAATTTACTGATTTGCATAAACTAGGTAGGTCTACGTCCATTTTTCTCACCTGCCCGTAATATTGGTCGGCTACACTAAAAATATACTCCTCTGGCTGAGACAAGTCAAGACCAACTTGCAGCTTGGGGGGCTTGAAATTGCTCTTGGGGTATAGTATTCTAAATAAACGACATCGGTGCAAACTTCCCGCACGGTATTGATTGACAACTTAGCGTGAAGTTTGCTATAATACAATCTGTGCCGGACACGGAGGGGTGTCCGAGTGGTTTATGGAGCTGGTCTTGAAAACCAGTGATCCCGCAAGGGACCGTGGGTTCGAATCCCACCCCCTCCGCCATCATAGCGTGGTGGCGGCAAATTGCACACAGTTTAGTCGCGGAGTGGTACTCAAGTGGCTGAAGAGGACGGTTTGCTAAATCGTTAGTAGGGGTAACCCTAGCGTGGGTTCAAATCCCACCCACTCCGCCAATTTATAAGGACTGACGGCTATCAACTAAAAGTTGGTAGCCGTTTCTGTGTTACCCTTTAGGCTTGAGTTTAATATTATAGCTAAATTAACGCCAACCTGTAATTAGACCTGTCGCCAATTATTACGCGAGTGGTTACATACCTGCGAGGAGGCTTAAAAGTGAAGATAACCGATTTATGCACGCCCTGTTTTTTGCTTGACAGTGATGTCCTGGAACGCAATATTAACAGCATGGCCGCTGTCTGCCGCAAGCACGGGGTACAGCTTTGGCCGATGGTGAAAACCCACAAAAGCTCCGACATCGCCCAGATGCAAAAAGCTGCCGGCGCTGCCGGCTTTCTGGCCGGAACGCTGGATGAAGCGGAGGTGCTGATAAAAAAAGGATTAACCGATATCATGCTCGCCTACCCGGTCGCCAATGCGGCGTGCATAGAGCGGGTGCTAAAACTCTCGGAAGCTGCCCGGATTATCGTTACGCTGGATGGTCTGGGGCCTGCCGTGAAATTAAACCAACGGCTGACGGAAGCAAAGCGAACAATGGAATATCTGATAAAAATCGACTGCGGACTTCACCGGCTGGGGGTTAGCCCGGAAAAAGCAGCTGATCTCGCCGCTCAGCTGCGGCCGTTAACCCAGCTTAGGCTAACAGGGATTGCCACTCATCCGGGTCACGTATATGCCGCCGCAAGCGCCGCAGGTGTTAAGCTGGCGGCGGCAGATGAAGCTGCGGCGCTGCGCAAAGCCAGGGATGTATTGCATGCCCAGGGCTTTGCGGTGGAAATGGTCGCCGCCGGCAGTACGCCTACGGCGCTTCATGCTGCGCAAGACCCGGCGATTAACGTGCTTAGACCGGGCAACTATGTATTTTATGATAATATCCAAATCACTCTTGGCACAGCGGATGAGGCTGACTGTGCATTGACCGTTCTGGCGACGATTATCTCGCGGCCGCAGGCGGACCTTTTTATTATTGACGCCGGCAGCAAATGCTTTGGCCTTGATAAAGGCGCTCACGCAGCTTCGCTGATCTCCTCTTTTGGTTTGGTAAAAGGGCATCCCGAGCTTGTAGTTACCGGCCTCTCCGAAGAGATTGGCAAGATCACAATTATGGGCAAGACTTCGCTGCAAGTTGGCGACAAGCTTCAGATTATACCCAATCATAGTTGTTCTGCGGCCAATATGACCGGTTACTTGATCAGGCATAGAGCGGGCAATGTAGACAGATGTGTGGCTGTTGACATGAGGGGCGGGAGCCGGAAACCGCCGCTTTGTTAAGCGGCGTAAGACTTCCCGGCAAAAACCAAGGCTGCCTTAAGGCAGGTTTCAACCTGGCCTAAGGCAGCCTTAACGTTTATTGCGGCTCCGACACTGCTGTCAGGCCATGCCGACACCAATGGCAAAAATGCTTGTCGCTGTCTTGCGCGTGCGGAAAGATGGGTCTGGTTAGTTGGCTTTTAGCGCGACGGACAATTTCGGCTGCCGCAAAGTCGCTTTTGTCCGGCAACACCTGGAAGCCGCCGCTGCCGGCGAATTGTTCCAGGGATTGGTTGGCGATCATGCCGTTCACGATGCCGACCACCTCGCAATTGCCGGCATAGATGCCGTGAACTGCCTGCTCATTCACGATGTGATCACCCAGTGCTATACCGTCAGTCGATGTCCGGAATGCCTTGCGATAATCCCTCATCGCCACCCTTCTTTCGCTGTGGAGTATAACTATAGTTTTGGCGAAAGGGAATGGCGATATGTGAGCCGGACAGGATAAACAGCTGCAGACGGCTAATTATAATATTAAAAAAACAGCCGCCTGGCTAAATTAAGCTAATGTTTTCCAAGTGCTGCTGTATCCGCCGCCGCAGTTCGGCAGCATCGATTAAGTCGCTTTCTTCCGCGCGCACGGAGTCTTCCGGCTCGTACAATTCGTTGTCCAGGCTAATCGCGTCGAGAAGCTCGAACTCCTCCGGCTCCAAGTCCTCCTGGACGTCCCAGAAAGCCTGCTCGAAGGCGTCAAGGTAAGCGTCGGCAGCCAATTGTCCTGCAAGGTAGGCCTGGCAAATTTCAATCAATCGCCGTGCCTGTGGGGTCATGTTTATCACCTCGCCTATAATGTGTACGCCGGTAGCTTAAAGCATACGTTTATTTTTTGTAATAGCTCGACCATCCCACATAGAGACTGACAGGCAGAGCCATAACAGCAAGAAGCAGACTGCTGGCATCAGTCAACGGCAGGCCGAGCTGCTGCCAGGCCAGTTTAAATAACAGCAGCGAGCCATACCAGAAAGCGGCGGCAGTCACAGCAAAGGACAAATGGCGTTTCATGGCAGGTTCCTCCTATATTTCACGTCTTGTTTGCTTACAACCCATTAAACGCGGGAGGGCGTGTTTCCTGCCTGCAGGCGCATAAACATTTATTTTATGAGGATTATCCGGGAATACTGTGAGTAGTCTTTGCAAAATGAGGTGTGCGTCGGATGAACGTAAAAACGGGGATTGAAATTGTCCGTCTGCATAGCGATATTGAAGCCAAAATTAACGAGATAGAGGGCGCCATCACGCAACTCTCTGAATACGGATATACCCAAGCCGTTCTCAGAGAGCAGCTCAATAAATTGCGCCATGATTTGCAAACGCTGGAGGCCACCCGCTTTCAGCCGCTGGAGCCTGTCGTGGTGGTTACATCGACCCTGGGCGGCAAGGGTTCATAACATAGCAGCAAGGAAATTGCTCTGCATAAGCGGAGCTTTTTCTTTTGGTTATTTACAGCGACGAACGGGTGTTCTATTATAAGGATAGAAGGTGATGATATGCAGCGCTGGATTATTCATATCGATATGGATGCCTTTTACGCTGCGGTCGAGCAGCGCGACAACCCTGAACTCAAAGGCAAGCCGGTTATTATCGGCGGCGCCGGCAACCGGGGTGTAGTATCGACCGCGTCCTATGAAGCGCGCAAGTTTGGCGTTCGCTCCGCCATGCCGATGGTTCAGGCGCGGCGGCTTTGCCCGCAGGGAATTTATTTATTCCCCGACCACCGTAAATACGCCCGTATTTCGGCGCAAATCCATGCTATCTTAGACGCTTTTTCGCCGCTTGTCGAGCCGTTGGCGCTCGATGAGGCGTTTCTCGACGTTTCGGGCATGGAACTTATTGCTGCCGACCCGGTTGCTATTGCCCGGCAAATTAAACGGCGCATCCGCGATGAACTCGGGTTAACCGCTTCGGCGGGCGTCGCGCCCAATAAGTTTCTTGCCAAGCTGGCGTCTGATTTGGGCAAGCCGGACGGCTTGTTCGTTATCCGGCCGGGCGAAGAACAAAAAGTACTGGCGGCCTTGCCGATCAAACGGCTGTGGGGAGTTGGCGACGCCACAGCGGCGATTTTGGCGCAGCTTCGCATACAGACAATTGGCGACCTAGCCAGGATGAACCCCGAGAACTTAGCGCGCCGTCTGGGGAAAGCGGCGTATGAGCTGTGGCAATTGGCGAATGGCATAGACCACCGCCCGGTAATAGCCGATAATGATCCCAAATCAGTCGGCAAAGAGTTGACCTTTGAGCATGATTTGCATTACAGGGAAGAGATGCTGGCGCACCTCTTAGCCCTGTCCGAAAAGGTGGGCTGGCGACTGAGGCGGCTGGGTGTTGCGGGGCGAACAATTACGCTGAAAGTCCGGTTCGGCTCTTTCCGGACCATTACCCGCAGCCGGACGCTACCCGAGCCAACCTGTTTAGATGATATTATTTACGCCACGGTGAGGGAAATCTTGACTCAGACAGCCTTACCGGAAGGGGTAAGGCTGCTTGGGGTGACAGTATCTCATTTAAGCGCGGGAATAAGTCAGACCGGGCTTTTTATAGCGGAGGAACAAGGCAAAAAGCTGGCGGTCTATAGCGCTATTGACAAACTGAAGGAGCGCTTTGGCGAAAGCATTGTCAGGCGAGGCGGCCTGGTTAAAACCGATACCGATGATTAATGGCGCTCTTTATGCGCCAGGCGGTGTTCCAGCATATTTACCGCCTGCTCGGCGGTCAGGCCGGTGACGTTGAGCATTAAGGGTGACGTGCGGTGGTCAAAGTCCATGCTGGCATAGCCCATCGTGATATCGGCTGCTTCGGCCGTGTTTGTGTAGCCGGTAAAAATATCCGGATGGTAGCTGGTGTACAGATAGGCGTCAATTTTAGCGCCAGGGCGTTTCGCCGCATACATATCGACTACCATGTAGCCTCTGATCCTCAGGATTTCGGCGATATTGTGCATGCGCGACTGCAGCGCAATGGTTTTTGGCATTGTATTCATCCTTTGTGATAAGCTGGTTCTCAAAGTTTATCCGGAAGCAATATAATTTATCCGCGAAACAGGCAGGAAAAATAACACGCCGGCACAAACTATCTACTGAATACAAAAAATGAATGTAAATAACGAGGTGTGATGACAAATGATTAATCGCAAGCGGCTGCTCGACGAGTTTTTAGAAATGATTCAAATTCGGTGTTCAACGCTGAAAGAGCGTGAGATCGCCGACTTGCTGAAAGCAAAGCTGGCAGAGCTTGGCCTGGAGGTCAGCGAAGACAACGTCGGCGAAAAAATTGGCGGCAATGCCGGCAATGTGTACGGTTATCTCAAGGGCAACGTCGCCGGTGCGCCGCGCCTGATGCTGAGCGCGCACATGGACTGCGTTGAGCCCTGCAGCGGCATCAAGCCGATTATCGAAAATGGTGTCATCAAATCAGGCGGCGATACCATTCTGGGTTCGGATGACAAGGCAGGCATTGCCCCCATTCTGGAGGCGCTGCGGGTTATCCGCGAAAATAACCTGCCGCACGGCGATATTCAAGTGGTGCTGACTGTAGCCGAGGAAGGCGGCGTCAATGGTTCGAAAAATATGGATCCTGCGCTGCTCAAGGCCGACTTAGGCTTTGTGCTTGATTCAAGCGGCTCACCGGGCAAGATTATTACTATGGCGCCCGGCCAAAACAAGATTAAAGTGGTAGTTCACGGCAAAACGGCGCATGCCGGTCTGGCACCAGAAGAGGGCATCAATGCCATCGTCCTGGCAGGCAAGGCGCTCGCTGAGCTGAAGGAGGGGCGCATCGACGAGGAAACTACGGCCAACGTCGGTATTATTAAAGGTGGCGGGGCAACTAACATTGTGCCTGACCGGGTAGAGATAACTGCCGAGGCCCGGAGCCGCAATGCCGCTAAACTCGAAGCCCAGACCAAGCTGATGTGCGAGACCTTCGAGCGGGTGATTCAGGCGAATGGCGGTAAAGTAGATATCACGGTAACCAAGGCCTATGACCCGTATGTTCATGCGGAAGATGCCTTAGTGCTCACGATTGCTAAGGAGGCTGCGGAAAGTATTGGTCTTGCGCCTAAGCTGGAGGGCACCGGCGGCGGCAGCGACGCCAACTTCTTTAATGCCTACGGCGTTCCGTCAGCCGTACTAGGCGTGGGGATGAGCAAAGTGCATACCACCGAGGAATATATTAAAGAAGAAGACCTATATAAAATGGCCGAGTATGTCGTAGCGATTATCACCAAGACCGCTGCGCTTAAGTAGCAGCATACCGCAACAAAGCCGCGCAAACGCGCGGCTTTGTTGCTTTAAGCACAGAAAACGTGTACCAGAACAGATTGCTGCGGGATAGCGTCATTTGCAGAAAATCGAAAAAATGATATAATTTTTATGTTAACTTAACGGCGCTTGCCGAAAGGAGGTTGAGGTATGGATTTTAAGTCGAAAAACTGGGCTGTGGTGTTAGCCACCATTATGCTTACAGTCGCGGTGTTGGGCGGCGGCCAACTGCTGTGGCAGAAGTACGCCGTGGCGAAACCGCTGGATACAGTCCTGCAAGGCATTGATGGCGTTGCGAAAGTTGCGCATGACGGCGGCAGCAGGAAGGACGATACGGTTAAAATTTATGTGACCTTGCAACATGCAGCCAATCTGCAGAAAACATATACGGCGATTATGGAAGTCGCGGGCAATGCGCTCGGCGGCAAACGCTTCAAAGTAATTGTTGCCGACACGAGGACGCCGGAACTGGAGCAGCTTTCCTATCTGGTCCAGCCTCACATCCAGGAGGCAGTCGCGACGGGCATGTTTACGCAAATGGCAAGCTACATTCAGGAGCAGGCAGCCGCTAAAAACGTGGCTGCGCAGGTCTTTATTGACAGTGCCAATATCTACCTTAAGCTGGCGAAGGACGGAGCCGAGCTTTACCAGATTGTGCCGCGTCTGCCGGATAAGCGGGAGGTGAAGTAGATGTATCGCTGGGAAATAGCCGCAGGAGCGGCAATAGGCGGCCTGCTGTTTTTATACATGCAGGGCGTTGATATTCTTCCGGTCATTATGGCTATGGCCTTGATCAGCGCGATTGTATATTTTGCCAGTGCGCATACCGGCGGCAAATCCTTTGCAGCCGTTAGCGGCAAAAACGTCGAGCAGGCGCAAATCAGCTTTGATGACATCGGCGGGCAGGAAGTAGCTAAAAAAGAGCTGTGCGAAGCGCTCGAATTCATCAAGGATATTGAGCGGGTTAAGGCTTTAGGCATTCGTCCGCTCAAAGGGATTTTACTGAGCGGCCCGCCGGGAACGGGAAAAACCCTGCTCGCTAAGGCAGCCGCGCGTTATACCAATTCGGCATTTGTCGCGGCCAGCGGTTCGGAGTTTGTGGAGATGTACGTCGGGGTAGGCGCGCAGCGTGTCCGTCACTTGTTCAAGCAGGCCAGGGACCTGGCCGCAAAGCAAGGCAAGGACAGTGCCGTCGTCTTTATCGATGAAATCGAAGTAATCGGCGGCAAACGCGGCCAAAACAGCAGCAATTTGGAATATGACCAGACGCTCAACGAGCTGCTTGTGCAAATGGACGGTATGTCGGAGGGCGATAAGATCAGGGTATTGGTAATAGCAGCCACTAACCGCGTCGATATTCTTGACGCTGCGCTGCTGCGGCCCGGCCGCTTTGACCGCCAGGTCAAGGTGGACTTGCCGGACAAGGCCGGACGGCTGCATATTCTGGAGCTGCATACTCGCAACAAGCCGCTGGCGGCAAACGTTTCGCTTGAGGAGATTGCTGCCGACACCTTTGGGTTTTCCGGAGCGCATCTCGAAAGTGTTGCCAATGAGGCGGCCATTATGGCGCTCAGAGAAGGGGTTGCGGCAATTTCCCATAAACATTTCCGCAATGCGATTGATAAAGTGATTATGGGCGAAAAGCTGGACCGTATGCCCAGCGCGGCCGAGAAGAAGCGTATCGCTATTCATGAGGCCGGGCACGCGATTGTCAGCGAATTCGTCAAACCTGGCTCGGTAGCCAGCGTTAATGTCGGCGCGCGCGGCAATGCACTTGGCTATGTCCGCCAAACCCAGGAAGAAGATTTTTATCTGTACACCATTGACTATATCAAAGGGCGCATTGCTGTTGCCTTAGGCGGCGCCGTAGCCGAGGAAATCGCTTACGGCAACCGCAGCACCGGCGCTGCCAACGACTTCCAGCAGGCTACCGCTCTGGCCAAGCAGATTATCTATAATGGCATGTCTGACCTTGGCATTGTGTCACCGGAAGATGTGCCCAAGGAGCTCCTGCACAAAGAACTGACGGCAATCCTGCGGGACGTCGAGGCGGGGGTGCGGGCCATATTGACGGAACAGTTCGCTATACTGGAGAAGATAGTGGCGGTGCTGATCGAACAGGAAACCATTTCCGGAAATGAATTCCGTGAGATGTTACAAGCCGCAAAAGCGGCGTAAATAAAAACTGCCGGCGATTTTGCCGGCAGTTTTTATAATATCCCCCGCTTGCGCAGCAGGCGGCATAGGTTATAGAGCAACCGGGTGTATGTCCCCGCCTCGTCGAGCAGCGCGTCTTTAATCGGTTTTTCGGCCGGAGCGTCCGCTTTGGGATCAGACAAGTACATAGCGAATAGGCCGCGGACGACGGTTTGCTGGAAGACCGGCTCTTTGAGCTGTTTGGCGTGAGACATTGCCTGCTGCCAGAACAGCGTCAGGCGCGTTTTGACATCCGCCTCACTTAGATAGTAGGCGACAAAGTTGAGGTCGCCGCCTGTCCGGTCTTCGTTGCGGTCGATGAAGTAATCCATCAGGATATGAAGCCCGGTAATCCAGGGAAAGTAAGCGTTAAAGGCACTTGCCGCCTCATCGCGCTCCAGGCGGGGATTGGCTGCCAGCGCGCAGAGCATGAACATCCCCAGCGTTGAGCCGGTGGCCGCGGCAAATTCCCAGGCGGTAATGCCGGGATAGCGGCGCAGGTGAGGCTCGGCCCAGCGCAACATACGTGCTTCCCGGCAGGCCCAGTCGATATGTTTATATGTCTGCAGTTCACTGTAAAGCGAAGCGAGTTCAAGCACATAATCCTGAACCTGGTCATAGGCGGGCAAGCCGCTGATAATATCCTGGCAGGTTTTAACCAGTGCGGCAAGGTAGCCGCCGTCATTGGCATAGGGGTAGTAGCGGTAGTAATCGCTTGGGGATTTGGCGGGGTTCAAAGCATCCGTCATTGCCAGATGCAGTTGGCGAAAAGCGGTCTCGTCGGTTATCCCGGCCCTGTCGCATAAGTTGTCCAGGTAATCGCTGATGGTCTGCAGGGCAACAATTAATCTGATCAGATCGCCTGTCGGGGTGCCGGGGTACAGACTGTAGATGCTGCCGCCCTGACAATGGAATTTTTTGTCGCGAATGCTGGCAAGCGCTTGTATTTGCAGTTCTCCCTCGGCGCGTTCAGCGGCAAACCGGCGCCACTGTCCGAGCTCCTCGCTAACCAACGGAAAAACCCGGCTGACAAATTTGATGATAAGTGACAATGAATGCATTGGGATCACTCCCGATATGGCTATGATAACATTGTAATCTGCCTGGTCGCTTTTCGCAAACTCCTAACGCGACATTTCGCCTTCAGCCAGGAATGTTTTTTGGAAAAGATGGAGAAATTGAAAAGTACGGACGTTACTTTTGGTCACGTGTGGCGTTTATTAGATAGCAATAAGCTTTCAGCCGCCATACATGAAGGTCGGTGAATTTATTGAATGATGAAGTGGAACTGATCGCCAAAGCGCAGCGCGGTGAAAAAGAAGCGCTCAACACCCTGGTAATCCGTTATTGGCAGCCGATATACCGGCTTATTTACTATAAAATTAATCATACCGAAGATGCCCAGGAGTTGACGCAGGAAACTTTTTTTAAGGCATTCCGGGCGCTGCCGCGTTATCAGCAGGCCGAGGCGAGTTTTAAAACCTATCTCGGGCGCATTGCCCTAAATCTTGTCAACGATTTTTGGCGCAAAAAGGGCCGTTCGCCGCAAGTTATCGATATCGCCGAATATCAGGAACCGCTGATTGACAGCAGTCCCAACCCGGATGAGGCGGCGCTCGATGCCGAGCAGCAGCGGGAGATTGGCAGGCTGATCGCCCTGCTGCCGGACGAACAGCGGCAGGCGGTTGAACTGAGGATTATTGCCGGGCTGTCGGTAAGGGAAGTGGCCCGGATTATGGGCAAGACCGAACCGGCATTGAAGATGCTGCAGCAGCGTGCTTTGAAAAATTTACGCAAAATGTTTATTGAACGCGGCATACAAAAGTGAGGAGGTTAGGGCGTGGCGAAGAACGTGCAGGAAAAAAAGCTGGAAGAACTCTCCTTGGCGATTGATGCGCTTAACAAAGGCGAAACCTATAAAGGAGATCCTGATATTGAGGAATTAGCGCAAGTCGCGCGCATTGTAAAAACAAGCGGCGTTATGGATCAATCATCGGCGAAACGTATTGCCGCAACAGTCGAGTGCCTGGCAGGCGAGCTTGGTGCCAAACGGAGAAAAAGCCGCTGGCTGAAAGGGTTTTCCGGCGCGGCTGGCGCGGCTGTCGCCGGATTACTGTTGTTTTTACTGAATTTATCCTTATTTGCTCCGAACGAGCCTGAACGCAGTTATACGCAAAACAGTGCCGCCGATCTAAGCAAGATTGTCCAGATTGAGCGGGAAGGCGCGCCGTCGCCGGAATTTCAATCCGGGAAACCGGCAGAGGAGCTGACCGATACGGCGCGCGGTAAGACGCCCGAACCGGCGGCTCAGGTTCCGGTCAAGGCGCCTGCGGTGGTGAAGCCGGAAGCGCCGAACATTGCGCCCGAAAAAAACACAGCGGCTAAAGCTGAGGCGCAAGCCGACGCAGTCGTCAAGCAGCCAGGCAAAGGGCTGCTGGCGCTGGCCGGGCGAACCGCCCGCTCAACCGTAGTTAACGACGTGACAGGCGAAGTACGCCAGGTTTATCAAACAGACAGCGGCGATGAGATCACGCTGGTGCAAGGCGCCCGTCAGGCTAAGCGCAGCGAAGTAGCGGCTGTTTCTCCCCTGCCGCAAAACGCTTCCGTTATGCGGGCGGCGAAGATTGCGGCGGAGCAAGCGCCGGCGAGCAAAGCGGCAGAAAATGACGCGGTTATTAAAGATACGGACAAACCGCAAGCAAAACTTAATCGCGTGACCGTTACGGTGGATGGCATTGAGGCCACAATTGAAGGGAAAATGCCGGAAGAAGAATTAAAGAAACTGGCAGAAACCGTTGTCAAACAGTAGCTTGCTGCAATGGAGCTAAGAGGCAGTAATTACCGCTTTCAGCTCCATTACTTTTTTTGCGTCGGCCGTTTATGCGTTACCGTGACCTTCGTCGACCAGTACGGCAAGGTATTGAGCAAAAATAAAATAACCGTCAGCCACCGTTAATTTCAAGGAAGGTCTGAATGCTAACGCGCATTCAGGCCTTCCTTTGCCATCTTCACTTCCTGAACCGTGAGTTCAAGGCCAAGTTCTTTGCGGCACCATTTTTTATATTGCAGCGCATCCTGGATTTCAATCGCGGCATTGCCTGCGGTATAAAGACAGAGAATAAGTTTGCCATCCCGGACGGTTGCCTTTGCCTGTTTTACGATTTGCATCTGAGTGGAATCAAGGCTTTCCGCCAGCGCCAGCAGCAAAGCCAGTTTGCGGGCAGCCAGCCAGTCGGCCTCGCCCAAAAACTCCGAATAAATTTTATTGCGGGCGTATTTGGCCGAGGGGCCGTTGTGCCAACCGGCAATTACTGCGGCAAAAATTTGTTCCCGGTGCGTGAGGCCGAATAAACGGGCATTTTCTACCAGGTAGGCGCTGTGGCGCGCGTGGTCATAATAATTAATAGTGATGCCGATGTCGTGCAGCATGGCGGCAACATTGAGCAGCGTCTTATCGCGTGGGCCGAGATTGTGGATGTCGGCCAGGTCGTCAAACAAACCTGCGGCCAATTCGGCGACATGCTCGGCATGCTCGATATTGCCCTTGTAAAACAGCAGCATGTTGCGGGTGCTGTGCTCCAGGATATCGGGCAAAACAAGCGGTTTGTTTTCGCGTGTCAGATAATGCTGCATAAACAAACCCTCGCGCAGACCGCAACCGCTGATGATTAGATTTGTTCCCTCAGTAATGTCAAATAGTGTTTTGACCAGGGTAATGCCGGCGATGATGGTATCGGCGCGCTCGCTGCTCAGACCCGGAAACTTCTTGCGCTGGCTGTGGTTCGTCTTAATCAGCGCCCGCCATAAATTTTCCAGCGCCATGGGGCTCATGCGGTAATTGTGGACTTTGGCGAAAGGATAATTTTTTTGGCGCTGGTCCATCTTGGCAATATTGCGGGCGGTGCCGCCAACGCCGATGAGCGGCAGGCCGGCGCCGTCCAGCCAGGGCACTTCCGCCAATTGCCGCATCAGAAAAGAACGGAGAGACATAAGCTGCGCTTCGCTGACTTTATCCTGCGTTTTAAATTTTTCGCTGAGATTCACCGAACCTAAGGGCAGACTGACGGAGCGGTCGATTTTGCGGTTGCGCATCAAGGTAAGCTCCACGCTGCCGCCTCCCAAGTCAAACAGAATGGCGTCAGAAACGTCAATAGTGTTGGCAATGCCCAGGTAACCAAGCCGGGCTTCGGTTTCGCCGCTGATAATTTTAATGGGTATGTTCGTGGCTTTCGTCGCCACCTCTAAAAAGTCGGCGCCATTGACGGCGTTGCGAACCGCAGCGGTAGCTACGGCATAAATTTTGTCTGCTTTGACGATCTGGCACATATGGGCAAATACTTTAAGCGTTGCCACGGCGCGCTCAACCGAAGCCGGTTGTAGGTAAGCGCTGTCGCCCATGCCTTCGCCAAGCCGGATTGCTTCCTTCTGATGATATACCAGGTTATAGGCGCCGTTATAATAAATATTCATCACGATCAGCCGTGCTGAGTTTGAGCCCAAATCAATGATGCCAATGCGCTCCATGCCATCACTCCCTCAAAGATAGTATTCGCTGCTGCTTGAAAAATCCTTGCGGCATTATGATTGCACAGCGATATTATCCGCAAATTTCTTTTGATGTTTGCATGGCTTAAACTTGGCGCTGAGCAGGCAGGGTTTTTAAAGCCCGGATGTCGAAATAGCATAGGCAGAGGTGAAGATAATGACGCGACGCACACCGGAGTTATTTGCCGCTGTTCATCTGGGATCGGAGCAGGTCAGCCTGCAAATTGTTGAGTATAAGACGCTGGAAGACAGGAAAATTATTGAAAAAGCGCACCGTCAGGTAAGTCTGGGCGAGGAGACATTTAAAACAGGCAAAATCAGCTTTAGCGCAACCGCGGAAGTATGCGAACTCTTAAAGGGTTACCGGCGCACACTAAGCGAGTATGGCGTGCGGGATTTCCGGATCATGGCGACAACCGCCGTGCGGGAAGCGCAAAATCAGCAATATATCATTGATCAGATTAAAATCAAAACCGGTTTTGACGTAGAGGTGCTGGATATGCCGCAGGAAATATTCCTGAAGTATATCGCCCTTTACCGGACAGTCGCCGGGCATGGTTTGGCCAATCCGCTGGACGGCCTTTTATTTGTGGATATTTCGTCCGGCGGTTTGGGGATTACCCTGCTCAAAGGCGGCGCGATCAAGTACCAGCAGAATATTCATATTGGCGCGCTCCGCATTAAAGAAAGCTTTGAAAAGCATCAGCGCGAATCCGCCTATTTCCATGAGGCGCTTTCGGAATATATCTTCAGCACGATTGACAGTGTCGAACACGAAATCGGGAAGGAGAAAATTAAATATTTAGTGTTGTCCGGCATTGAAACCAGACTGCTCTTAAAAATGCTGGGGCGGGAGCAGAACGACCGCCTGGAGTTTGTGAACCTAGAGGATTTCTATAAGCTTTACCAGCAGGTAAAAGGACTCAACCTGCCGCAGATCATGGCCGCATTTGATCTAACCGAATCCAGGGCGGAGATGGTTCTGCCGACGATCGTGTTGTATAAGCAAATCCTCGCCCTGACTACCGTCGAGCATATCGTGATTCCCAGCGACCAGCTTATCGATGGGTTCGTCTTGAAACATATTGCGGAAAAGACAAAGGATTCTTTGCTGGACGTGATGGATAACCAAATTGTCAGCCTGGTGCGCGAAATCGCCCGCAAATATAACCATGATACAAAACATGCCGGCGCTGTGGAGAAGTACTCGCTGCTCTTGTTCGACCGGCTGGTCAAAATACACGGTCTCGGCAAGCGCGCGCGGTTTTTGCTCAAAATTGCCTGCATGCTGCATGATATTGGCAAGTATGTCTCGCTGCGCAAGCATTATTTTTACTCTTATCGCTTAATTGTTTCCACCGATATCTTCGGCTTTTCGGAAGAGGAGAAAGCGGTGATCGCCAACATTGCGCACTACCATTCCAAAGGAACACCGAGCAACAACGACAATAATTACGCGGTTTTAGGCAAGGAGCAAAAGGTAACCGTCGCCAAACTGGCGGCGATTATCCGGCTGGCTGATGCCATTGACCGCAGCCACCGGCAAAAGGTTAGCGACTGTGAGATTGTGTTGCGCGGCAACGAGCTCCACGTCTTTGCCAGCGCCAAAGAGGATATCTCGCTGGAGGAATGGACATTTGCCGATAAAACCGACTTTTTTCAGGATGTATACGGCATTAGGCCGATACTTTTCAGACGGGTAGGCTGATGATGATGTACGATAAAAGGGAGTACTTTCTTAACCGGGAGGTAAGCTGGCTTAAATTTAACGCGCGGGTGCTGCAGGAGGCGGAAGACACGAGCAAGCCGCTCTTGGAGCGCCTGAAGTTCATTGCCATCACAAGTTCCAACCTGGACGAATTTTTTATGATCCGGGTGGCGGGGCTTAAGCAGCAATTGGAAAACGGCATTACCAGGCAGGATCTTGCCGGGCTGACTGCGGCCGAGCAGCTAAGTGAGATTTCCGCTGCGGCGCATGAGCAGGTAAAAACGCAATACCGTTACTTGAAGAACATTATCAGCGAACTGGAAATGCGCTCAGTCTACTTTAATGATGTGGAAACATTGCCGGGTAAGGCGCGGGAGTGGATTGAAAACTACTTCATGCACACCGTTTATCCCGTCTTGACGCCGATGGCGGTGGATGCCGGCCATCCTTTTCCGTTTTTGGCTAACCGCAGCCTGAATCTCGCCGTAGCATTGAAAGGCGCCAAACACGAAACCAAAACGGCTGTGGTCCAAGTCCCTGCCGTGCTGCCGCGGATTGTGGAAGTGCCGGGTTATGCCAAGCGCCGCCGGTTTGTTTTTCTGGAAGACATCATTCGCACATACTGTGACCGCCTGTTTCACGGGTACAGCATCAAAGCGGTGCTGCCCTTCCGCATCACGCGCAACGCCGACCTCTCGATTGACGAGGAGGAGGCCGAGGATCTCTTAAAGGAAGTGGAAAAATCGCTGCGGCAGCGCCGCCGGGGACAGGCCGTCCGGCTGGAGATCGGCAAAACGGGACACCGGGCGCTGCGTGAATTTGTGACCGGTTCGCTGACCATCGCGGAGGAAGATATCTATGAGATTGCCGGACCCATTGACGCGACGTGCTTTTTCCGGTTTACCGAGCTGTCCGGTTTTGACCATCTCCGGTATGATCCGATTGTCCCGCAAATTCCCGCCGATTTAATTGGCAAGGAGGATTTGTTTGCCGCCATACGGGAAAGGGATATTCTGCTGCACCATCCCTACGAGTCCTTTGAACCCGTGGTCAAGTTCATTCAGCAAGCGTCGGCGGACCCTCAGGTGCTGGCCATTAAGCAAACGCTGTACCGGGTAGGCGGCAACTCGCCAATCGTTAAGGCGCTGGCACAGGCGGCTGAGAACGGCAAACAAGTGACCGTGCTGGTTGAACTCAAGGCGCGGTTTGATGAAGAGAACAACATTCAATGGGCGCGCAGGCTGGAAGAAGCAGGAGCGCATGTTATTTACGGGCTGGTCGGCCTGAAAACGCACGCGAAAATCGCGCTGGTAGTACGG
>JAOACF010000043.1 GCA_026417995.1 Negativicutes bacterium
ACGTATGCTTGCCCTTCGTACTCTAGCGCCATCAGCCGCTCGTCAAGCGCCACCCTCAAGGAATAGGGCAGCGTCGAATTTTGGTATTTTGACTGTATCTCCTGGATTTGCTGTTCAACTGCGTTCACCATGGCCGGCAATTCTTTACTGAAGCTTTCCAACTCGCGGATTACCACCGGAAATAACCGGCTGCCGCCAAAAATTATTACACTGAAGACAACCGCATAAGTTACCAGAATGGCACCGCTGCGGCTCAATCCTTTCCGTTCCAGATAGCATACCGCCGGATTCAGTAGATATGCCAGGAAAAAGGCAATAATGAACGGGTATAAACCATGTCGGACAGACCATAAAAATATAAATAGAGCCAGCATGCCTGCTATTACAAATGCTATACGCAAACCCCGTCTGGTTATACTCACCTGATACACTCCATCCCGCCATCATCGAGGTCTATGCATGAAAAAAAGCAAAGACCCGCAAAGGTCTCTACTTTTTTTGCAGCTAGCGCATCTTTTTCATGATTCGTTTCCGGGTACGGCGCGCCTCACGCATAATATCACGAGTCGCATCCTTAATTGCATCGGCGCCCCGTTCTACCAATGGTTTCTTTTGAGGCCGCGCCATGGGACCTATGACCGCGCCAAGTACTGTTCCTACAAGACCACCCCAAATCAATCCTTGCCAAAATCTGCCGCGCATCATATCACCCCTTTTTTAAAGCTGTAAGTTAACAACATCCTGCTGTGGCGGTGTGTAAGCGCTTAATGTGCCGTCAAGCTCCACATTGAATATTTTTAATTTATCCCCTTGCACAGCGAATTCCACACAGCACTCCCAGCAAAAATATTGCTCGACTCCTACTTTGCCAATCCCTCGCTGACCGCATAACGGGCAACTTCGCATTAGTGTCCACCTCACACCCTCTATTCGGCATGAAGCAGCTTGGCCATTGTTTCAGGAACAATCAGCTTATCGGCGCTTATAACCTGGGCTTGCGGCAACGGCATAACCTTGCGGCCTTCCAGCAAATCGGCCACAATTCCGTCTGATAATTCGTAGCCTTTAATTTCACCGGTTTCTGCATCAAACAGAATGTCGACCAACACCCCGAGAGCCAGCCCTGTTTCGGTATAGATCTGCCTGTCAAACAATTCGCTGAGCCGCTGCATCCCTATTAGTTCCGCATAGCCTGGAAACTCCTGAATCGTATCTTTGTCCCGTACCATGATTGCATCCCGGCCAATACTGAAAATATCGGGAAACAGAATGCCCCTTATTTCCGCAAGCCAGTTTGCATTTGCAACAATAATTCCTACAACTGATGCCCTTTCAATATCCACAACTACTTCTTGAGCCTCGCCAATCTGTGTGCCGCTTTTTGTTTCAAGCACAGGCAGGCCAAGTATTGCTCGCAATTTCTGCATATCGGCCTCCATTCAGATTGTAGCAATAGTATGCCCAAAGTGAATGTATTTTAATTCATATTAGTCGGCCGTTACCAGGGCCAGGTGTGTTTGGTCAAATTACCTTATTGTTTTTTCGATAATGCCGCCGCCGACAACCATGTCGTCCTCATAAAATACGACTGATTGACCCGGTGTAATGGCGCGTTGAGGAACATCAAATTTAACATGCACTCTGCCATTTCCCAAGGGAGAAACGACAGCGGCCGCTTCTTTCGCGCTGTAACGAATTTTGGCTTTGGTGACAAGCGGTTTTCGTAGCTTGTCAAGCATAATAAAATTCATGTCGTAAGCAATCAATTCAGACGCAAAAACGTCTTGATCAGAACCGACCACGACTTCATTCCGCTCATAATCAAGCTCTATTACATATAAGGGCCGCCCTGCCGCCAATCCCAGCCCCTTACGCTGCCCCACCGTATATAAAGGAAGTCCTTTATGCCGTCCCAGAACGCGTCCGCTGGTATCGACGATATTACCCGGTCGCAGAGCTTCCGGGGCTTTTTCCTCTAAAAACACTTTATAGTCGTCATTGGGTACAAAACAAATTTCCTGGCTATCCGGCTTATCAGCCACAGCCAGGCCATACTCTCTGGCCATTTGCCGCGTCTCTGTCTTAGTATAATCACCGAGCGGCATCAAAAAATGCTTCAGGGTTTGCTGATTGAGATGGTACAAGGCATAGGACTGATCTTTAGCAGCGTCAATGCCTTTTAGCAAGAGGTAACGGCCGCGGCCGGCATCATAACGGATGCGGGCGTAGTGGCCGGTAGCCACATACTGAGCGCCAAGCGCCAGCGAGCGTTGCAACAAGCCTTCAAATTTAACGTGGCGGTTGCAGGCAATACATGGATTTGGCGTCTTGCCGCCAGCATATTCACGGATAAAATAATCCACTACTGTTTCCTGAAACATTTGGCGGAAATTCATTACATAGTAGGGTATGCCGAGCTTGTCCGCCACTCGCCGCGCGTCCCCGACGGCGGATAAGGAACAGCAGCCCCGATTGTCTGGGTCATCATTTCCTGCTGCTTCGGTATCCCAGATCTGCATGGTAACCCCTATGACATCATATCCTTGATGAACAAGAAGGGCGGCAGTTAACGAACTGTCCACCCCTCCGCTCATCGCTACCACCACGCGTGGTTTAGCGGTCATTCCCCAATCACTTTCCTTTTTTGCTGATATAATCTTTGATCGCCTCATGCAATGCATCTGCTGCAAGGTTGGAACAGTGCATTTTGGCAGGCGGCAGACCGCCAAGCGCGTCGGCCACCGCCTGATTGGATATTTTGAGCGCCTCGTCAAGCGTTTTTCCCTTAACCATTTCAGTGACCATGCTACTGGTAGCGATAGCGGCGCCGCAACCAAATGTTTTAAACTTTACGTCTTTGATAATGTCATTTTCAACCTGCAAGTAAATGCGCATAATATCGCCGCATTTAGCGTTGCCTACCTCGCCGACACCATTTGCATCTGCAATCTCCCCGACATTGCGGGGATTAGTGAAATGATCCATTACTTTATCTGTATACACGTTTTATCTCTCCCATCTTAATGCGCGTGAACGTGGCAGTCACTACAAGGATTGCTCACCTTGGTGTGAGCGCTGGTGCCGTACAGCGGCGACATGTCTCGCAGCCGCTGAATAATAGCCGGCAGCACTTCCAGGAAATAATCAACCTCTTCCTTAGTATTGCCGCGACCCAAAGTAACGCGAAGCGAACCATGCGCAACTTCATGCGTAAGCCCCATTGCTAACAATACATGGGAAGGATCAAGTGAACCGGATGTGCAGGCAGAACCGCTTGAGGCGGCAATACCCTTGAGATCAAGGTTTAATAAGAGCGATTCGCCTTCAATAAAATGAAAGCTGAAATTGGCGTTGCCCGGCAGTCTCTGGGTAGGGTGCCCGTTTAGTTTTGTGTGCGGTATCTTCGCCATAACCTCGCCGATAATTCTGTCACGTAAAGCTGAAATATGCGCCATCTTGGAATTTAGTTCACTTTGGGCAATTTCGGCGGCTTTCCCTAAACCGACGATACCGGGAACATTCTCGGTACCGGCCCGCATATTCCGTTCATGGCCGCCTCCATGCTGGATCGCTTCAACGCGCACACCGCGCCGGATATAGAGAGCGCCAACTCCTTTGGGACCATGGAACTTATGACCTGCCAGGGTAAGCAGGTCAATATTCATGTCCTTGACATCAATGGGGTAGTTGCCAACCGCCTGCACAGCGTCAGTATGAAAATAAACGCCTTTTTCCCGGGCGAGTTTGCCAATCTCCTTGATCGGCTGAATTGTGCCAACCTCATTGTTGGCGAACATAACGCTGATCAATATCGTCTTATCGGTGATGGCTTTGGCAACATCCTCCACCCGCACCATGCCATATTCATCGACCGGCAGATAAGTAACGGTGAACCCTTGTTTTTCCAAATACTCACAGGTATGCAGGACGGCATGATGTTCAATCGCGCTGGTGATAATATGGGTGCCCTTTTTGCGGTTAGCGTAGGCCACGCCTTTTAATGCTAAGTTATCGCCCTCGGTGCCGCCGCTGGTAAAAAATATCTCATTCGACTCGGCATTCAAGAGAGCCGCTACTTTTTCACGGGCTTCATCAATCGCTTTACGGGCTTCACGGCCAAAACTATGAATGCTAGAGGCATTGCCGAACTTCTCGGTCATATGTTCCAGTACAACTTCCGCGACCCGCCTGTCAATCGGCGTAGTAGCAGAGTGATCGAAGTAAATGCGTTTCATAACAGTTCACTCCTTA
This sequence comes from Negativicutes bacterium, assembly GCA_026417995.1. Lineage (GTDB taxonomy): Bacteria > Bacillota > Negativicutes > Sporomusales > JAOACF01 > JAOACF01. The sequence continues at coordinate 4,252 of JAOACF010000043.1, forward strand.
TGTTGAATGTCTTCCCGGGATAAATCTAAGAGAGAAATAGAGTCAAGCACTTGTGTGATACTATCCCTGACTTTGGCCCATACTCCGCGGGTAACGCAAAAACCAGAGCGATCCCGTTCACAGCCGCCGGTTATCAGGCAGTCCACCGGAGCTATTGGCCCTTCCATCACCCGTATAATATCTCCCACCGTAATGGTTGCGGGATCACGGGTGAGCGTATAGCCGCCTTGCGCCCCGCGAACGCTTTTTACAAAACCGGCTTTCCTTAGCGATCCCATCAACTGCTCGAGGTAGTGTTCTGATATTCCTTGTCGCAAGGCTACGCTTTTCAAGGAGATGGGTCCCTGTCCATAGTGAAGAGCTAAATCGTACATTGCAGCAACACCATAACGCCCCTTTGTTGACAGCTTCACATTCATCTCTCCCGTTTTCCGAGTAATACGATAGGTTTTATAATAAATATAGCAAATGAGTGGGAGAATGTCAAAGCAAAATCAATCGCCGCTTCAGCTTTGTGTCCATTGTCTAGTATTCCGGGTTTTTCCGGCCTTTATTAACTTTATTTAACGATCGCAGCCTTTCCGCCAAGATTCTTTCATACCCGATTTCTTTGGCTTCATAATAAGTTGTACCGATAATTTTATCCGGCAAATATTGCTGTTCAACATAGCTTGCAGGATAATCATGGGGGTAGCGGTACCCTTTGCCATGTCCAAGCCATTTTGCGCCTGCATAGCCGGCGTCTTTAAGATGTGCCGGCACTTCGCCGCAGTCGCGGTTGCGTACGTCCTGAATAGCCCGGTCAATTCCCAGATAGGCGGAATTACTTTTTGGGGCGACGGCAACGTATATAGCAGCCTGCGCTAACAGTATCCTCGCTTCCGGCCAGCCAACAAACTGCACAGCATTCGCGGCCGACATGGCTAATATGAGCGCCTGCGGATCAGCAAGCCCCACATCTTCGGCTGCACAAATGACAATGCGTCTGGCGATGAACTTTACGTCCTCCCCCGCCTCCATCATGCGCGCAAGATAATGAAGCGCAGCATCCGGATCACTGCCGCGCATAGACTTAATAAATGCACTGACGACATCATAGTGGCTGTCGCCCTTCTTGTCGTACTTTTGAATTTTTTCACCGGCCACAGCCGCTACGACTGCGGCGGAAAGTACTTTATCGGGATTTGCAGCGGCACTAAATGCTGCCTGCTCTAAAATATTCAGTGCCGTTCTGGCATCGCCGGTTGACAAATCACAAATATGTTGCAGCGCTTCTTCCGAATGCGTAATGCCTAAATTGCCCACTCCGCGTTTTGTGTCTACAAGGGCATTTTTTAAGATCGTAACCAGCGCCTCCTGCGTTAACGGCTGAAGGCGAATAACCCGCACCCGTGACAATAGTGGCGCATTAACCTCAAAGTAAGGATTCTCCGTAGTAGCGCCAATTAAAACGACAGTTCCGTTCTCCACAAACGGCAGCAAGGCATCCTGCTGCGCTTTGTTAAAACGGTGAATTTCATCAATGAATAATACCGTCCGGCGACGATGTAAGAGAAGCCGCTCCCGGGCAGCTTCGGTCATTTTGCGGATATCGCTTACGCCCGAGGTCACGGCGTTAAGACGCTCAAAGTGCATCTTAGTTGAATTGGCAATAATTTGTGCCAGGGTGGTTTTCCCTGACCCCGGCGGACCATACAGGATAATGGAAGGAATGTTATCCCGCTCAATCATCTGCCGTAAAAACCGCCCTTTGCCTAATACGGCCTCCTGGCCGACAAATTCGTCTAAATACCGCGGACGCATCCTGACTGCCAGCGGCTCCGCCGCTGACAGCTCTTCACGCGCCGCTGCTTCAAACAGATCCATGGCTGTCACCCTTTAGTTACGTAGAATAAAACATTCACGGCATTATCGATTTCTTCATTGGTACTCCCGTAATGGGTCGCGATCCGAACCTTATATTTGCCAAAGTAGTTAGTTTGATATCTTCCTGCCATTTGCATATCCTATGTATTTCTTGGCAAAACCCCAAAATCCTATACACATAAGAAAAAACACCAATGAAATTGGTGTTTTTTTTGTATAGTCCCCACCGTGCCGTTTCACCGTCGTTTTGAACCTGCCCTCGGCAGGTGGGCGCCCGCCTGATTACTTTATGTGTCCCCACAAAAGACCAGGGCATACATGCCATAACCAGAGCCAGGCTCCCTTTCAGTATGTGTTGGTTCAAAAACTCCGGTCTCACACGCGCACAGCAGGGTTACCAACCATATTTGTGTGACTATTCCGTAACTTATCTTACCAAAATCAATCGATCTTTGCAAGCGAAGGCTACCGGAACATTTTTCCAGCAAACTATTGTTTTTTGATTACCTCGGATTTGATGTGAAGCTCCTTGAGCTGCCGTGCGGTAACATCGGACGGCGCCTGCATCATGACATCAATCGCGCTTTGATTTTTAGGAAAGGCAATTACATCCCGGATAGAGGACCGCTTGGCCATCAGCATTATCAAGCGGTCAAGGCCGAAGGCAATGCCGCCGTGTGGCGGAGTGCCGTATTCAAACGCTTCCAGCAGATAGCCGAACTTCTCCAATGCCTCCTCTTTAGTAAGACCAATTGCTTTAAATATCTTTTCCTGAAGCTCGCGCCCGTAGATACGGATGCTGCCGCCGCCAATTTCGGTGCCGTTGAGCACCATATCGTATGCCTTAGCTTTAATTCGTCCCGGATCGGTATCCAGGAACTGCACATCTTCGTCACGCGGCGAGGTAAAGGGATGATGCATGGCTACCCAGCGTTTTTCTTCAGGATCGTATTCAAACATTGGAAAATCGATTACCCACAGAAAGGACAGTTTATCAGCATCAATCAGATTTAACCGGCGGGCCATTTCCAGGCGGAGCTGGCCTAAAGCAGCTGCCACTACATCCGGTTTATCGGCGATAATCAGCAACAGATCCCCCTGTTGCGCTTCGGCCGTACGCGTGATATTTTCAACCATGTTTTCCGGGAAGAATTTTGTAATCTGCGACTTGATGCCTTCCTCAGTGTAGCAAATCCAGGCAAGGCCTTTGGCGCCGTAATTGCCGACGTAGGATACCAGGCCGTCCAGCTCACGGCGGGGAATGTGCGCGTAGCCTTTGACATTAATAGCTTTGACTTGCCCGCCTTCATTCAGTACTGTCTCAAACACCTTGAAATCTGACCCTTTTACAACCTGGGTCAAATCAATGAATTTCATGTCGAAGCGAAGATCGGGTTTATCCGAGCCGTATAAATCCATCGCATCTTGATAGGAAAGCCTGGTAAATGGCACCGGAATTTCTATATTCAGCGCCCCGCGGAAAATGTGCGCGATCATATTTTCCATCATTGTCAGGATTTCTTCCCTGTCAATAAAAGACATTTCAATATCAAGTTGGGTAAATTCGGGCTGACGGTCAGCGCGCAGATCTTCATCCCGGAAGCAGCGGGCGATCTGGAAATAACGCTCCATACCGGATACCATTAAAAGCTGCTTGAAAATTTGCGGTGACTGAGGCAGTGCGTAAAATTTACCCGGATTTACGCGGCTGGGAACCAAATAGTCCCGCGCGCCTTCAGGCGTGCTTTTGGTAAGCATCGGCGTTTCAATTTCCAAAAACCCGTGCTGATCCAGATAATCGCGCATCAATTTGGCAACTCGGTGCCGCAGGATAATATTTTCCTGCATTTCTGGGCGGCGCAAGTCTAAATACCGGTACTTGAGCCGGAGGTTCTCATCCACATCGACACTGTCCTGAATATAAAACGGCGGGGTTTTTGCCGTATTCAATACGCGAAGTTCCAGTCCGCTTATTTCTATTTCGCCGGTGGGCATTTGCGGATTGACTGTACCCGGATCCCGGCGTCTGATAATACCGCGCACCGCCAGTACATATTCTGAACGAACGCTTTCGGCTTTTCGGAAAGCCTCTTCGTTAATATCAGGCGAGAATACCAACTGCACAATTCCAGAGCGGTCGCGTAAATCAATAAAAATGAGTCCGCCGTGATCGCGCCGGCGGGCAGCCCAACCGCAAACCGTGACTTCCTGCCCCTCGAACCGAGTTGTCAGTATTCCGCATTGAATTGATCGTTTAAGTCCTGCCATTGTATCCATTCATCTATTCCTCCATCTCCGTTAGCAGCTTTGCGCGAACGTCGGCTATATCAATTAAATGTTGATCGCCTGTCTTCATATTTTTCAACATGACTTTGTTTTGTCTTACCTCATCATCACCGATAATGGCGACAAACCGCGCCGGGTACTGACTGGCGTATTTGAGCTGGGCTTTGAGGCTTCGGCCCATAACATCCATATCGCAACTGATTTTAGAACGCCTAAGTTCAGATACAAGACGGAAGGCCACAGCCACAGCATTCTCATCCAATGGCGCTGCATATAGATCAAGCGATGGGGTTATTGGGGGCAGCAGCGCCTGTTTTTCCAGCGCCAGCAGCACCCGCTCTAGGCCAATTGCAAAGCCAATGCCCGGCGTCGGCTGCCCGCCGCATTCTTCAATCAATCCGTCATAGCGCCCGCCGCCGCAGACGGCGCTTTGAGCGCCAAGCGGCGAATACTGGATCTCAAAGGCAGTTTTGGTGTAATAATCAAGGCCGCGCACTAGTCGGGGATTCAGGTGAAATTCCGTTCCCGCTGCTTTAAGCAGGTTTTGAAGTTGATTAAAGTGCGCCGCGCATTCTTCGCAGAGGCAATCGACAATCTCCGGCACGTCTTGCGATAATTCCGCACATGCGTTTTCCTTGCAATCGAGAATGCGCATGGGATTGCGGTCAAAGCGCGAGCGGCAGTCGTGACAAAGCTGCGGCAGCTTGTCCTGGTAAAACGCCTGCAATTTGCTGCGATAATGGGGGCGGCACTGGGGGCAGCCTACTGAATTCAGATATAGCTTTAAATCGCCTAGTCCTAGGCTTTGCAGGAATTGTACCGCAAGCAGAATGATTTCCGCATCAACTGTCGGCCCGGGTGAACTGATCGCTTCCACGCCAAACTGGTGAAATTGCCGAAGACGACCCGCCTGGGGACGGTCATAACGGAACATCGGTCCAATATAAAACAGCTTACTAGGCTGCGGCTGCGCATAGAGCTTATGTTCGAGAAACGCCCTCACGACAGCGGCGGTGTTTTCCGGGCGCAGGGGAATGCTTCTGCCTCCCCGGTCTTCAAATGTATACATTTCCTTCTGCACAATATCCGTCGTTTCGCCAATGCCGCGTAAAAACAGTTCGGTATGTTCAAAGATCGGTGTTCTGATTTCATGATATCCATAGATTTTGCAGATTTCACGCGCCCGGCTTTCTACATACTGCCAAAAACCGCTGGTATCAGGCAGTACGTCTTTTGTCCCACGCGGAGCATTTACCAACATAGAAAGCCTCCTAGTCACTACCATATAATTCCTTAAACAGGCGGTCCCTCATTGCGATATACTTATCCAGACTTTGCTGATAAACCAAAATGTCTTTGGGAAAGTAACAGCTTGTCAATTTTTCCGCAGAATAAACCGCTTTTGATCCGGCATTAGGGCCAATACCGATAATGCTTTGCCGCTCTTCCATGATTTGAATGTTGTATACACACTCAAAGCCGGGTCGCGCATAACCGACATTCTCCATATTGCCTGTCATGTACTTCTGCCGGTACAGATAATAGGGTGCCATACCCGCACGCGTAGCAAATTCCCGCGCAACAGCCAGCATTCTTCGCACGGTGGTTTCGTCCGGCAATTTAGATATCTCTTGGCTCCCCTTCAATTCCGAACCTTTTTTAAGAGCCAACGTATGTACAGTAATATTTTCCGGGTTGAGCGCTACAAGCTTTTCCATAGTTTCGTGCATATCCGCCGACGTTTCCCCCGGCAGTCCGGCAATAATATCCATATTAATAACAGGTATCCCTGATTGCCTAATTTTCCCGAATATATTTATTATATCCTCAACTGTATGCATTCGTCCAATGCGTTTTAAAGTTTTTTCTTGCATTGTCTGCGGGTTTACGCTCACGCGGTCAACGCCGTATTGCCGCATAATACTGATTTTAACATCGCTCACGCTGTCAGGTCTGCCGGCTTCCACCGTAAACTCGGTCGTAGCGGCGCTTTTAAAGTTTTCCACCGTCAACGACAATAACTCTGCAAAGTCTTCATCGTCCAGACTTGTAGGCGTGCCCCCGCCAATATAGATATTCTGCACTTCAAGACCAAACTGTTTGATTAATGCTCCTGCCGACTGAATATCCCGCCGGAAAGCCGCTAAAAACAGTTCGGTTTTCTCTCGCTGCCGGGGCAGCACGTAAGCCGGAAAAGAGCAATACAAGCAGCGGCTGGGACAGAATGGCACGCCGATATAAACGCTAATCCTTTTTTTGTGGGCAAAATCAGAAGCAATCCACTGTCTCTGCCTAAGAGCAATCCCAATAATCAGCGCCGCCTTTTCAGGCTCCAGCAGGTATAACCGCTGCAACCGGCGGTTGATCTCCTGGCTGCCAATCTCTTGATCAAGTAGCCGGTGGACGATTTTCGCCGGCCGAACCCCGCGGAGAATACCCCAAGGCCCCGGATTAAAGCCGGTCACCGCACGCATTAATCGCCAAACGTTGACTTTTATCAAACGCTTTAATCCCCCTGCATCTTCCCCTGGTTCCAGAGAGCTCGACTCGATATATGTGACCCATTCTCCGGTTTTCATCCGGTGTTGCATTTCGGATGTCACGATAACAGGATTGTTCCCGATAATTTTATGAGAAAGCAGGAAGTTTGCCATATCCATGTCGTGTTCCGGCACGGCGGCAACCCCAAATAGGCTCATAATCTCACGAGTTGGCTGCGCCGCCCAAGCGGCATTGCCGCTCAGGGCAAAATACTCAATCATCACGTTTTGACTGACACTCCTGACAATACCCATAAAATTTAAGCTGATGATCCATGATTAAAAAATTGCTTTTGCGGGCTATGGCTGTTTCCAGCGTTTCTAAGAGATCATCTTCAAATTCCTTTACCTTGCCGCAAGACAAGCAGATCAAGTGATGATGGTGATGCGGTGTATTCGTTTCATTGATTTCATAGCGGCTACGACCATCGCCGAAGTCAAGCTTCTGCAAAACTTCCAGTTCACTTAAAAGCTCCAGCGTCCGGTACACCGTAGCCAGGCCGATTTCCGGCGCTCTTTGCCTGACGATCTGATAAACGTCTTCAGCGCTTAGATGCTGATCACGGTGGTCGTTAAACGCCTGCAAAATCGTTTGCCGCTGTGGAGTAAGCTTGTACTGCCGCTCCCGGAACTTATCCCGGACATCCGCCATATTAATATTCATATTCCCACCTATCTTTCTTCGTAATACCAGATATGCTTTGCGAGAACCTTTAGTATCGCTGCCGCCGGAACGGCTAAAATCATGCCAACGACCCCCATTAACTGGCCACCGATTAACAGGCTGATAATTACCGCTATCGGGTGAAGGTCAATGGAACGCCCCATGACCTTGGGCACAATAATATGGTTTTCGATCTGCTGCACAATAATATAAAATACTGCCACTTTTGCAGCCAGCGCGGGAGATACCAGATAAGCCAGCAAAACGGCAGGAGCAGCGCCAATAATCGGTCCGATAATCGGTATGGTTTCAGTTAAGGCTGCCAAAAGCCCCAGCACAAGTGGATAATCGATGTTAAAGAAATACAGGCCGCTAAAAACGATTAGGCCGATAATAACACTAACAAGCGCCTGGCCCCGGATATAACCGCTCATTACGGCCGCCATTTCGCCTATGACCTCCCGTACTTTCTGCTTATATCCATGCGGCACAAGCGAGATAAAGCTTTCCCGCAGTTCTTGCCAGTCCTTTAGCAAATAGAAGGCTAACACAGGCACAACAACAAGTTCGACGATCTGAGTCGCCAGGGAAAATGAACCGTTGATCAGACGCCGTGCGAGATCTACCGAAAAGGAGGCTGCGCTCGATAAAGCCTGATCGACAGCACCTCTTACTACTTCCGGAATTGCCGGCATGGCAACCTGACGCTCCAGAATAAGCATTAATCTGCGTACCTTGTCAGGGAGATAAATGATAAAGCGGTTAAATTCCTCAACAAATGGCACTAAAATGAAGGATAGTAGCATTGATAGCAAAGCGGCGGATAGCAAAAAAGCCGCCAGGATGGCAACAGGCCGAGAAAGCCGATACCGTAACAGGCCAAGTGGCATCCGGCCCAACCAGTTGACAAGCGGATTTAAGATAAAGGCTAGGATAACCGACAAAATAATCGGCAAATAAATCGCTGTCAGCAAGCTTAAAAAATATAAAACTGCAGCGACAATCGTGATCTTAAGCCAAGTTGTCGCCGTCATTTTAGCCATATGCTTCCCTGCCGCTTCCTATTTATTGGATAAAGGGGTTCATCCTGCGCTCCCAGCCAATTGTCGTTTCAGGACCATGTCCCGGATACACTTTGACTTCGTCAGCGAGCACTAATAGTTTTTCCCGAATGCTGTCAAGCAATTGCCGGTAGGAACCGCCGGGAAAGTCGGTGCGCCCGATTGATTCCGCAAACAATGTATCGCCGCTGAAGAGTACGTTATCACAGTATAAGCAGATGCCGCCCGGAGTATGACCCGGAGTATGTAGTACAGTGAATTTCATGCTGCCTGCTTCAATTACATCTCCATCATTCAGCATCTGATCAGCAGGACCGCATACTGCGCCGCCGCCAATAAACGTTGATAAATTCCGGTGCGGACTGGTAAGCATGCCGGCATCATCCTGGTGAATTAAGAGCAGTGCGCCCGTAGCCTCCTTAATTTTCAGATTGGCCAGTACATGGTCGGCATGGCCATGCGTATTGACAATATATTTCACCGCCAAACCGGCTCTTCTTATCTCAGCCATAATTTCCTGAGCATTGCCGCCTGGGTCAACCACGATAGCTTCTCTGGCTCTTTCGTCATAAGCGATATAACAGTTTGTTCCTAAGTTCCCTACTTGCAGTGCAATTATCTTCATACGCGCCTCCTAAAAAATACGTTTACTGTCAAGCAATATGGTAACCGGACCATGGTTATCCAGGCTGACTACCATTTCCGCCTGAAATTGGCCCTGCGCTATCGCGACACCATATTCTTTGCAGTAAGCGATAAATTGTTCGTAGAGTTTAACGGCTAAATCCGGCGGCGCTGCGGCGTCAAAACTCGGCCGGCGGCCTTTGCGGCAATCGCCAAGCAAAGTAAATTGGGAAACTACCAGCATTTCGCCGCCTGTATCGAGCAGCGATAAATTCATTTTCCCGGCATTATCGGTAAATATTCGTAAATTCACTATTTTTTCGGCAAGATAGCGTGCGTCAGCCGCTGTGTCTTCTGCCGCTACTCCCAACAACACCGTAATTCCCGGGCCAATTGCCCCTACTGTCTTGCCTGAAACGGCAACCGATGCCGCTGCCGTTCGCTGTACGACCGCCCTCATGCATTGCCACCCGGCATCGGATTAGCCCGGTGTACGCTGTAAACGTCCTTAACCCGCCGTATTTTGGTCATAATATTCTCCAACTGGCTAATGTTCATAATTTCCAGACTGAGTGTAATGTTAGCCATTTTATTTTTTAGCACCTTGGCATTGACTGAGCTGGCATTAATTTTCGTCTCGGACAATGACATCATAATATCGGACAATAGCCCTGCCCTGTCCATAGCCTGAACCTCTACCGTTACCCGATAAACATCATCGGTAGAAATATCCCAATTGACCTCAATCATGCGTTCATATTCCTCAGGGTCGCTAAGAACATTGGTGCAATCCGCGCGATGAACGGAAACGCCCCGTCCCCGGGTAATATAGCCAATAATGGGATCGCCTGGCACCGGATTGCAGCAACGCGCCAACCGGACCATCAGGCCGGATTCTCCTTTGACTAAAATCCCGTGACTGCTTTTGCTTTTTGTTCGCTTAGGTTTGAGTTCGGCAAGCAGATGAGAGATGTCATCCGGATTTGAGCTGCGAATTTCCTTTTTATAAGCTTCAATCAGCTTGGTCATGACGCTGTGCGCCGAAATGCCGCCGAAGCCGAGCGTAGCCAGCAGATCATCTTCATTGGCGAAATTAAACTTCCGGGCAATATCCATGAGACGATCGCCTTTGGTTAAATCACGCCAGTCATAACCGAGCTTTTTGCTCTCTTTTTCAATTATCTCCCGGCCTTTTGCTATATTTTCCTCCCGCTTTTCTTTTTTAAACCACTGCCGTATCTTATTGCGCGTTTCTGATGATCCGACAATATTAAGCCAGTCACGGCTCGGACCCGAACTTTGCTTGCTGGTGATGATTTCAACAATATCGCCGTTGTTAAGCTTGTATTCCAACGGGACAATCTTGCCGTTAACGCGGGCGCCAACGCAGCGATGCCCTACATCGGTATGAATTTTATATGCAAAGTCAATGGGGACAGACCCCGCCGGCAGGTCGACCACATCGCCCCGGGGCGTAAATACAAATACCTCGTCGGCGAAAACATCCAGCTTAACCGTTTCGAGAAACTCGCGCGGGTCACGTAAATCCTGATGCCATTCCAACAATTGCCGCAGCCAGGAAAGTTTGGAATCGAAGTCCTTGTTTGCGCCTTTGCCTTCTTTATATTTCCAGTGCGCTGCAATACCATATTCAGAAATGCGATGCATCTCCCAGGTGCGTATCTGAATTTCCAGCGGCTGCCCCTGGGTGCCTATTACCGTCGTATGCAGCGATTGATACATATTAGACTTCGGCATGGCAATATAATCTTTAAATCTTCCTGGTAATGGTTTCCACAAGGTATGAACGATGCCAAGCGCTCCATAGCAATCTTTCACGTTGTCTACAATTACGCGAATGGCCGATAAATCGTAGATTTCGCTCAAATCTTTATGATCTTTGAGCATTTTTTTATAAATGCTGTAAAAATGCTTGGGTCGGCCTTGAATTTCCGCCTGAATGCCAACCGATTTCAGCTTGTCCGATAGCGTATCCACCGCCTCGGTAATCATCGCTTCTCGCTCCTGGCGCTTTTGTTTTACCTTTTCTACCAGTTCATAGTACTTCTCCGGTTCCAGGTAGCGGAAGGAGAGGTCTTCCAATTCCCATTTGACGCGATACATGCCCAGCCGGTTTGCCAGCGGCGAAAAAATCTCCAGGGTTTCGCGGGCCGTATCCTTTTGTTTCTGCGGCGACATATATTTCAATGTGCGCATATTGTGCAGTCGGTCCGCAAGCTTGACAAGAACCACCCGTATATCTTTAGCCATGGCCAGAAACATCTTGCGGTAGCTCTCCAATTGTTGCTCTTCCTTTGACTTGTATTCAATCCGACTGAGCTTGGTCACCCCGTCAACCAGCATGGCCACTTCCTTGCCGAACTTTTTCTCGAGATGTTCAATGGTGGTCGGCGTATCTTCCACTACATCGTGCAGGAGAGCGGCGCAAATCGTTACGGCGTCAATCTGAAGATCCGCCAGAATTTTAGCTACTCCCAGCGGATGGTAAATGTAGGGTTCTCCGGAAACGCGCAACTGGCCCTGGTGAGCGTTACGGGCGAACTCATAAGCTTGTTCAATTATAGCTAGCGGCGCATCAGGCTGATATGTCTTTACTTGACTTAAGATATCCTCGATGCACACAGTTGTTTCGTTCACCATGCGCTTACCTCATCATTAAAGCATGCCATCAATATTTTATCAGCGAAACAACCGGATATTTCGCCAGGTTCTTTCTTCCTTCCAGATAGGTCAATTCGATGAGAAAACCAATGCCGGCGACTTCGCCGCCTAATTTTTCTACCAAACCGATAGTCGCTTGAATCGTACCTCCCGTTGCAAGCAAATCATCAATAATAAGCACTCTTTGCCGCGGGGAAATGGCATCTTTATGTATCTCCAGCGCGTCTTTGCCGTATTCAAGCGCGTAGTCAAAGCGAATTGTGTCCGCAGGTAGCTTACCTGGCTTTCGCACGGGCACAAAACCCGCTTTCAAAGCATACGCCACTGGCGCGCCAATTACAAATCCTCGCGCCTCCGGCCCGATCACCAGGTCGATCTTGCTGTCCCTGAATTGGTTGGCAAGCAGGCTGACCGCTTCGTGAAAAGCAGCGCCGTCATTGAGTAGGGTGGTAATATCCTTAAATCGGATGCCTGGTTGTGGATAGTCAGGGATTACACGTATTTTGCTTTTAAAGTCCATAAAAGACCATCCTTTATCATTTTATTCTTTCGTCTTGCGCAAATCGAAAGCTTTGAGCTGAATGCTGCGCTGACCTTGCCAGATATTAAACTCTGGTTCAAATACGACGTCAATAGACTCATCCCGGCTCAAGGCCGCCGCCATCTCTCCCATCCCCCAGGCAATAACCTCACCTGTCAGGTTTTGACGCCGCACCCGGAGTTTGAGGTGTTTGCCATCCTGCCCAACTGTGCGCAGATCGGATACTTTGAGATCCCTGCAGGCAAGAATAGGCGCCGGATTCCCTGTGCCGTAGGGAGCAAGGCAAGCTAACTGTTCCAGTAATGCGGCGTTGATCTGTTCTAAAGAGACCAGAGTATCAATGCGCAAAACTGGTTTAAAGTCCTCCTCGGCCAGTTGGGCTGCTTTTTGGCACATAAAACGTCTTAACAACGGTATATTCGCGGCGGGGGTAGTAAGTCCAGCCGCCTGCTTATGACCGCCGTATTTGCTTAACAGGCCGGCACATGCCGATAAAGCCTCGAACATGTCAAACCCAGGAATACTGCGGCACGATCCTTTGCCTACCCCGTCATGCAAACTGATTACAATTGCCGGCCGGTAATATTTATCCACCAGCCGTGACGCCACTATGCCAATCACGCCGGGATGCCAGTCTTCGCCGGCAACAATAAGAACTTTGTCATTAATTAACCTTGCTTCAACGATTTCTTGTTCGGCGGCTTCCAGAATTCGCTTTTCCATGGCCTGGCGCTGGTAGTTTTCTGCTTCCAACGATTGGGCCAACTGCTTGGCGCGCACCGGGTCAGAAGTTGTTAAGAGTTCTACGGCATTTGCCGCATGTCCAATGCGGCCTGCAGCATTAAGGCGGGGCGCAAGAATATAACCTACCTTGCCCGCATCCGGCTTAGCCGTTTGCAAACAGGTCTCCATCAGACTTTTCAGCCCGTGATTAACTGTTCGGGTAAGTTTCTCCAATCCCAGTTTGGCCATGAGCCGATTTTCGCCGGTTAGCGGTACAATATCAGCAATCGTACCTATTGCTACTAACTCGATATCTTCTAGGTAGGCTTGACCGCCTCCCTTGCATCTTTGCCATAAAGCCTGGCACAGCTTAAATACGACGCCCACGCCGGCAAGCTGTTTATCGGGATAGGAACAATCCGGGCGCTTGGGATTAATGACAGCATACGCCGGTGGCAGTTCCGGCGACGGTTCGTGATGATCCGTTATTATTATATCCAGTTTACCCAGCATATTGGCAGTTTCTTCCCGTGAGCTAATACCGCAGTCCACCGTGACAATCAGGCGGGCGCCGGCATCATAGAGCTGGCTAAGGGCCGCGCTGTTAAGTCCGTATCCTTCGGACTGCCTTTCCGGTATGTAGTAATCGACTCTGGCACCCAGCCTGGTTAACAGTCTGAACAGAACGGCGCTTGCGGTTATACCGTCAACGTCATAGTCACCATATACAACAATCTTTTCCTGTTCGTCAATCGCCTTGACAATCCGTTCCACCGCCCTTTCCATATCTTTAAGGGCGTAAGGATTGCCTAAATTCTCCGCGCCGGCATATAAAAAACGCTCGGCATCTTCTTTGGTTACAATCCCCCGATTTACGAGCACCCTAGCAACCACTGGCAAAACGCCAAGTTCGGCACAAAGTTGCTCACACAGTTCTTTTTTTGCCGGAAGAAGACGCCACGCTTTTCGTTGCGTTACCATGTATCCTCCAAATTATAGGTCATTTTTGCTCATATCTTTGGCCATTTCCTGCTCCAGACGATTCTTTAGCGTAGCTGCCTCCGCTTCAAGCTCACCTTGCCGGTGCTTCGCCCGCTGCAAGGCCAGCCGCAGCTTAAACTGAGCGTAAGTCGCCAATAGTAGAATTACCATCGCCCCAAACGTAGCCGCCCCTAAAATTACAATCACCAGCGAGGTCTGTATATTCCATATAAAAAAGGTTACGGTTACCGGCACAGAATTTTGAATCGCAAAAATGGCAACCACCAGTGCGAAAACAAAAGCAAAAAATAAATAGGCCATGCTACCACGCTCCAAAGTAAAGTTATTTCTAATTTAACTTATATATTTTTCTCGGTTATTCTCATATAATCCTCTATCACCAGCAAAATAAAAACGGCGGAATCTACCGCCGCTCTGCATATTTATTCCATACAGCTTTCACTAATTCCTGCCGATTAAACTCCGATACGATGCAAACGCTCCCGCCGGCCGCTTCCGAAAGTTTAGTGAGATAATTCTGATGTGGTTTGAGACCAATGCAAGTAAAATCGTATCCGGCAGCTTTGATTTCACATGCCGCGGCAAGTGCTTCCGCCAGCGGATCTGAACGGTCGTCAGAGTATGTGGCGACACCGTCGGTTATTAGCACAATGAGGGGGTTTTTGACACACGAAGTTTTAAGATGAGCCAAAGATACCCGTATTCCCTGCGCGAGAGGCGTTGAGCCAAAAGCCCGCAATTTCCGCAAACTCTCCTCTATCTGCCTGTAGTCGCGAGTAAGCGGCACCTCGACTTGCGCTGATTGTCCCTGAAAAGTCACAACGCTAATACGGTCCGGAATTGATAATAATAGATGCTTAGCTAAAAACTTTGCCGCTTTCAGCCGCAATCCGGACATGCTGGCACTGACGTCAAGCACCAGGCAAATCCCAACTTTTTTGCGCCGGCGCTTACATTTTTGCCGGACATCATCCGGTATAATGCAAAATTTACCCGCCGCTTCCCTTATTGTCCGCTGCGCGGCAGCAATTACGGTTGATGCGGTGTCAATCTCTCCGCGCCAGTGTGTGCTTAGCTCAGAGCTTGAAAACCCCCGGAGACTGGCAGAGTGATAGTCGCGGGCAAAAACCCTTTGTCTGCCCGGGGATTGTGCCCCAGGCTTCAGCAAGCGTAACTGACGCCGAAAGTGCGCTTCAATTTCGGTTGTATTCAGTTTTACATAGTCCAGAAATTCTTTTCCGTATTCGGTAATTTTGACTTTGTTTTTTTCATATTCAATAATGCCCATTGCTGACAGCCGATGCAATGTTTGCTCGCCATTGGCCGTTTGTTCCAGCTGACGCAACAAAGCTTGTTTATCTGTTGCTTGTCCTGTATTGCTTACCGTATCAACAAAATCCCTGATGCTGTCAAAGTCATTCAGCAGATCAACAGCATCCTGAGTATGCTGGTACTTTTTTGCGGTTGGAGACAAGTTCGCCAAAGCACCCTTATTACGTAAAAATGAGTCGGAGTAGTCCGAGTACGCGGACATATCGCAGTTATCCCGCTCTCCTCCTTTTTGATGCAAAATGCGTTCATTGCGGCGAATCTCTAACCCTGCTGAGAGGATCACCTTCTCGACCGCCATCACAATGGGAAATAAACAAGCCAGATGTTCAGCGGGAAGGCTGGCAGCAACATGCACATGGTTTTCATGGGCACGGCGGAGGGAGAGTTTTTGCCCAAAATTTAAACTTCCGGTAATACGGCCACCACCAGAGCCTGTTTGAATATCTATATAATCGGCCTTAACTTCCTCTGTGTTATAGCGGAACGACAGGCAGTTTTCAATTGTATGGGCTGTGTTGTAGCGAGTTACCGCTTCTTTCACCGCCATAGCAACCAACCGGTGATCAACAATCCCTTTTTCATGAAATATATCCAGATGGTAAACTTCTCCGACCGTCTGCCGGTGATAGAATACACGTCCGGCGTCTGCATCCTGGAGAATAATGATTTCTTCCGGCCTGGCAGGATCATACGTATGAATATTCCGGCTTACAACTGTACTCTCGCCAATACGCGCCCCTCTGTTTTGCGCAAAAATCTGCTCCAGTTTTTGCACAGGATAATGAAACCTGGCTATGCTGGTTATTTCAACGCCGCAAGTAGTATTATCCATTGCTCTTGTTTTCGCCGTCACTGACAAATTGCTCAATCTTAAGGCTGGCGAGCGGAGCAGCGACGCCGGCGG
>JAOACF010000044.1:0-12205 GCA_026417995.1 Negativicutes bacterium
ATAAGAGACAGGTGCTGAACTTCCCGCTGTCAAAAGTTTTCCTGGCGGCGAGTGGGTCATGCTCGCCGGGACGATATCCAAGACCATTGCTCCTGGGCTGCGGATCGGCTGGGCTGTAGCCGGGGAAGAGATCATCGGCAAGCTGGCCGCAATCAAGCAGTCGTCTGATGTACTTACCAATTCGCTTACCCAGCGTGCGGTGCATTACTATGTCACTCGCTATGACCTAGACGGACATATCCGCGAGATTGCTGACAAGTACCGGGCGCAGCGCGATGCTATGCTGGAAACGATCGAAAAAACCTTTCCCCAAGGCGTAAAATGGACTGTCCCTGACGGCGGCATGTTTGTCTGGGTTACCTTGCCCGACGAGATTGATGCTACTAAGTTGTTGTCGCTGGCTATCGAAGAGGAAAAGGTGGCCTATGTTCCCGGAACACCGTTCTATGTCGATGAGACAGGACATAATACCATGCGGCTTAACTTCTCCAACTCCACTCCAGAGGTAATTCGGGAAGGCATAACTAAATTGGGGGCGTTGCTCAAGCGGCAAATTGAAAAGTAGATCCAAAAAGACTTGGCCTAGTGCCAAGTCTTTTTAGGTTACATGCAGGTTTGAATTTCCATCATCGACATCGGACTGGGATAAAAGTAATGGCAGTATTCCGGCTTAAAGTCTTCCCGCTGGAATTTGGCAAGCAGGATGGGTGCCAGGCTGGATTCGAACGATATTAAGTCATCAGTTGTTACGATACCGTCGTCAACAAGCACCGTCAGACAAGGTACGGCTTCAGGCGCGTCGGGCGGCACCTCGTCACGGTCAAGCGGCACGGTCGGAATGATGCGAATACTTGCAATATAGTTGCCATCCTGGTCTGTCACTTTTCCCCGATAGATATTAAACCATAGTGTTCGGGTGAGCTTTACCGCTAAATGGAACTCGTTGTTTGTCATGTGTATGCTATTCCTCCTAGAATTTATACTTTCATTATATCACAGACAGCAAGGTTTGCTTGTACACTAACGCGCAATTAAATTACATAATTACAATATAATAACTGAAATATTATTGCTCGTGTATTTCATGATAGCACTTTGGGTTCTTTTTCGTGGAAAAAATATTGCAGGCCGACTATATTATGCAGGAGTAAGCTCCATTGAAAGCGAAATTTACCAGTACGCATAAAGGAAAGTTACATCTTTCCAATTTTCGAAGAATTTTTTAGGAGGGGATATTTATGAAGAAATTGTTCGCAATCCTGGTTGTTGCGGTCTTCGTAATCGGCTTGCTCGCCGGTTGCGGTGGCGCCAAGACTGAACAAAAGCCGGCGGAGAAAAAATTTGTAAACATTGCGACTGGTGGCACGGCAGGTACATACTACCCGTTGGGCGGAGCGATTGCTGAAATTCTAAACAAGAATGTTCCTGGTGTAAATGCCAGCGCGCAAAGCACCGGTGCATCGGTTGCCAATATCAACCTGTTGAAGGACGGCAAGGTTGAAATGGCGTTTGTGCAGAACGATATTACCTACTATGCAGCTAAAGGCATCGAAATGTTTAAAGATAAAGCCGTTCCCGGATTAAAAGGTATCGCTACGCTCTATCCGGAAACCGTACAAATCGTTACTGTGGAAAAGACGGGGATTAAATCCATAGCCGACCTGAAAGGCAAGCGCGTCGCTGTCGGTGCTGCCGGTAGCGGCACGGAAGCAAACGCCCGTCAAATCCTTGAAGCCTACGGTATTACTTATAATGATATTAAAGCGCAGTACCTTTCCTTTGGTGAAGCCGCTAACGGCCTGAAAGACGGTAACGTGGACGTGGCGTTTGTAACCGCTGGATTCCCGACGGCTGCTATTCAGGATATTGCCGCACAGCATAAAGTCGTCCTTGTTCCGGTTGCCAGCGACAAAGCTGATGCGCTCATTAAAAAATATCCGTTCTATGCGAAAGTGACCATTCCTGCCAATACCTACCCGAACCAAACGGCAAACATAGAAGCAGTTGCCGTTAAAGCGATGTTGGTCGTTACCGAAAAGATGGACGCCGATCTTGCCTTCAATATTACCAAGGCTATCTTTACTAATACCGACCGTCTTAAGGCAGCTCATTCGGTAGGCAAAGACATTATTAAGGAAAAAGCGAAAGAGGGCATGTCTGTCGACTTGCATGCCGGCGCTGACAAGTTCTTCAAACAATAAATTCCAAGGAGTGGACTACCGGGCGACGGTTAACCCGCCGCCCGGTTTTTATGAAAGGAAAAATGCGGTATAAGCTGGCGGGGATTTTTCTGGTGGTCATTTTTGCCGCTTTAGGCTGGAATGTCGCCAGACAGCCCTATTTGGTAATTGAGGCTGACAAAGCAGTTGTATATAAAACACTTCCGATACAAGTAGGCTCATATATTAGTCTTTCGTTTACTCATTCGGTGCAAAAAACACCGGTAATTGAAAACTTTGTTATTAATGAAAGCTATCGTCTGGTGCTTAAATCGACCGAATATAAATCACTCGGCGTTGGACTGCCATTCCTGGCCGAAGACGGCGTATTTTTCGCAGGTGACAACAAATTTGTGATGTCCGGCATGGATCGAGTATATCCTGGCATTGATTTGCGCGTTGGGCCGGAAGCGCAACATAGCCTGATTTATGGTGACAGTAACATCCCCCTGCACGATTTATTCCCGCCAGGAACACTTGTTCATCTCCGGGTCGTTCCTTATTACAAGGTATGGTTTGGTGCGACATTGTGACCCGGAGGTTTGCGTAGAACGATCAATAGGGAGGCGAGAGTAGTGAAACAGCAACAGTTAAGCGTTGAAGAGATACTGCAGAAGTATGACAAAGAATCAGATACTATGAACTATACCGGCCTAATGGCAAAAGTGGTTAGCGCAATTGCAATTACATTTTCAATGTTCCAGCTTTACACAGCCGTTTTCGGTGTACTGGACGCCCATCTGCAGCGTGCTGTCCATCTCAGCTTTGGCTTGGTGCTTTGTTTTCTGTTGTATCCCAGCAGACGCTCATGGTCGCGGACAAAGCTTCACCCTTTCGACCTGCTGCTGGCAGTTGCCGGCGGTCTGTCGCCGATGTACATTGTCATCGCCTATCAGGAGTTGGTTACGCGGGCCGGCACAGTTTCCAATACCGATTATTTGGTGGGATTAGTCGGCGTCGTGATCGTACTTGAAGCCGCTCGGCGCGTTGTCGGTTGGCCGATGGTAATTGTGGCGCTTCTTTCCCTGGTTTATGCATTTACCGGCCCGTACATGCCTGACATGTTGGCGCATAAGGGCGTGGATTTAGAAGGGCTGGTAGGTCATTTGTTCTTTACCACCGAGGGAATATTTGGCATTCCGCTGGGGGTTTCATCTACGTTTATCTTTTTATTTATTCTGTTCGGCGCTTACCTTGAGACGACCGGACTTGGCAAGTTTTTTATTGATATCGCCAACGCCATAGCCGGGTGGGCCAGAGGAGGACCGGCGAAGGTTGCCGTGCTGTCGAGCGGACTTATGGGAACGGTTTCCGGCAGTTCAGTAGCAAACGTGGTAGGAACCGGCAGCTTTACCATTCCGATGATGAAAAAGCTTGGTTATAGGCCGGAGTTTGCCGGGGCAGTCGAAGCGGCCGCATCTACAGGCGGGCAATTAATGCCGCCGGTTATGGGGGCAGCTGCCTTCCTCATGGCGGAATTCGTAGGAATTCCCTATATTGAAGTTGTTAAAGCGGCTGTAATACCGGCAGTTTTGTATTATGCCGGCATTTGGATCGGTGTTCATTTAGAAGCGCGGAAACATGGATTGAAAGGTATTCCGCGTCATGAACTGCCTAAGTTTTCTGAGCTGTTTTTCCAACGCGGTCATTTAGCTGCGCCGCTGGTAGTGATTGTATATCTGCTCGTTGTCGGCTATACTCCCATGAAGGCTGCGCTGTGGGCAATCGGTTTGGCGATTGCATCGTCGATGTTGCGCAAATCCACTCGCATCACTCCCTGGCAAATTATTGAAGGGTTGGAAAAAGGCGCACGGGGGGTTTTGGGAGTTCTCGTAGCCTGTGCGACAGCCGGCATTATCATCGGCGTAGTAACCAAAACTGGGGTCGGCCTAAAGCTGGCGTCCTTCCTGATTGACGCCGCCGGTGGACAATTGCTCCCTGCCATGTTCTTCACAATGGTAACATCGCTTATCTTGGGTATGGGCGTTCCGACCACGGCAAACTATGTTATTACATCTACTATAGCGGCACCGGCGTTGGTACAAATGGGGATCCCGGTGTTGGCTGCACACATGTTTGTTTTCTATTTCGGCATTATTGCTGATGTCACGCCGCCGGTCGCTCTCGCAGCCTTCGCCGGGGCCGGCATCTCCGGCGGAGACCCGATGCGCACGGGAGTCAATGCTTCTAAGTTGGCGATAGCCGCGTTTATTGTGCCCTATGTTTTTGTCATATCGCCGGTGCTGCTAATGATCAAGGCGACGGCCGCAACTATTCTTTGGAGCGGGTTGACCGCAACTACCGGAATGATTGCGTTGAGTGTCGCGATGATTGGCTATTTTATTACCTCGGTTAGCTGGCTTGAGCGTGTTCTCTTTTTTATTGGCGGTTTGCTGTTGATTGATCCCGGCCTGTTTACCGACATAATTGGTTTTGCTATTTTAGTCGTCATGATCGGCGTACAAATCCTCAAATCCCGCCGGAAACAGGCTAATAAAATGTAGCGGCAGGCAGGTAGCGCATACTGAAGCAGTGTACGCAAACGTCAGGTACGGCATAGTATAAAAAGTAATGGGCACGGGTAATCTGGATTATAGCTCAAAGAAATAGGGAGTTATGATCAATTTCCGCTTGGGAGGCGCGTCCTATGACTACAGAAGCCTATAATCCGTTGCTAATCGTACAAAAGCAACTGGCTGATGCGGCTGAAAAATTGGGGCTTGATCCCCGTATTCATGAACTGCTGAAAGAGCCTATACGGGTAACAGAAGTAAATATCCCGGTAACGATGGATGATGGAACCGTTAAAGTGTTCAAAGGCTGGCGCTCACAGCATACACTGGCGCCGGGGCCGGCCAAAGGCGGGATTCGCTATCACCCCGATGTAAGCTTGGATGAGGTAAAAGGCATTATCCATGTGGATGACGTTTAAATGCGGCGTCGTAGGCTTGCCCTATGGGGAGGCAAGGGCGGCGTCAGAGTCGATCCGCACCGGTTGTCGCTCCGCGAACTGGAACGCTTGACGCGCGGCTATATTAACGGAATTGCCCTGGTGATCGGGCCGGATAAAGATATTCCCGCGCCAGACGTATACACAAATCCGCAAATTATGGCTTGGATTATGGATGAATTTAGCAAATTGCAGGGCCACAATGCACCGGGGGTTGTGACGGGTAAACCGGTTATGCTTGGCGGTTCGCTGGGCCGCGATAAGGCAACCGCACGCGGCTGCATGTTTGTGATTAAAGAAGCCTGCAAATGCATCGGCATCGATATGAAAGATGCGGCTGTCGCCATACAGGGCTTCGGCAACGCCGGAAGTTTTGCCGCCGTACTGCTAAGCGATCTGGGCTGCCGTATTGTTGCTGTCAGCGACAGCAAAGGCGGTATTTATAAAGCAGACGGGCTTGATGTAGAGGCAGTTATTGGGCATAAGCGCGCAACTGGCACGGTTATGAACTTTTCCGGCGCTATCAACATCACCAACCAGGAGCTATTAACTAGCCAGGTGCAAATCCTGGTGCCCGCCGCCTATGAAAATCAGATTAATGCTGAAATCGCAGCCGGCGTGAAAGCCAGAATTGTGGCCGAAGCGGCCAATGGGCCGACAACTCCCGAAGGCGACGCCATTCTGCATGAGAAAGGAGTACTGGTGATTCCGGACATTTTGGCCAGCGCCGGCGGCGTGACGGTTTCCTATTTTAAATGGGTGCAGAATTTGGCTAACTATTACTGGACAGAAGAAGAGGTTAATGAGCGGCTGGAGCGCGTAATGGTCAGCGCATTTAATAATGTATTTAAAATGCATATTACCAAAAAGGTTGATATGCGGCTTGCCGCCTATATGACAGCTCTAAGCCGCATCGCCGAAGCAATTAGGCTGCGCGGCTGGATTAATCAGTTATAACCGAAAATATAAGTACAAGGGGTGGTTGGATTGCCAACCACCCCTTGCAATTACTCTTGTTTCTTATCCAGATTTTCAGCAATAATTTCGGCAACGTGCTTAACTTTGACATTAGGCAATTGTTTGTCAAGGCCGCCCTGAATTTGCATCAGACAGGCCGGACAGGCGACCGCCACCAAATCGGTGCCAGTATCTTTAATGTTCGCAAGCTTCTGTTTTAAGATCGGCATGGATAGATCGGTATATTTCACGCCGAATGCGCCGGCCATACCACAACACTTATCGCAGTCTTTCATTTCCACAAGCTCATAGCCGTCAGCAGCTTCCAGCAGTTTCCGGGGCTGTTCATGAATACCGAGTGCCCGCTTCATATGGCAAGAATCATGGTAGGTGACTTTAATGCCGCCGCCCGTCTTGTTCAGTCGACCGGCTTTTTTGTATTCTTCGGCCACGAGGCTGGTAAATTCACGCGTCTTGGCTGCTAATGCAGCCGCCCGGGAACTCCACTCAGGGTCATCCTTAAACAAGTCGGCGTATGTGATATGCCAAGTTTCGGTGCAGGTAGGACAGGCAGTTAAAATGACGTCCGGCTGGGCGGCTTCAAACGCTTCAATATTTTGTTTAGCGATTCGCTTGGTCGTTTCTTTGTCTCCCATACCCAAGACTGGTTTGCCGCAGCAGCTTTGCGCTTCAGGGAAAACAACTTCCATATTAAGATCCTGAAGGACTTTATACACCGCCTCGCCCACTTCGGGGAAGACGAAATCGGTACTGCAACCGGCAAAGAAGGCAATTCGCTTCGAGGGATTTTCCGGTTTCCGGGATAGCTTCGCCACACGGTCACGAAGCGGCTTATCAGTAATTGCCGGCAAGCTGCGGTCTTTGGTCATTCCAGCGAGGAATAAGGGCAGGTGCCGGATCAAGCGTCCCGACTGGAACGGCTTTTGGCCGATTGACGCAAAACGAAGCAGCGTGTGGAATACTTTCCGATTGGCCAGCACATTTTCAAAGACCATTTTAACCGAAGCGGGAAGACCGTGCGCTTTAACGGCGCGGGCGCGCAGCTCTTCGATAAGGTCCGGTATTTGGATTTTGCCGGGACAGATCTCGGTGCAGCGGCGGCAGCCAATGCACAGTTCATTAATTTTTTCGAAGTCGCCCATGCTGTTTAGGAAGGCTGTCAATATAGCCCCGATACCACCGGCATAGATGTGGCCGTAAACGTGCCCTCCAACCAGGGTGTAGACAGGGCACACATTTAAACAGGAAGCGCAGCGCACGCACTGGTATATTTCCTTGAACTTTTCATCTTTGGCGGCATCAAGGCGGCCATTGTCGAACAGAATAATATGCAGTTCTTTTTCTTGCTCTACCCATTCCTCGCAAACTTTCACCATAGTGGGAGTTGTACCGGAGATCATTGTCATGTAGCTGGTCATTAGTTGCGCCGTAGCATTACGGGGCAAGGTGCGCATGATCGGGACGGCGTCTTTAAGTGTCGGGATAAGCTTTTCATAGCCGATGATGACAACATGGATCCGTGGCACCGATGTTGCCAGGCGCGCATTGCCTTCATTAGTAAATAGAGCGATAGCCCCGTTTTCCGCCACGCCGAAGTTGGCGCCGGAGATGCCCATGTCAGCCTGCAGGAATTCTTCGCGCAGCGTCTGACGGGCAACCTGCACCATCAGGGGAATTTCCGGCGGAATATCTTCCTGCAGTTCTTTGGAAAAGTATTCGGCTACCTGCTGCCGATTGAGATGAATGGCAGGCATTACCATATGGGAAGGTTTATGTCCGGCCAGCGCGATAATCCATTCGCCCAAGTCGGTTTCTTTCACATGGAGGCCGGCCGCTTCCAGGTCATGATTGAGGTGAATTTCCTCAGAGGCCATCGATTTCGATTTGACAATCCGTTTTACGCCTTTTTCCCGGCAAAGATTTAGCAGATATTCTTTGAGGGCGTTACCGTCTTTGGCACGAAACACTTTTGCGCCGCGCTTCGTGGCTTCGGCTTCAAAACGGTCGCTAACCGCTTCAATATTGGCGACAGTAGCTAGTTTTACTTGCTTAATCTGCTCGCGCAGCGCCTCAAAGTCTTCCACATTCTCGTAAGCCTTGGCGCGGGATATGGGATACGCTTCGGCGAAACGTCCGAGAGCCCCTCGCAGCACCTCGTCATTGAGTTTTTCTTTTATCTCCTGGCGAATGTTACGATTGTTGGCAGTCATTAGGCTTCACCTCCGGCCACTTCTTCATCAACCGCAATAATGATAAACCTGCTGGGACCGTGAACGCCGATTGTCAGCACGCGTTCAATATCGGCGGTGCGGCTCGGACCGGTGATCAGGCTGAGGTAACCCCGCTCAAACACATTACTGAATACTTCAACCGCAGACTCAATAGAAGGAAGAATATAATTGCTGTTTAAAAAAACGGCGTGAATGGGTGGCAGGGTTGATACGAGGCGATCTTCAACAGCATAAGCGTCCTGGCAGACACTGCCCGTCTCGGCAATCCCGAACTCCACAGCTGACAGGCCAAGGTCAGCCGTGTCACAATGAGCGCGGATATCGGGCCCGGAGGTATATGTTTCGATTTGCATAGATTTGAACAGGTCAATAAGTCCCGCTGCCTTGACGTAGCGGTTTTCCGTCATTACTATCTTTTTGGCACTTACGTTTTGTACCAATTGTGATAGTACATCGGGTATTTCGGCAATTGTTTTAACCCGGATGACTTCCGCGGCAACGCTGGCAGCGCGGGCGGCAAACTCTTCGAAATGCTGCGGGCCCCAAATGCCTGCCGGAAGCGCATCTCTCCAGTTTTCACAGACTTTTTTCACACGTATCACTCCCCCGAACCTATGGTATGATGAAGACCGAGATCATTTTCCTATATTTCGGGCTAAAGACGGAAAACTCCTTTTTATAAAGTTGGAAAAGACTGAAAACTATTGAGCACGAAGTATTTCCGGAATTTAAGGGATAGTTTGCCGCTCTTGCAGGAAAAATACAATAATCATGGAATAAATAATAAATAACGTAATTATATATCAGGGAATAGGCGCCTATTTAAGAGGCTTAATAGGGAAGTCCGGTGCAAATCCGGCGCGGTCCCGCCACTGTGTTGGGGAGTGTATCTAGTGAATACCACTGGGAGACCGGGAAGGGATAGATGCGCAATGAACCTGAGTCAGGAGACCTGCCTGTTCTGACACACGCCGTTATGACCTACGAGAGATAGGCAGGTGGGTATGCGAAAAACACAATATTTGTTTTTTGTTACCCCCTGCCTTAGGGGGTTTTTTTGTTGCCGGAAATAAGTTTGCGATCGGGATTTACCACAGGCACCTGCGCAGCGGCCGCGACCAAAGCGGCTATTTTCGCCTGGCTTGGCGGCAAGCCTGACGTTGTGGAAGTTCTGTCGCCACAGGGCCGGGTGATCCAAGTGCCGGTGGCTTCCTGCCAGTCCACGAACCGGGGCGGCAGGGCCGTCGTCGTCAAGGATGCGGGTGATGACCCTGATATTACCAACGGGGCAACCGTTGTTGCCGATATCGAGATAATCGAGTCGCCTGACCTTATTTTGCGGGCCGGAGCAGGAGTAGGTACGGTAACTAAACCCGGTCTGTCAGTACCGGTCGGGGAACCGGCAATCAATCCGGGGCCGCGGCAAATGATCGCGCTTGCGGCGAAGCAGGTGCTGCCGCCAGGCAAGGGCGCGATTATAACAATCTCAGTCCCCGGCGGTGAGAAGCTGGCGCAAAAGACGCTCAATCCGGTATTAGGTATCGTCGGCGGATTATCAATTATCGGCACGACCGGCATTGTTGAGCCAATGTCGGAAGAGGCTTTTAAAAAATCGCTGCGTCCGCAGATTAGTGTTGTCAAGGCACTTGGCTATGAAAGCGTTGTATTTGTCCCCGGTAAAATTGGCCATGATATCGCCGTGCGCTGTGGCTTACCGGAGGCAAGTATCGTTCAAACCAGCAATTTTATCGGTTATATGCTGGAAAGTGCGGTGGCGTACGGTATGAAAGAAGTGTTGATTTTGGGCCATCCCGGCAAGGTTGTTAAACTTGCGGCTGGTATTTTCCATACTCATAACCGCGTGGCTGATGCCCGCATGGAAACGATTGCAGCGTATCTGGCAGCGGATGGCGCGCCGCAGCAGGCAATTCGCTGCATACTGGACTGCGCTACAACCGAGGCGGCAATCGATGTAATTAACGATTATCAGTTACACGGCGTATATCCGGTGCTTGCCGGCCGCGCCAGCATTCGGGCACAACGGTATGTCTTCGGTGAGCTGAAGGTAGGCGTCGTTATGGTAACACTGCAAGGAGAAATACTCGGGCATGACGCCAATGCCCGTGAGATAGGAGCAAAACTGGGATGGAATTTAGCGTAACTGTTGTCGGCATAGGACCCGGGTCTCCCGAATATCTTGCGCCGGCGGGCAAACGGGAAATAGAAAAGGCCAAGGTGTTGGTAGGAAGTCAACGGGCGCTTGCTACATTTGGTTCAGGAAACGCGGAGATGTATGTCATTGATAAAGATATTGGCAGTGTCCTGGACTTTATTGCCGGTAAGCTCGCCAATACGGATGTGGTCGTTATGGTTTCCGGCGACCCAGGCTTTTACAGCTTGCTTACTGCGCTGCGTAAGCGGTTTTCCGCCGACCGTATCCGGGTAATCCCTGGCATAAGTTCGGTACAAATGGCTTTTGCCCGCATTAGTGAACCCTGGCAAGGGGCGGACTTTATCAGCATGCACGGCCGTCAGGCATCGGACAAAGCGCTGCAATACTGTCCCGGGAAGAAGCTAGGTATCCTAACCGATCAAAACAATACGCCGGCAACAATTGCCGCCTTGCTACTTGCGGGCGGCTGGCCGCAGGAGGCGCGTGCATGGCTATGTGCCAATCTTTCCTATGCCGACGAAGAAGTTCAGGTTTTTAATCTCGGCGAAGTTACCACAATTAAGGGATTTGAGCAGTGTGTCATGGTGGTGATAGCATGAAGCGTCTGGAATTAGGCATAAGAGACGACGCGTTTGTTCGCGGCGATATTCCAATGACCAAGCAGGAAATTCGCGTATTGGCTTTAGCGCAGGCGAAAATCGGTCGGGAGGACGTAGTGATTGATATCGGTGCTGGCACCGGCTCGTTAACGGTGGAAGCTGCGCGGCAGGCTGAGCGGGGGCAGGTCATTGCTATTGAGCGCGAAGAAGAGGGAGTTCGGTTAATAAAAGACAATGCCGCTAAATTCGGCGTTAACAATATCCGGGTTATTTTGGGGTCAGCGCCTGAAGCCATGTCGGGACTGCCTCCTGCCGATGTTATCTTTATTGGCGGTAGCGGCGGTCAATTGGAGCAAATTTTAGAGCAAGCCGATAATTTGCTTAAAACCGACGGTAGGCTAATCGTTACGGCGGTGACGGTAGAAACTTTACATCATGCGCTTGCCTGGGCTGACAGCAATCCCCGGTACACGGTGAATGCTTTCGGCGTGCAAATCAGCCGCATCCGGCCGGTTGGCGCCGTCCATATGTTTCAGGCGTTAAATCAGGTATTTATCGTCGCCTGTAACAAACACGCCAGTTAAGTAGGAGGATGGATTATGCATGTTTATTTTGTAGGAGCTGGTCCGGGCGACCCGGAACTGATAACTGTAAAGGGGCAAAAACTGCTTGCTGAGGCGGATGTCATTATTTACGCCGGGTCGCTGGTCAATCCGGCATTGCTTGCCGTGGCGAAACCAGGAACTGCTATCTATAACAGCGCCGGTATGACTTTAGACGAAGTCATTCAGGTTATGAGCGAGGCAGCGGCAGCCGGGAAGAAAGTAGTCAGGCTACATACCGGGGATCCCAGTATCTATGGCGCGATTCAGGAGCAAATGGACGCTTTGACGCAAAAGGGTATCGACTACGAGGTGGTGCCGGGAGTCAGTTCGTTTTTAGCCGCTGCTGCGGCGCTGCGCCAGGCGCGGCTTGAGCTGGGTGTCGATGCGGTGCAGGAACGCCGTCATGTGCTCGATCGCGCTGCTGCCCAGAAACGGCATTGAGCCATGCGC
>JAOACF010000044.1:12215-19790 GCA_026417995.1 Negativicutes bacterium
TGTGATTATTACCCGCCTGGAAGGACGCACTCCGGTACCGGCGAAAGAAAAATTGGCTCTGTTAGCCAGTCATGAAGCTACTATGTGTATCTTCCTGAGCGTTCATATGCTGGACGAAGTGATAAATGAGCTAATTGCCGGCGGTTACGCGCCCGATACGCCAGTAGCTATTGTGCAGAAAGCTTCCTGGCCTGAGCAGCGCATTTTCCGCGGAACTCTGGCAACTATCGCCGGGATTGCGAATAAGGCTGGGGTTGACCGGACGGCTATGATTGTCGTAGGCAAAGTGCTGGACTGCAATTATTCACTTTCACGTCTATACGCGCCTGAATTTGGCCATATGTTCCGGGAGGCAAAATGAAACTTGCCATTATCGCCGTCACTGCGAACGGGGTATTGTTAGCCGAGAAGCTGGCAGCCAATCTCCCGTATCCTGCCGAATTGTTTGCCAAGTCAGGGCGTAATCCCAGCCAGACGGCAATCGAATATGAATCGCTTGGCATTCTGATCGAGCAGCTTTTTTACAAGTATGAGGGATTGATCTTCATTATGGCGGCGGGGATTGTCGTCCGGGTAATCGCGCCGCATGTCCGGGATAAACGCTTTGATCCGGCGGTGGTTGTCCTTGACGAAGCGGGAGAATATGCCATCAGCTTGTTGTCCGGGCATATTGGCGGCGCCAATAATCTGGCGCATTTGGTGGGCAAGGCTATTCAGGCGAAGCCGGTAGTTACTACCGCCACCGATGTCAATCATAAGCCGGCGGCTGATGTCTTAGCCGTGAAACTTGATTTGGCAATCGAGCCGTATGAAAAACTCAAGGCAATCAACGCCGCCATTGTAAATGGCGACAAAGTAGCTTTTTATATCGACAAAACACTTATTAATTACGCGCATTTTGCGACCGTGGCGGCTGAGATGGGAATTGAGCTGCTTGACTGTGCCGCCCTTTCTCGGGCTGATAGCTACGATGCAGCGGTGGTTATTAGTGATAAGGAACTGTATATGGTGAAACCGCACCTTTATTTGCGGCCGGCGACCCTTGCGGCAGGCATCGGCTGCCGCAAGGGAGGGACGAGTGCAGAAATTTACGCTGCCGTTATGGAAGCCTGCAAGCTGGTCGGCCGCAGTCCCAAGAGCCTTGCGGTCATCGGTACGACTACCGCCAAACAGGAAGAAATAGGCTTATTGGCAGCGGCTCAGCAGCTTGAAGTGCCGCTGGAGTTTTTTACCAATGAACAGTTGCAAACAATAATTCAACAATGCAATTTAACTGTTTCCGAATTTGTGGAAAACCAGATAGGAGTGGGAAATGTATGCGAAGCTGCAGCGCTCAAGGGCGGACAGACGGAGAAACTGATTCTGCCGCGAACGGTTTACAACAACATCACGATTGCGCTCGCCGAGGTTCAGTATCGGTGGTGGGAATAGGTCCGGGCAGCCTGGATGACATGACTGACCGCGCCCGGCAAGCCATAGCGGACGCTGAGCTTATCGTCGGCTATGATACATATCTGGCGCTTATCGAACCCCTACTAGCCGGAAAGGAAATATTCGCTTCCGGCATGATGCAGGAAATTGACCGTTGTCAGGCAGCCGTGGATGCTGCCGCCCGGGGAAAGCAGGTAACCGTTATTTCCAGCGGCGACCCCGGTATTTACGGTATGGCTGGCTTAGTGCTTGAACTGGCACATAAGCTGCCTAAAGCTACCCGGCCTGAAATTTTAGTAATTCCCGGCATTAGCGCCGTGCAGGCGGCCGCGGCTATTCTGGGCGCGCCGCTGATGCATGATTTTGCTATAATCAGTCTGAGTGACTTGCTTACTCCGTGGGAATTAATTAAAAAGCGCGCAGCAATGGCGGCTGAGGCTGACTTTGTTATCGCCCTCTACAATCCCAAAAGTACCAAAAGAGTTAGTCAAATCGAAACGGTCCGGGAAATTTTGCTCAAGCACCGGCCGGGGACAACTCCGGTGGGTATTGTACATCACGCTAGCCGCAAGGATGAGCGTATGGTGATCTCCGATTTGGAGAACTTTACTCGCGAGTATATTGATATGTTCTCGCTGGTGATTATCGGCAACAGCCAAACCCGCGTGGAAAACGGCAAGATGATTACGCCGCGGGGCTACCGGCTATGATTTTAGTGCTTGCCGGTACGCAGGACGGACGCGAGATCGCTGTCCGCCTTGCCGAAACGGGTTATGATGTGCTTGTTTCTACGGTTAGCGAGTATGGCGGATTCCTGGCGCGGCATCCTCGCCTCGCCATCCGGGTGGGGGCGCTGGACAGCGAGGGTCTGGAGCATTTACTGAAAGAATACTGCATAACCGCTATTGTCGACGCCAGTCATCCTTATGCGGTCAAGGTATCGGAGAACGCTATCCACGCTGCTGCAGCCGCCGGATGTTTATATATGCGCTATGAGCGCCCGGCCATTCCGCTGCCCGAATATAACAAGCTGTATGTTGTACGCGATGCGGCGGCTGCCGCCCAAATGGCTGCTCGCTTGGGCAGAACGGTATTCTTGACCACTGGCAGTCGGACATTGGCAATTTTTAAAACCGAATCCGCCTTAACGTCATGCAGGGTTATTGCCAGGGTTTTACCTGATCCGGCAGTAATTGCCGATTGTCTCAGGCTGGGATTTAGTCCCGGAGATCTTGTCGCCATGCAGGGGCCGTTCACATTTGAACTAAACAAGGCCATGTTTCAAGCCTTCGCCGCGGATGTCGTGGTAACTAAGAACAGCGGTGAGATTGGCGGCGTCAACACTAAGCTGACCGCTGCGATGGAACTAGGCCTGTCCGTAGTGCTAATTGACCGGCCGCGTATAAGCTACGGCCAAGTGTTTCAATCGACGGAAGCGGTAATTAGCTGTATCAAGGAGGCGTGTCTGTAATGGAATTTATTACTGATCCAATGCTGATTGAGACTCGCAGCATGGAGATTATTGCTCCCTATATTGCGCATTTGAATTTGCCGCCGCAAGAAGCAAAGGTTTATTCCCGCATCATTCACGCTGCCGGCGACACGGATTACGCCAACGTGATCCGTATCCGGCCGGGGGCAGTGGAAGCAGGCTGCAAAGCGATCGCCGCCGGACGGAATATTTACTGCGACGTCGAGATGGTACGGACAGGTATCAATAAAGCCAAGCTCGCCGAATTCGGCGGCAGCGTGCAATGTCTGATTGCCGATAATGATATCGCCGCACAAGCTAAAGCGATGGGCATTACCCGCGCCATGGCCGCTATGCGCTGCTTTGGCAAACAGCTTGACGGTTCAATAGTAGCGATTGGCAATGCCCCAACAGCCTTGTTTGAATTAATAAAGATGATGGAGGAGGAAGGCATTCGCCCAGCCTTAATCATCGGTGTGCCGGTCGGTTTTGTCGGTGCTGCCGAGTCCAAGGAAATGTTAACGCAGGCAACAGACGTTCCCTATATCACCGTGCTGGGCAATAAAGGGGGCAGTCCGATAGCGGCCGCTGCTGCCAATGCGATCCTCTACCAGCTTTCCCGCTAATATGAAGCAAGCTGTGGGGTTGGTTACTATCTTTACCGGTGACGGCAAAGGCAAAACAACGGCCGCCATAGGCGTGGCGGTTCGAGCGGCGCTTAACCGCCAATATGCTGCTGTCACACAATTCCTCAAAGGTGGCGGCTATACGGGAGAGTTATTTGCTGCAGCTTACCTTGAGCCGTTTTTTACGATCCGTCAATTCGGTTACGGTTGCCCGATAGCGGCAGACATCCGGTCAGGCGAGCAGAAATGCGACAAATGCGGCCTTTGTTTCCGGGAAAACCGCAAGATGGAAAACGGCTATGCACAGCAAGCGCTACGGTATGCGCGGGAGCTTTTGGCCGGCCGGGCGCCGGATGTGCTCGTACTTGATGAGGTCAGCCACGCGCTTCGCCATAAGCTAATTGAAGAAGCCGATATTGTTGATTTGATCATGTCCAGGCCGCGTCACACTTCCATTGTGCTGACCGGCAGGCAGATGCCGGCGTCCCTGCTGGCAATGGCCGATATTATCACCGAATGCCAGGCTGTGAAGCATCCTATCCGTCAGGGAATTGACGCGCGCCGAGGCGTTGAATACTAGTCAAGGGAAGGTTTTATTGTGCCGCATCTTAATATTCCCCGGATTGTCATCGCCGGTACGCACAGCGGTGTAGGCAAGACCACGGTCGTAACCGGGCTGCTTGCTGCGCTGAGGGCGCGGGGGCTAAGCGTACAATCCTATAAGGTCGGTCCGGATTATATTGACCCGGGTTATCATCAAATGGCCGGCGGCCGCCCGGCGCACAATCTGGACACCTGGCTAACGCCGCCGGAAAAGCTGGTTCCTATCTTTGCCAGGACAGCTGCCGGTTGTGATCTGGCAGTCATTGAAGGCGTGATGGGGCTGTATGATGGCGGGCGTCATGGCGTGAGCAGCACGGCTGCTATTGCCAAGCTGCTAAAAGCGCCGGTCATATTGGTTGTGGACGCCCGGTCAATGGGAGAAAGCGCTGCAGCGGTGGTGCTGGGCTACAAATCCTATGACCCGGAGGTCAACATCGCCGGGGTGATTGTGAATCGGTTAGGCTCTGAAGCGCATCGCCAGATGGTTGTGGAGGCTATTGAGCGCTTAGGTATCCCGGTTATGGGGACGCTTTTCCGCAATACGGCGCTTAGTATGCCGGAACGTCATTTGGGTTTGACACCGGTGACGGAAAACCAAGCTGTCGACACGATAGAAGCTATGGGATGCCGCATAGCGGCTGAAACCAAGCTGGAGCAGATAATCGCCGCAGCCGGTAGGGCGCAAATCCTGGAGTTTCCCGATACTCAGGCGACTAAAGTCTGCAGCACGGATGTCGTTGTGGCTGTAGCGAGGGACGAGGTATTTTCCTTCTATTATCCGGAAAGCCTGCAAGTATTGGCTGAACAGGGGGTAAAGCTAGCCTATTTCAGCCCCCTGCGCGATGACAAGCTGCCTGAGGCTGATGGACTGATCCTCGGCGGAGGTTTTCCCGAAATGTTCGTCAGGGAGCTTTCTGATAATGTCTTAATGCGACAGGCTGTTTATGCTGCATGTTTAGCCGGCATGCCGGTATATGCGGAGTGCGGCGGACTGATGTACTTGGCCAGAAAGATCATCGACTTTCACGGCGCGGCTTATGATATGGCAGGCGTTGTGCCTGCGGTATGCGCGATGCAGCAAAAATTGGAGGCAGTAGGCTATGTGGAGGTTACCGCGCTGACCGACAATGCGGTATGTACGGCAGGGGAAAAACTCCGGGGCCATGAGTTTCATTTTTCCAAGATGTTGCCTGATAACCCCCAGGCTTTTCGCTGGGCCTTCGATTTCGCTAAGATCAGAACCGGTCAGCGCTATCTTGGCGGTTATGCCGCCGGGAATGTTGTGGCGTCGTATCTTCATATGCATTTCGCTGGCAACGAAACGGCTGCTCGTCGTTTCGCGGCGAAGTGCCGGGAATACCGCTCATACCGACAAGGGAGGAGCTAGGACTTGGGAAAGATTATAGTGGTGACCGGCGGTGCCCGCAGCGGCAAAAGCGTTTTTGCCGAGCGGTACGCTGCGGCTGCGAACCAAACAACCGCCTATATTGCCACGGCGGAAATCTATGATGAAGAGATGCGCGTTCGCGTTGACCGCCACCAGGCGCGCCGCCCGGAAGCATGGTACACATTTGAAGCGCCGCTCTGCGCACACGAGGCCATCGATAAAGCTGCGCAGGTCGCAGAAATTATCCTGTTTGACTGTTTAACCCTGTATGTAACAAATATAATGCTTGCGCCAGAAACGCCGCAAACCGCCGAAGAGCGTTTTCAACAGGTTATGCAGGAAATTGATAAGCTTCTTGCCAGCGCCCGGCAAAGCGGCAAAACGGTGATTATTGTTACCAACGAGGTTGGGCTGGGCATTGTGCCTGATAATGCCTTAGCACGGGAATTCCGCGATTTGGCAGGGATGGCGAATCAAAAAGCGGCAGCGGCGGCCGACGAGGTATATTTAGTGGTGAGTGGGCTGGCTATCGAACTTAAAAGGCTGGCGCTTACCCTTCCGGAGGTATAAAATGACGAGATCAATTATGCTGCAGGGCACCAGTTCGCATGTAGGTAAAAGCATTCTGACTACAGCACTGTGCCGGATATTTCTGCAGGATGGCTATAAAGTAGTTCCGTTTAAAGCACAAAATATGGCGCTTAACTCCTATGTGACCAAAACCGGAGGCGAAATGGGGCGGGCGCAGGTGGCGCAGGCTGAGGCGGCCGGTCTTGATCCCCGAGTGGAGATGAACCCTGTGCTGCTAAAACCGACAGGCAATTCCCGTTCGCAAGTCATCCTCTTGGGCCGTCCGGTTGGCAATATGTCGGCTGCCGAGTATCACGCAGGCTACAGCCAAAAGGCGCTCGGAGTGGTTCGTGAGTGCCTTGATAAGCTGTCGCAGGAATTTGAGGTGCTGGTGATTGAAGGTGCGGGCAGTCCAGCCGAAGTAAATCTAAAAGCCAATGATATTGTAAACATGCGCGTCGCCAAACTCGTTAACGCTCCGGTACTGCTCATCGCCGACATTGACCGCGGCGGCGCCCTTGCTTCGGTTGTCGGGACGCTGGAGCTTTTGGAACCGGATGAGCGTGAGTTGATCAAAGGCATTATCATCAATAAGTTCCGGGGAGATATCAAGCTGCTCGAACCGGCACTTGAATTTTTGGAGCGGAGAACCGGCAAGCCGATAGTCGGCGTTGTGCCCCATCTTGCCAATTTGGGGATCGATGATGAGGATTCGGTATCTCTCGACGAAAAAGCGACAACCAGCAAAGGCGATATTGATATAGCCGTGCTGCGGCTGCCCAAAATATCCAATTTCACCGACTTTGATGCGCTGGAACGTGAGCCGGATGTAAGCGTCCGCTATGTGCGGCAGGGGGAGGCGATAGGCAAGCCAGATCTTATCATCCTGCCAGGCAGCAAAAACACGTCGGAAGATCTGCTGTACATCAAAGAGCGAGGTTATGATACCGAAATTATGCGGTTAGTTGACGACGGCGTCCCAGTTATCGGCATTTGCGGCGGCTATCAGATGCTTGGGCGCGAGGTGCGTGATCCTCATCATGCCGAATCCGATCTGGATACTATCGCCGGCCTGGGGCTGTTGGAAACCGTCACTACCTTTGCCGCTGAAAAAATTACGCATCAGGTTACGGCTGCTTGTACCGGACATTCCTTTTTGGGCATCAGTTATAGCGGGGACAATCTGACGGGCTATGAAATTCATATGGGGCGCACTGAATTTCTTGCGCCGACCAGGAATGCATTTACAATAACCAGCCGTTCCGGCGAAAAGATGCAGGTAGCCGACGGCGTAGTGCGCGAAGACGGTTTGGTAATGGGTACATACATACACGGCATATTTGACAATGATGAATATCGGCGCGCCGTGCTGGATGCCCTGCGGCAACCCGAATTCAAGGACGTGGTCTGGCGCGAAGCCCCGCTGGGCACGGACGAGCAGGTGCTGCGGGTGCACACGCCCGAATACGTCGATGAAGTCAAGGCCT
>JAOACF010000045.1 GCA_026417995.1 Negativicutes bacterium
TAAAAACTGTGGATAACACAGAGCATCAGACGCTTCTGGAGCTGCGCTATCTCTGCTTTAAAACTTGGGAGCAGATAGCTGTTGACATGGGTTATAATGTGCGCCATGTATACCGACTTCACGATGAAGCAATAGAAAGCATTACTATTCCGCAAACTCAGCAGTAAATGTCACTGTTTGTCAGGTAGTCCTTTGTGATAGTATATACTTAGGAAACCAGAATTCAGTAAAGCCCCGTTGGGAAAAGTCCACGGGGCTTTTGTTATGCCCAAGGAGGTGACCGTATGCCCCAAAAGCCAAAGCGGCCGTGTCGATACCCCAGTTGCTCCAGATTGACAGACGGCTTGTATTGTGTGGAGCATCAACGGCAATCAACGCACCACTATAATCATTTCCAGCGAGAACCGGAAACCAACAAAAGGTATGGTCGTTCGTGGAAACGCATCCGCGACCGTTACATAAAGGCACACCCGCTATGCGAGGAGTGTAAAAAGGCTGATCGCTTAACACCTGCCGAAGAGGTACACCATATCCTCCCGCTCAGCCGCGGAGGTACAAATGACTTTAGTAATCTCATGGCGCTATGTAAGTCGTGTCACTCACGTATTACTGCCGAGAGCGGCGACCGGTGGGGGCGGTCAAATCTCTAAAACTTTCTGGAGTGGACAGCGGCGTGGGGCTTCGTGCGAGAAATCGCAGTTTCAAATGGCTAATATCCCCCCACCGGAAAGGAGTGTGATGAATATGGCAAAGGACGGCACCAACAGAGGCGGTGCAAGAATCGGTTCAGGGCAAAAAAAGAAAGCCCTCGCCGATAAAATCTTGGACGGCAATCCCGGAAATCGAAAGCTGACTGTAATGGACTTTACCGATATGGCGGATCTGACCGGAGAATCAATGCCGCAACCAAGAAGCTATCTTACCGCAAGACAAAAAGACGGTTCCACAACACTGGCGGCGGAG
Source organism: Negativicutes bacterium (assembly GCA_026417995.1). Classification (GTDB taxonomy): domain Bacteria; phylum Bacillota; class Negativicutes; order Sporomusales; family JAOACF01; genus JAOACF01. The sequence goes on from JAOACF010000045.1 coordinate 964, forward strand.
ATTTTCAATAATACATGGCAATGGCTTAGGGAGCGGGGTTGTGCTCAATTAGTAACCACTCAGCTTATCGAGCAATATGCCCAGAGCGTGGCTCGATGGATCCAGTGCGAGCAGGCAATCAGCGAATTCGGCTTTCTTGCTAAGCACCCTACCACCGGCAATGCTATTCCGTCTCCATATGTTTCAATGTCCCAAAACTACATGAAGCAGGTCAACAATATCTGGTTTCAGATCTATCAGGTGGTACGAGAAAACTGCACTACAGAATATCGCGGTGCAACGCCCCACGATGATGCAATGGAAAAGTTACTCAGTGCCCGTATAGGCGCACGATAAAATGGAGGAATGTGACATGACAACTTACAAAACAGCAGAAAGTGTATGTAAAGGTCATCCGGATAAGCTCTGCGATCTGATTGCTGACCATATCTTGGATGCGTGTCTCAGAAGGGACAGAGCTTCTCGCGTGGCATGCGAGGTTATGGCGACTAAGGGCAAAATCATCGTGGCGGGCGAAATCACCTGTAGCGAAAAAGTGGATATTCGTTTTATCGTGCGGAATGTCCTGCGCGAAGTAGGATATAATCCTTGGAAATTTGCTGTGTTCGTATTCGTTCATCGACAGAGCGCTGATATCGCAGCCGGTGTCGATACGGCAATTGAAGCACGAAACGGCGTGCGAGACCTTTATGGTTCTGTCGGCGCGGGTGATCAAGGTACAGTATACGGATACGCGACAAAGGAAACTCGTGAGTATTTGCCTTTGCCGTTGGTGCTTTCGCATCGTATTGCCAAGCGCATTGATGAATGCCGCGAAGGAAAGCTCATCAAGGGCATCCTGCCGGACGGCAAGTGTCAGGTCACGGTCGAATATGAAGACGGCAAGCCAAAACGTGTGAAAACCGTGGTGATCTCTGTCCAGCATGATGAGAATAAAACACAGGAGCAGCTGCGCACGGATATTATGAATAATGTCTTGTGGCAGTGCTTTGAGGATTTCCCCATTGACGATGATACCGAAATACTCATTAACCCCAGCGGACGATTCGTCGATGGAGGCCCTGCTGCTGATACAGGGCTGACAGGCAGAAAAATCATGGTGGATACTTACGGAGGGCTTGCATCTCATGGCGGCGGAGCGCTTAGCGGCAAAGATCCAACGAAGGTTGACCGCAGCGGCGCATATATGGCACGGTACATCGCGAAGAACATTGTATGGAGCGACTTGGCTGAAAGATGCGAGGTCGCTCTTTCTTATGCAATCGGCAAAGCAAGTCCCGTAGCAGTGGCGGTTACTTCATTTGGAACAAGCAAGCTGACAGACGAGCAGCTCACCATGATTGTGCAGGAGGTCTTTAATCTGCGCCCCGCCGCCATCATCGAAAAGCTGCGTTTGCGAACCGCGATTTATGAAAGCACGGCGGCATATGGTCATTTCAATTCCTGCCTCTTTCCGTGGGAAAACGTGGATTGCTATAAGGAGCTAAGAAAGGCGGCTGAGAAGTATGCTGATTGAAAAGATTCCCGCGGCAAAGCTCAATCCAGCCGCATATAACCCGCGAAAAGACCTGAAGCCAGGTGACAAGGAATACGAAAAACTCAAACGCTCTATCGCGGAGTTCGGATATGTAGAACCAATCATCTGGAATAAGAAAACCGGCAACGTGGTCGGCGGCCACCAGCGGTTGAAAGTGCTGCTCGACCTCGGGCAGGCGGAAATCGACTGCGTGGTCGTGGAGCTTGATGACAAACGCGAAAAGGCACTTAACCTTGCACTTAATAAAATACAAGGCGATTGGGACGAAGCAAAGCTGGCATCACTCATGGCAGAGTTTGACGCATCCACCTTTGATGTATCCCTCACAGGCTTCGATGCCGACGAGGTGGATGCGCTCTTAAATAATAAGTTTTACTCGAAGGAAGCCATACAGGATGACTTCGATGTAGACAAAGAAAAGGAAGCCATAGAAAGCGCCGGTGAAACTCGGACGCATACAGGAGATATCTGGCTGCTTGGACAGCATCGGCTTTTATGCGGTGACAGCATTAGCGAGGTGGATTTCAATCGCTTGATGGACGGCGCCCACGCCCAGTGCGCTGTTACCTCTCCTCCATACGGCGTCGGAAAAGAATATGAAAAGGCCGGGATTGAACCATGGTTTGAAACTATGCGACCCGCTATAAAGAACATCTGTAAAAACGCAGATATCGTCTGTTGGAACATCGGAGACCTGTACGCTACGGGCACCCAGTTTATCGAGCCGACCGAAATGTATAGCATTGGGCTATTCGGTGACAACGGCTTTCGTCCTATCTGGATCCGCATATGGAAAAAGCAGGGCATGAATTTCGGAAATGCGCCCTATCACCTTGTGACGAATAAACCGGTGCAGCAGTACGAATATATCACAGCGCTGGCTGCGCAGGAAACTGAAGAATATAACGACCAAGAGTTTGCCTGGGTTTCGGCATTCGCCGGTCATTCCTATAAGTTTGTGAAGCGGCTCACCAAGGATGAGCGTAAAAACTGGGGCTATGCCGGTATCTGGGAAATATCTACCGTGCGAGCCAACAAAGATCACCCAGCAATGTTTCCTGTCGAGCTGCCGTGGCGATGCATTAAAATGCATTCTGACCGCGGCGGTGTTGTACTGGAGCCTTTCGCGGGTTGTGGAACGACGCTCATCGCCTGTGAACAGACTGAACGCAGGTGTTACGCGATGGAGATTTCTCCGGTCTATTGCGATCTCATCGTAAAACGCTGTTATCAGTACAACCCGAATATGGAGATAAAGCTGAACGGCAGCCCGGTAGATGCCGGACTGCTGTTTAATTATTCCTAATTGCCGGCTGGAGGCGTGATATGGACATTCAAAAATTATCAATAGAAAAGCTGAATCCTGCAGCATACAATCCGCGTAAAGACCTCAAGCCCGGCGATCCTGAATATGAAAAGCTGAGCCGCTCCATCGAGGAATTCGGTTATGTTGAGCCTATCATATGGAATAAGCGCACGGGCAACATTGTCGGCGGACATCAGCGGTACAAAGTACTGGTGGCACTCGGATATACTGATGTAGACTGCGTGGTACTGGATATCGACGGGCAAAAGGAAAAAGCCCTAAATGTGGCGCTCAACAAGATATCAGGCGAGTTCGACATCCCGCTTTTAGCCGATCTCTTAAAGGACATTGGGGCAAGTGGCTTTGATGTATCCCTTACGGGTTTCGATGCCGCCGAGATTGATGCGTTGTTCAAGGATAGCGTAATCGGAGGCATTAAAGAGGATGATTTTGACGAGCCATTACCTGAAACACCCATTTCTAAGCAGGGTGATATCTGGCTGCTTGGACGGCATCGCCTAATCTGCGGTGACGCTACCAAGGCGGAAACATATAAAAAGCTGCTGGACGGCCAGCAGGCAAACCTCGTGATTACGGACCCGCCATACAACGTGGACTATAAAGGCACTGCGGGAAAACTTAAAAATGACAATATGGAAAGTACCAAGTTCCACGCATTCCTGCTCTCGGCATATCGGTGTATGTATGATGCGCTGGTAGATGGCGGCGTAATTTATGTCTTTCATGCCGATCGTGAGACAGTTAATTTCAGGACAGCATTTACCGAAGCAGGCTTTTTCTGCCATCAGACATGTATATGGATAAAGAATACACCGGTCTTGGGGCGCTGTGATTATCAATATAACCATGAGCCTATTCTGGTGGGCTGGAAGCCAACAGCCGGTCACAACTGGTACGCTGACCGCAAGCAGCGAACGACATGGAATTTTGACCGGCCAACCAAAAGCAAACATCATCCTACTATGAAACCTGTGGCACTGTGCGCCTATCCAATTATGAACAGCTCGCTGACAAACAACATTGTGCTTGACCCGTTCGGCGGCAGCGGCAGTACTCTCATTGCCTGTGAGCAGACGGGACGCATTTGCTATATGATCGAGTTGGATGAGCGCTATGCCGATGTTATCGTGAAACGGTATATCGGGCAGACCGGGAACACGGACGGAGTTTTTCTGATAAGGGATGGAGAAACGATCCCCTGCGATAAGGCGCTGAAGAAACATTCGTAGCCATATTTTTCAGCGCCTTTGCATTGGTTTTTTTTGTTTACGGTTCCTTCGGATTTTCCGGGATGACAATTTCACCGTTCTTTTCTTCAAATTCGGCGATATATTTGCGAAGCAGATACAGAATCTCACCGTTAGCCGAACGTCCGTCGTATTTGGCAACATAATGCAGCTTGTAATGCAGTTCGTCGTCAATCCGAATACCCAAATGCTTGTTTTTTTCCATGACGGCACTCCAATCTCAACTTATACTTTATTAAAGATAGTATGAGTTGATTTTAAGTACAAAATGAGCTATAATGTTGAAAATGTACTTATTTTAAGTACGCTAAATTAAGGAAGGAGTACCCGTGTTTGAAAGTATTGATGCAAATCTCAGGCAACCTTGTTGCCTTTATACTTTTGGCTACTGTTGTTCGCGTTGCAAACCGCCGACTTGAAAAGCGTGATCAATTTAATAAATTATTCATAGGGGCTTGCCGTCTCGTGCTGGCGGCCCTGTTCCTTGAAGCGCTCGTTTGTGTTCTGGATGGCCGGTCCTCTGCCTGGGTAAAAAACCTGCTGCAGATTCTTTTTACCATGCTGTACATGCTGCCGCCAGTCCTAGCGTGGCTCTGGGTTCTGCTTGCACGCGCCCTGACGGACGACGGCTGTCAATCGAACCGCTTGATGTCGATTTGCTGGTTTCCTGTAAGTGTCAGCCTTGGCATGGCACTTTTTTCTGCGCACTTCCATTGGCTGTTTTTTATTGATGACAGCAATGTTTATCATCGTGGTCCGTTGTTCCCCGTGTTTTTGATGATTACCGCGGGTTGTTTGCTCATGGGCTTCGTTGTATTGGTTCGCCATAGAAGCACGCAGTTGCGCGGGGATTTTACGCTTCTGGGCTCCATCTATCTGTTTCCGCTTCTTGGCGGCGCGCTTCAGGTGCTTTTTTGCGGCGTTCTGCTGATGTGGAGCCTGACAGCCGGCTCTTTAATGATCATGTATATGTATTTGCAGGAGCGAATGATTCAGATTGACAGTCTGACCGGTGCGTTGACAAGATTATCTTTTGGCCAGCATTTCAGCAAGATGGCCGGAAAATGCCGAAAGGAACCTATAGGTATTTTGTTTCTGGATCTTGACGAATTCAAAGCCATCAACGATCGGTACGGTCATCTAGAGGGCGACGCGGCACTTCGTGCATTCTCGGAAATTGTCCGCTCACAACTCCGGAAAAGCGATGTTTTCGCGCGCTTGGGCGGGGATGAATTTGTTATTGTGGCGTCTGTGGGCGGGCAGGAGGACTTGCAGGCCATTAAGCGAAAAATCGAATCCGCCCTCGAAGGGTATAACCAAACCTCACATAAACCGTATCGGCTGGAATGTAGCATCGGCTCGAAGGTATTCGACAATTACTTTAGGGTCCAGGCTGCGTTGGCGGATGTCGACAGATTGATGTATGAACAAAAACAGGCCAAAAAGACCGTCTGATTTTCTACGGATTATTATACGAAATGAACTTGCTATTTTTCGAATATAGAGTGATAGATATACCCACCTTAAGAAAGGTGGGGAATTCCATGAATGAAAAACTTTACAGAGCAATTGAGGACTTTATCACGCAGAGAATGGATGACCTTGGGGCAGATGCGCCCGCTTATGTGGCGGAAACCATAACGGAAGTGGGGTGCTGTGCGAAAAAGCTGGAAGAAACGCTTATGGAATCGCAGTTTTCGCTTTGGCGCGAACTGGAAGACGCGCTCAGTCGGCAGACCGGAGAGGAAATGCGTTACTATTACCGGGCAGGATTCCATGATGCGGTACGGTTCCTGCTGGGATGGAACGACCGTACGTGAACAGCCGGGCGCATTTTGTGCGGTTTCCTTCCCGCCTGGAAGACCTGAGGCGTCCTTACCTCTGGAGCGATCAACAGTCCTACTCAATTGCGAAGACCATAACGCTTGCCAGAATCGATTATGAGAACTTTATTACGGATTTCTGCGTTGAGCGCCAATATCTGGAGGATAATGCCGGCCTTTGCGGAAAAGATGCAGGCGGCGTGCTTCACTGCCTGCTAATCCGTCAGCGCGGCAGCCATGACGGTGTGCTGGTTCTCCCAGACCGCAGAGGTTATGTAATATTGGCTGCATACATATTAGGCACCGAACCATAGGAGTCTCTAACGAGGCTCTTTTTTCTTGCCGCTTTTTGAAGAATAGACTTGCTATTTACAGCATTTAGAGTGATGTATATAGTACCAAAACCGGGTAACCCGGTAAAAAGAAAGGCAGTATGAATATGCAGATCAACTTTAACGTAACCGGCAGCGAGCGTAAGCGGCTGGTCGCAGCGATGGGCGACATTCTGGGAAGCAAACCAAATTATCTCGGCGCTCCGAGCTTTGCCTATGAAGTGGATTATTTCACCATCGACACAAACGGCACTGTCAGCTTCGATGATCGGGCGGACAGCGAGAAATTTAAAAACCTCGTCGAGCGGCTGCAAGAAAAGGGTTTTGCGGTGGCTGCATCCGATACGGAAAACGAAGATATCGCTCTGTGCATCGAAATGCCGCGCGCTTCCTTCACTGACACGGCGCTGGAAAACCTCAAGCGGTTGATGGAGAGCAAGGGTAAGCTCATTAAAAAAGCGCTCGGCGCAGAAACCCTCGACATAATAATCACAGACGACAAGGTGCGGTTCCCGTGGTTTGCGGACGGCAGCAACCCGGAGGCGGTTAAGGCTTACACCCACTTTGTTTCGGCGCTGTGCGATATGGCACGGAACCAGAAGCGCGTCACAGCGAAGGAAAAGGAAACCGACAACGACAAATACGCGTTCCGCTGTTTCCTGCTCCGATTGGGTTTCATCGGCGAGGATTATAAGGCTGAGCGTAAAATTCTGCTCCGAAACCTCTCCGGCAGCAGCGCGTTCAAATCTCCTAAAGGCGGTGCGGACGATGAATAATGGTTTTCCGTCAAGAGAACTGGTGGAGGGCATACGCGCCCGATACCCTGTAGGTACTCGTGTGGAACTTGTAAAAATGGACGATGTACAAGCACCGCCGGTCGGCACCCGTGGTACCGTCCTTGGCGTGGACGATATCGGCTCCATTATGGTACGCTGGGATAACGGCAGTTCGCTTCATGTAGTCTATGGCGAGGATATTTGCAGGGCGATAAGCGACAATGTCAAGGAATAACAACATAATATAAACAGGCGAGGACGCGCCGGAAACGGCGTGTATCTCGTACAAATAAATTTTTAAGGACTTGCTTCGGCAGGTCTATTTTTATGCCATTTTGAAAGGAGGCGACTGGTATACGAAAGCTCAGGAAATACACACCAACTCGATTTATGGCCAAAGATTCTGTTTACTGTAAGGAAGCCGCCGATTATGCTGTCGCTTTCATTCAGGCATTGCATCATACCAGCGGCATATGGGACGGCCAGCCTTTTGAACTCATAGATTGGCAGGAACAAATCATACGGGATGTGTTCGGCGTCTTAAAGCCAAACGGATACCGTCAGTTTAATACAGCATATATCGAAATACCAAAAAAGAATGGAAAGTCAGAGCTTGCTGCGGCAGTTGCACTTCTATTGACTTGTGGCGATGGTGAAAAACGCGCTAAGGTATATAGCTGTGCCTCGGATAAAAACCAAGCGAAAATTGTGTTTGACGTTGCTATGGCGATGGTGCGTAAATCACCAGCATTATCAAAAAGGGTTAAGATTACTGAATCGACAAAGACCCTTGTGTTTATGCCCACGGAGAGTACTTATCAGGTTCTTTCAGCGGACGTTGCAAACAAACACGGCTTCAATACACATGGCGTCATTTTCGATGAATTACACACGCAGCCCAATAGAAAGCTGTACGATGTGATGACCAAGGGCAGCGGAGACGCCAGAATGCAGCCGCTGTATTTTTTAATTACTACAGCCGGCGACAATACAAACTCTATCTGCTATGAGGTGCATCAAAAAGCACTGGATATACTTTCGGGACGTAAGACGGATCCGACGTTTTATCCTGTAATATTTGGAGCTTCGGAAACAGATGACTGGACGGACCCAAAGGTATGGAAAAAAGCAAACCCTTCACTTGGTATCACAATAGGAATAGACAAGGTAAAGGCGGCTTGTGAGAGTGCAAAGCAGAATCCCGCCGAGGAGAACAGCTTTCGCCAGCTTCGTCTGAACCAGTGGGTAAAACAGGCCGTACGCTGGATGCCGATGGACAAATGGGACGCTTGCGCTTTCAGCGTTGACCCGGAAGCCTTACGAGGCCGCGTCTGCTATGGCGGGCTTGACCTCTCCTCTTCCACTGATATCACGGCTTTTGTGCTGGTTTTCCCGCCAATGGACGAGGATGACAAGTATGTCGTGCTTCCGTTCTTCTGGATACCGGAGGACAACATCGATTTGCGTGTGCGCAGAGACCATGTGAATTATGATGTCTGGAAAAAGCAAGGATATCTGCAAACCACCGAGGGCAATGTTGTCCATTACGGATACATTGAAAAATTTATTGAGCAGCTCGGCGAGAAATACAACATCCGTGAGATCGCCTTTGACCGCTGGGGTGCTGTGCAGATGGTGCAGAATCTCGAGGGCCTTGGTTTTACAGTTGTGCCCTTCGGTCAGGGCTTTAAGGATATGTCTCCGCCCACAAAAGAATTGATGAAACTGACGCTGGAACAGAAGATTGCTCATGGCGGGCATCCTGTTCTCCGGTGGATGATGGACAATATCTTCATCCGCACCGATCCTGCGGGCAATATCAAAGCAGATAAAGAAAAGTCGACTGAAAAAATCGATGGCGCAGTAGCAACCATCATGGCACTAGACCGCGCCATCCGATGTGGTAACGGCAGTGGCGAGAGTGTCTATGACAAACGTGGTCTACTTATTTTTTAGCAAAGGAGAGTGACGTCTATGGGAATCTTTAAAGGAATATTCAAGGCGCGTGACAAACCTAAAGACACCCTTGGCGGCAGTCGATATAACTTCTTTTTCGGCAGTACGAGCTCGGGAAAGCCGGTTAACGAACATACTGCCATGCAGATGACGGCGGTCTATTCCTGTGTGAGGATATTGTCTGAAACCTTGGCGGGGCTGCCGCTTCACGTGTACAGATATAATGATTCGGGCGGCAAAGAGAAATATCTGAAACACCCTTTATATAAACTGCTCCATGATGAGCCGAACCCTGAGATGACTTCATTTGCGTTCCGGGAAACGCTGATGAGTCATCTTTTGTTATGGGGCAATGCTTACGCACAGATTATCCGAAACGCCCGTGGCGAGGTTATCGCCCTCTATCCTCTTATGCCGAACAAAATGACAGTCGACCGCGACAGCAAAGGCCGTTTGTTTTACCTTTACTCCCGTACAAGTGAAGATACTCCCACTCTTGGTGATGACAGCCAGGTCTACCTTACACCGTCCGAAGTTCTGCATATTCCGGGCTTGGGCTTTGACGGACTTATTGGCTACTCACCGATAGCTATGGCGAAAAATGCAGTGGGACTTGCCATCGCGACCGAAGAATACGGCGCGAAGTTTTTCGCAAACGGAGCCGCACCGGGCGGTGTGCTTGAACACCCCGGCACCATAAAGGACCCGCAAAAGGTCAAGGACAGTTGGAATGCCGCCTACCAAGGCTCGCAAAATGCGCACCGTGTGGCCGTTCTCGAGGAAGGCATGAAGTATCAGCCTATAGGCATCTCCCCCGAGCAGGCGCAGTTTTTGGAAACGCGGAAGTTTCAGATAAACGAAATCGCCCGCATTTTTAGAGTGCCGCCCCACATGCTTGCTGATTTGGAGAAATCCTCCTTCAGCAACATCGAGCAGCAGTCGCTTGAGTTCGTAAAGTACACGCTCGACCCGTGGGTAGTGCGCTGGGAGCAATCCATGTGCCGTGCCCTGCTTACGGAAAGCGAAAAGCCGACCGTTTTCATCAAGTTTAATGTGGACGGCTTGCTTCGAGGCGACTATGTGTCCCGCATGAATGGATACGCAACCGCAAGGCAGAACGGATGGATGAGCGCAAACGATATCCGTGAGCTTGAAAACCTAGATCGCATTCCGGCGGAGCTTGGCGGCGATCTGTACCTCATCAACGGCGCGATGACAAAATTGCAGGACGCTGGTGCGTTCGCAAATTCTACAAGATTGGAGGAAACCGAATGAAGAAATTTTGGAACTGGGTGCTGGATGAAGAGTCAGGCACCCGAACGCTATACCTCGACGGCGTGATTGCAGAAGAGTCGTGGTTTGATGATGATATCACCCCTAAGGCTTTCAAAGCTGATTTGGATGCCGGTGAGGGTGATATTGTTATTTGGCTCAACTCTCCTGGCGGGGACTGTATCGCCGCGAGTCAGATTTATGCCATGCTCATGGATTACAAGGGCAAGGTTACCGTAAAAATCGACGGTATTGCGGCTTCGGCGGCGAGCGTTATCGCTATGGCGGGAACCGAGGTGTTGATGGCTCCCACGGCGCTCATGATGGTGCATAATCCGCTGACCGTCGCAATCGGCGACAGCGAGGAAATGCAGAAAGCCATCGCTATGCTGGACGAGGTCAAGGAAAGTATCATCAACGCCTATGAAATCAAGACCGGACAGTCCCGTGCAAAGCTCTCTCACCTCATGGACGCCGAGACATGGCTCAACGCCAACAAAGCGATTGAGCTGGGTTTTGCGGATGGCATTCTCGAGGATGAGAAAAAGCGAATTCAACCGGACGATGTCACATATGCTTTCAGCCGCCGGGCTGTAACAAACTCCTTGCTGGATAAAGTTAAGCCTAAATTGCCGAGACAGAAAACAAGCACCCCGATCGCCGCCAAAGCCACTCCTGCGGAATGGCTTGAGAAGCGGCTTTCTTTACTTCAACACTAAATTTTGAGGAGGAATAACACATGAGTAAAATTCTTGAACTGCGCGAAAAGCGCGCAAAAGCGTGGGAAGCCGCTAAGGCTTTTCTTGATGCCAAGCGGGGCGCGGACGGTATGGTATCGGCCGAGGATACCGCTACCTACGATAAAATGGAAGCCGATGTTGTGGCACTCGGCAAGGAAATTGAACGGCTCGAAAAACAAGAAGCCATTGACCGCGAGCTTTCAAAGCCGCTCAACACACCTCTCACAACTAAACCTGCTGTACCCGGTGCAGACGCAAAAACAGGCAGAGCCTCAGATGAGTACAAGAAGGCATTCTGGAATGTGATGCGATCTAAAAATCCGCATTACGACGTAGTGAACGCTCTGCAGATAGGAAGCGACAGTGAAGGCGGTTATCTTGTACCGGATGAATTTGAACGCACACTCGTACAAGCTTTGGAAGAAGAAAATATCTTCCGTAAGCTGGCGAAGATCATTCAGACATCCAGCGGTGACCGCAAAATACCGGTGGTGACCACACACGGTTCCGCCTCTTGGCTCGACGAAGAAGAACTCTATCCCGAAAGCGATGAGGTTTTCGGTCAGACATCTATCGGAGCATACAAACTCGGTACCTTCATCAAGGTTTCCGATGAGCTGCTCAACGACTCGGTCTTCGACCTGCAGAGCTATATCAGCACCGAATTTGCCCGCCGTATCGGATCTAAGGAAGAGGAAGCCTTCTTTGTGGGCGACGGCTCGGGTAAACCCACGGGTATTTTCGCTGCGGTGGGAGGCGCACAGCTTGGAGTTACGGCAGCAAGTGCAACCGCAATTACAGTAGATGAGGTTCTCGACCTCTTCTATTCCTTGAAATCCCCTTACCGTAAGAAGGCTGTATTCGTGATGAACGACTCCACGGTTAAGGCAATTCGCAAACTGAAGGACGGCCAGGGTCAATACCTGTGGCAGCCTTCGTTGACCGCAGGCACCCCCGACACCATCCTGAACCGCCCCGTCTACACCTCATCATATGTACCGGCAATTGAAGCGGGCGCTAAGACCATTGCATTCGGCGATTTCAGCTACTATTGGATCGCTGATAGACAGGGACGCTCCTTCAAGCGTTTGAACGAGTTGTTCGCTACCACAGGTCAGGTAGGTTTTATGGCTACCCAGCGTGTGGACGGCAAGCTCATTCTGCCCGAAGCCGTCAAGGTGCTCCAGCAGAAAGCGTAACGGAGGTGCCGTATGAGCTATAACGCAAAGAACTATACCGAACAGGGCGGTGAGAAAACCGTTATCGGCGGAACGCTTGAAATCAAGGAGGGAGCCTCGGTAACGGGGCTTACCTCCACCGCCGCGCCCGCTTCTGAAACGGCTCTCGGCGGAGTAAAAGCAGCCCCCGCCGGTGAGGGCGATACCGTCGAAGTAAAAATCGGTGAAGATGGTAAGCTGTATGCCCCGGCATATCCTGCCACTGCTACGGAATCGGCCGTCGGATTGGTGAAAATGGCTGCAAATCAAGCAGACAGTACAGCTGAGGACACAGCCGCACTTGTCACGGATTTCAATGCTCTGCTTGCAAAACTGAAAGCTGCGGGTCTTATGACGGCAGACGAAGAATGATCGAGAGGAGGCGGACGGCATGACAACAGATAATCTTCTCCCAAAAGTAAAAGCAAACTTGATTCTGGCACATGATGCTGACGATGGACTTCTGCTGCATTACATCAAGGCTGCCATCTCTTATGCGGAAAGTTACCAGCATGTTGCTGAGGGCTACTACACTGAAAATATTATGCCGCCCACCACGGAACAGGCAGTGATCATGCTGTCGAGCCATTTCTACGAGAGCAGAGATGGCTCGACAGCTGGCTTCTTTGCAGATAGCGTGCAGGCAGGCCAACAGGTTTGGAACACGGTGAACCTGCTGCTCCGTCTCGACCGGAATTGGAAGGTGTAGATTATGAGCTTTGGAAAGATGAACGCCTTTATAGATATTATTGAGAAAGTAACTGTAAAGGATTCAGAAGGATTCAGCACTGAGATTGACAATATTGTTGCTTCTGTCAAAGCATATCGCGAAGGTCGGCACGGCACTGAAATATGGACGAACAGAGCCGCATTTTCCGAAGCCACTGACCTTTTCCGTTTCCGCTGTATTCCTGGTGTCACCGTTACGACTGCAATGCTGATTGTATGTGAAGACGGTCGGTTTGAGATTACCTCGGTAGAAGATGTCAAAGGCCGAGGAATGTACATTGAAGTACTCGCAAAGGAGGTAAAGCCCAGTGGCTAAAGTAACCATAAAGATGCCGGAGGACTTTCTTCTGAGGGTTTCACGGTTGAATGAAAAAACCGATGAAATAATCCCACGTGTACTTAAGGCTGGCGGTGAGGTCGTACTTGACAAAATAAAATCCAATCTGGATTCAGCGGTCGGACGTGATACTAAGTATCCGTCGCGTTCCACCGGCCAGCTTGCAGCATCATTGGGACTTTCACCCGTCCTGCAGGACAGAGATGGCAACCACAACATTAAGATAGGCTTTTCCGAACCGCGCCGTGATGGAGACAGCAATGCTAAAATAGCCAATATCATCGAGTACGGGAGATCGGGTCAACCGGCGAAACCGTTCTTGAAGCCGGCAAAAAGCACCGGCAGGCAACCCTGTATCGAAGCAATGAAGGCAAAGCTGGACGAGGAGGTAAATAAGATATGAGCATACTTTCTGATTTGAACGACGTTCTGGAACCGCTTTATATTCCTATTGAGACCGGTGTGTTCAGCGGTGTGCCTCCTGATGAGTATCTGGTTTTTATCCCTCTCACGGACATATTTGAAGTCTATGCAGATAACCGCCCCGGCTTTGACGTACAGGAAGTGCGGATATCGATTTTTTCAAAAGGAAATTACCAGCAGCGGAAAAGACAGATTACCACGGCTCTGGTGAATGCAGATTTCACTATAACCGAACGACGGTATATCGGCCATGAGGACGATACCGGCTATCACCACTATGCCATTGATGTGGCAAAAGAATACGAATTAAAGGAGGAATGAGAGACATGGCGACAATAGGACTGGACAGGCTGTATTATGCCAAAATAACCGAAAATCAAAACGGGGAAGAAACATACGGCACGCCTGTTCCGCTGGCTAAGGCGATTACGGCGGAGCTTTCGGTGGAACTGGCCGAGGCGACGCTTTATGCCGACGACGGAGCGGCGGAAGTGGTCAAGGAATTTCAAAGCGGCACCCTGACTCTTGGCGTTGCGGACATCGGCGCAGCTGCAGCCGAGGTTTTGACTGGAGCCACCCTTGACGACAACAAGGTGCTGATTTCCGCCAGCGAGGACGGAGGCGCTCCAGTGGCAATCGGCTTTAGAGCCAAGAAAGCGGGCGGCAAATACAGGTACTTCTGGCTGTACAGGGTAAAATTCGGCATCCCGGCGGCAAATCTGCAAACAAAAGGCGACAGCATTACCTTTTCGACCCCCACCATTGAAGGGACAGTCATGAGACGCAACAAACCAGATGGCCAAGGTAAACATCCCTGGAAAGCTGAAGTCAGCGAGGACGATCCCGGCGTATTGCCCGCCACAATTACCGGCTGGTATACGCAGGTGTATGAGCCTGTCTTTGCTGTGGGAGGAGGCGGCGAATAATGCAGGATACGGACAGAAACGCAAGCATTAGCATCGGCGGCGAGGAGTATCAGCTTATTCTAACCACCAGAGCGACAAAGGAAATCGCTAAAAGGTACGGCGGACTTGAAAATCTCGGCGCCAAGCTGATGAAGACAGAGAACTTTGAAATGGCGCTGGACGAAGTGGTATGGCTGATTACGCTGCTGGCCAACCAGAGCATTCTGATACACAACCTGAAAAATCAGGATAAGCGGGAGCTTCTGACCGAGGAGGCGGTGGAGCTTCTCACATCCCCGCTGGAGCTGGCGGCATACAAAGACGCTATTATGGAAGCAATGTTCAAAGGCACCAAGAGAAACGTTGAAAGCGAGGATGACTCAAAAAACACACCGGCCGGGTGAGCGATGAGGAATTGTTTACCCGGCTCATATATTACGGCACTGTCCAGCTAAACCACACCGAGGATGAAGCATGGCTCATGCCCATCGGGCACCTGCTGGATTTATGGGAGTGCCACAAGCAGTTCTTAGGTATTTCCAAACCGAAGCGGGAGCTGACCATTGATGATGTGATACCTTATGGGATTTAAATATTTTGCAGGAAAGGAGGCGGTTATGTGGCAGACGATTTTGGCCTGAAGATCGGCATTGAAGGAGAGCGCGAAGTGCGTCCAGATAGGGTGCAGTGAAAAGTAGAATTTATGGTACTACCCCGTAAGATGACGCGGGAAGCAACCCACCTAACCGAAAGGCGAAAGCTGATACGGGAACATAGCACGGTGGGAAAGCGGAAAGTCACCTAAAGGCAATTTGGTGCGACTGAACCGCAATGCTAAGCTGATATGAGGATAAAACCGGGTTTGTTTAAGGCAAGTTTCGAGTTTTTGTTTCGCCCCAAGCGGTGGAAAGTGCCTGACACCACCGGTATGAGTAACATTACGGAAATTCGTGACGTAATGGGTTATCGGCAAACTCATACAACACGCAGGAGAACCTGTGGTAAAGAAACGGAAGCATATCCGACAATCAGCATACCAATTTACTGCGCTAACTGGAGATACCCTAAACGGAAACGCCGCAACAGGCTATAGCTTTTGAGCTTGAATATTCCGCACGGGTACGGAGCGTCCGTAGTAGTCAAGGGCGGTAACGCCGTCATAACGGCAAAGGGACGCAGTTGTTATGTGCCAAAACAGAAGAAAGTTAGGGAGGAATACCTCAATGGCAGAAATGCTACCAACAACTGAAATTTTGGAGAATGTCAGAAAAAACTCAAGCAAAAACAAGGACGAAGTATTTACGCGGCTTTACCGTTACTTGCTTCGCCCAGACCTATACTGTTTAGCCTATAAAAACTTGTACGCAAACAACGGCGCAGCCACAAAGGGCATAAATTCGGACACGGCAGATAGCTTTTCGACGGAAAAAATTAAAGACATAATCAAATCTCTATCGGACGAAAGCTATAGGCCAAGTCCAGCAAGACGGACATACATTCAAAAGGCAAACGGCAAGACGCGCCCGCTGGGTATCCCGACCTTTACGGACAAACTTGTGCAAGAAGTGTTGCGAATGGTTTTAGAAGCGGTTTACGAGCCTGTTTTTCTGGACTGCTCACACGGTTTCAGACCGAACAGAAGTTGCCATACAGCTTTGAAAAACCTCAAACATCAATTTCACGGTGCGAGATGGTTTGTAGAGGGCGACATCAGGGGTTGTTTTGATAACATCGACCACCAAGTTTTAGTCAACGTTATCAAAGCTAAAATTAAGGACGCACGGCTTATCAAGTTGATATGGAAATTTCTTAAAGCGGGTTATTTGGAGAACTGGCAGTACTACGCAACTTACAGCGGAACACCACAAGGCGGCATTGTTTCGCCAGTATTTGCCAATATATACCTGCACGAGCTTGACAAGTTTGTGATGAAATTAGCGGAGGATTTTGACAGGCCGCGAACGCAAAAATACACCGAAAAGTATGAGAAACTGCGGCGTGAGGTTGAGAGAATACGTCGTTATCTCAAAAACGCGAAAGGGACGGAACGGGAACGCCTTATTGCAGAATTAAAAACCGTTAGGGCAGAACTTCTGAAAACCCCTAGCAAGTCGCAGACGGATAAGCGGATACGCTATATTCGTTACGCGGATGATTTTCTTATCGGCGTGAACGGCAGTAAGGAAGACTGCCAAGAAATAAAGCGGACTCTGTCGGAATTTATACGCAAAACCTTGAAAATGGAACTCAGCGAGGAAAAGACGCTCATAACGCACAGCAATACACCCGCAAGGTTTTTAGGCTATGATATAAGGGTCAGGCGTGACAACAAGACCATCAAACACGGAAGCGCGACAAACTGCACCAAAAGGACGCTCAATAATATGACCGAACTAGCGGTGCCGTTTGACGACAAAATAATGAAATTTCTGTTTGACAACGCAATCATAAAGCAGGAAAACGGGGCAATAAAGCCTATTCACCGAAAGTCCTTGTTGCGATGTACGGATTTTGAAATTGTGTCCGCGTATAATGCAGAAGTGCGAGGGCTATGCAATTATTACTCTATGGCAAGCAATTTCCGTAACTTGAACTATTTTGCCTATTTAATGGAGTACAGTTGCTTGCTAACCCTTTGCGCAAAGCATAAATGCACCATTGGCAAAATTAAAGAGAAGTATAAGGATGGCAATGGCAAATGGTGTATACCGTATGAAACGAAGCAAGGGAAAAAATCCCTTTACTTCGCGGAGTATTCGGAGTGCAAGGGCGCAAAAAATCCAAACGACAGGATATATAATGCCGCGCTGCTGAACAAATCTTCAAGAACCACATTTGAAGCGCGTTTGGCAGCAAAATGTTGCGAGTTATGTGGAACGGCAGAAGCAGAGCGTTACGAAATTCATCACGTCCACAAAGTGAAAGACCTTAAGGGTAAAGAGCCGTGGGAACAAGTGATGATTGCCAAACGGAGAAAAACACTTGTTATGTGTACTGACTGTCACCATAAAATTCACAACCAGAGTTTTAACTGACGGAATAACAATGGAGAGCCGTGTATATCGAAAGGTATAAGCACGGTTTGGAGAGAGGGTGAAGGAAACCTACCGCTGAAAGGCGGCAAGGCGTCTTTTCCCTACTCTACTTTAAAAACGCATTGCGTGATATAAACCAGTCATTCAAAGTGCTCGGTAGTGAAATGAAGCTGGTAACGAGCGGATTCGACAAACAGGCCAAATCCATAGCGGCTACTGCTGCCCGTAACGAAGTCCTTAATAAAGCAATCGATGCCCAGAAGGAGAAAATCTCCACCCTTGAAGCCGCTCTTCGAAATGCATCCGAAAGCTTTGGTGAAAATGATCGCCGCACTCAAAACTGGCAGATTGCCCTCAATAATGCCAACGCAGAACTTAACAACATGGAGCGTGAATTAGAAGAATCCGCGGAAGAAGCCGACGACCTTGGTGAGGAACTTGAGGACGCTGGTGACAGCGCCGAAAAGTCTGGTGGAAAGTTCGAGAAACTGGGCGGCATCCTAAAAGGCATTGGTGTGGCAATGGGCGCTGTGGCTGTGGCTGCCGGAGCCGCTGCCATTAAACTTGGCAAAGAAGTCATATCCGCCTATGCGGACTACGAACAACTGGTCGGCGGTGTTGATACAC
>JAOACF010000046.1:0-4351 GCA_026417995.1 Negativicutes bacterium
CATGTGTTCATAGTTAAACCTTACGTTGTTCAATTTTCAAAGAACACTCGGCCTCTTGCGAGGCGACTTTTATATATTAGCATAATCATTCGATTATGTCAACATCTTTTTTCTTTTCTCACTGAAATATTTGCCTGAGGTGTTTTTATAAATACCTTTATCCAGTCATTCCCAAGCCCATCTTCAGAGAGCTTATTTATATTAACATGGCACTATTATTATGTCAATAAGTTTCAATTACGCCGGTATAGTATTTTTTCGCAGCCAAGTAACAAGTTGGTCAACTTTGTTTTGTCCGTTTTCAATTCCTTGAACGAGTTCAACCAAGCTGTCTTTCGGCGCAATAACTTGATAGCCATTTGAGCGTAATAAGAACATGGCGCAAATTAACGCCGTGCGTTTATTTCCATCGACAAACGGGCGACTGTTGATCAGCGAGTACATAAATACCGCAACTTTGGTAAAGAGATCGGGATATAGTTCTTCCCCTTCGAATGCAACCAGTGGTTTGTTTAATACACTCTCTAAAACACTTTCATCGGAAATTCCAGGCTGTCCCCCGGTTCGCTGAATGATTTCCGTGTAGATATAAATGATCTCTTCCAGTGTTAAGTATCTCATGATTTACCCAGCCTCCTAAGCTGGTAGTCATAATCAACAAACAACTTGTCCACCAAACGAACAAAATCAATCGATAAATTACCCTTTCTGGTAATCACCGGCTTTAAAATTATTTCCCGTTTTTCCCGGTTGATCTCCATAGCGACATGCGACCCGTCGCTTAAACCAAGTGTTTTGAGCATGTCGTGCGGCAGAGAAACGACAACACTGTTGCCCGCTTTGAAAAGCTTCCGTACCTCCACAATATATCCCCCATATCTCGCACATGTCTACTAGAGTCATTATATATGAAAATACCCTTTCCTACCTATATAAATTTTTTCACCGCGCTGCCGTGCAGATAGTTGCACAACCTGCCCTGATGCGTGTTTCTCTCTTCCAAAGCAACTTCTATCGCCTCTTTTATCTTCCACCAGCCGCTTCCCCAGTTCGTAAATAAGGTGTTAGTTTCGGGGGCACGTCCAATCAGCCGCTGCACAACGATGTCTGGGTGGAGATATTCCAAAAAAGTTACAACCCGTTCAACATACTCCTCCTTACTGATGATCGCAAATTCGCTACGCTGATACCATTCAGCCATTTCGGTATTTTTCACTATATACAGAGCATGCAACTTGACCTGTTCAATGCCAAGGGCCGATACAATTTTAGCGTTTTCCACGACGTCAGTCATTGTATCCCACGGCAAATTAAGTATGAGATGAGTGCAAATCTCCAGTCCATATTGCTTGATGCGCCAAACGGCATCGAGATACTCGGCAAGCGTATGCCCGCGTTTGACTTTAATCAAGGAATGATAGTTTACCGTTTGCAGCCCCAGTTCCACAACAATATCAATGCCTTTTTTCGCACTGATACCGGCGAGAACCTTGAGGTGTTCCTCGTGCACACAGTCCGGCCGGGTCGCCAGCGCAATTGCCACGACGTCCTCGGCGCAGGCTTCTTCCAGATATTGCTCGAGAGCAGCGGGAGGCAGGTATGTATTACTGAAATTTTGGAAATAGGGGATAAATTTCTCGGCCTTGTATTTGGGCGCAATGTGCGCCCTATTAGCTGTTATTTGTTGTGCGACCGTGAAACTTGCCGGCAAGTTTTCATAGCCAGCTCCAATCTCACCACAAAATACGCACCCTCCCGTACCGCAAGTACCGTCGCGGTTGGGGCAAGTTACCGGCAAGCTGATTGGCAGCTTATACACCTTGGTGCCATAGCGCCGCCGCAGATATTCGGAATAAATATGATAGCGCACTAAATTCCAGCCTCCTTTTTGCCGGCAAGGTCAGTCAGCTTCACTTTTTGGTACGAGGCCCGCCCCTCCTGATACTGAAAGAGCAGAGCGGTTGGGGTATCGGTGAACGAGCCGGGACAAGTCACATCTCCGGCGAATATTTCGATATGATACCGTTTCTTAACATCACGCCAGTTCGTAAACACATACTGAGGCAAATAATGCCGCACCTTGTTTTCATCCCGGAAAAAAAGGCTTTTAGCTTCCGCCCATTCTTCGCCATTCCAGGACAAGAATTCAGGCCGCAAGCCGCCGTGCTCGGAAAGCAAGGCGTCAAATTTTAACAGCTCATCAACGGCTTTAGCGTGGTGCGGGTAAATATGTTCACAATAATCCAAAAGAAAACGATAAAGCGACTTAGCGCTATGCGAAACCCTGTGAAGTCCGCGTTCCTCCCAATATGCGGCAAAATCCCGATAAAAGGAAAAAGCGTCGCCTTTTTGCGTCACAAACCACTCTAAGGTATACTTAAAACGCCCGCTGTTGTATGTCTGGTTGAAAACTTCCTCCATTATTTTAAGCGACCGGATTTCTTGATAAGATATATAATTGTTGGCCAGTATCTCATAAGGAGCGTTGTCCATAAATACATAGCCATCAACGGCCGCCCGCGACCGGATCCCGGATCCTTTTAACAATTTGAGAAATCCCAGTTGCAGCATATGCGGCTTAAGCGCGTATACGTCGTTAAACGACCGGCCAAAGCCGGCTATATCTTCGTAGGGCAAACCAACTATCAGGTCAAGGTGAAGATGAATATTGCCGTTCTCCAGCAGTTTGTTTACATTATAAACTATCGCCGGCCATTGGTTAGTACGGCGAATAGCCTGCAGCGTCGGCTGATGGGTAGATTGAATGCCAATCTCCAGTTGAAACCGGCCTGCGGGAGCTTGGGCTAAGACAGCCAGCGTTTCATCATCCAAAATATCGGCGGCAATTTCAAAATGAAAATTCGTCGTACAATCCTGCTTGGCCAAAAACCGGATGATTGGCAGATAGTGATCTTTGCGGGCATTAAAAGTACGGTCAACAAACTTAACCTGCTTAACGCCATGCCGTATAAAAAAGGCCAGTTCCTGCAAAACGCGTTCGAGCGGCAAAAAACGGACGCCGGCCGTAGCGCTTGACAGGCAATACTGGCAGGAAAAAGGGCAGCCTCGCGAACTTTCGTAATAGATAATTTTGTCTTTTAAAGCCGCCATGTCCTGATCCGTATAGGGAAACGGGATACTATCCAGGCAATTGACAACCTGCGGATCTCCGTTGCAAATAATGTCCTGTCCGCTCCGCCAAACAAGGCCAGGCACCGCTTTCAGCATGCCGTTTCCGTTTAGCGCCTGCAGCAGGGCGGCCAGAACCTCTTCACCTTCACCCCGTATGATATAATCTACGGACGGCATGCGCTGCATCACTTGAGCTGCATCATAAGTAACCTCCGGCCCCCCAAGCACAATGACCGTCTTGGGCAATACCTTGCGTATTAGTGCGACCAACTGCGCTGTCATTTCGATATTCCAAATGTAGCAGGCTAAACCAACAACTTCCGGCTTTTCACTATAAATATCGCTTAAAATGTCAAGCAGGCCGTTGTTAACACTATACTCCTTGACGACAAACGAAAATCCGTCCTGCTCACAGTATGCCTTTAGGTAATATAAGGCTAACGCCGAGTGGATATATTTTGCGTTAAGGGTTGCCAGAACCACTTTCATCTGCATCTCTCCGGTCTTTGTACTTATTTATATTTTTCCCTGCCATTAGTCCAATCTCCTCCCCCCTAATTCACCCGTCACCGGCGGATCGCATACACTAAATTAAGTAAACATTCAGTATGGAAGGTGACTGTATGCAGATTTTCATAGATGGACAAAAGCTGCCGGTCAATGTGCGTGTATCGAGAGATTTATTGGTCGTCCTGAAAAGTATGGCCAATTTGCTGGATTGGGGAATACTCTATGATACCAATAAAGGCCTTATCTACATCAATACCCATAGCAAAGATGTGCCCAATCCTTTCGCCGAGCGCCCGTCGCCCACAGGCGAAGCCGCAGAAAGCACACGGCTCTTAGGGAAAACAATTTGCATTGACGCGGGTCACGGCGGAAGCGACCCAGGCGCTTCCGGCCCCACAGGAACTTCAGAAAAAGATAATACCCTGTCCATCGCGCTGCTGCTGCGGGATAAATTGGAGCGAAACGGCGCCAAAGTAATTATGACACGCGAAACAGACCAAGATGTGGCTTATCCCCATGCATCAGCGGGGGAGGAATTGGGCGCACGCGTCGAAATAGCCAACAGTTCACGCGCCGATATTTTTATCAGCATTCACAACGACTCATTTACCAGTCCGTCCGCTTCAGGCACAACCTGCTTTCATTACGGCGACGCAGAATCAATTGAACTCGCCGGTTGCCTGCAAAAAAATCTCGTTGAGAAGCTCGG
>JAOACF010000046.1:4361-19186 GCA_026417995.1 Negativicutes bacterium
GCTCGGCACCCGGGATCGTGGCATCCGGTTCGCCAGCTTCTACGTTATTCGCTATACCGATATGCCCGCCGTACTGATTGAAGTTGCGTTTATCTCCAACCCGGAAGAAGAAATGCTGCTTTCCAGTATTGAAGGCCGGTATAATGCCGCCGAAAGCATCTTTCAAGGCATCGTGCAGTATTTCCGAGTGTGAAACAGCAATTCCATCGTTACCTGGACCCGAGAATAGAAACGGGCGAATTTCCGTATGATATACAGGAAGTTTGCCCGTTTTTCCTAATATATAATAGTAAGCCGATAAAAGGAGGATTTGATGTTGAGAATGCAACCATTAATACCACTCTTGCCAGGAGGACTAATACTATCCTGCCCGCAGAACGAGGCAGGCGCCAAAGAGGGCGGACATCTCCCCAGTCGCGAGGAAATTCCTGCTGAGTATAAGTGGCATCTAAATGATATTTTCGCAGATGACACGGCCTGGCAAACCGCCTTCCAAAAGGTAAAAGAATCCCTGCCCGGCATTGCCGCCATGAAAGGAAGTCTCGCTGAATCGGCCGCTAACCTCCTAAAGTGTTTACAGGCCAGAGATGAAATCGGAATTGCCATCGGCCACATCTATTCCTACGCACGCATGCATCGCGATGAGAATAGCGCCAATACCAAATACCAGGCGATGACCGGCAAAGCGGAAGCATTAATGTCCGAGGTTGGAGCGGCCACGGCATACATTGAGCCGGAAATCATCGCCATGCCGGAAGAAAAGTTGCGCGAGTTTCGTCAGCAGGAAAAAGGGCTTGAAGTATACAGCTTTTACTTTGAAAATCTGCTGCGGCAAAAAAAGCATGTACTGTCCCCGACGGAAGAAGAACTGCTCTCCCGCGTTGCGGAAATAACGCAGGCGCCGGAAAATATCTTTAACATGCTAGCTCATGCCGACATGCAATTTCCCAAAATCACTGATGAAAATGGCAATGAAGTTCAATTAAGCGAGGGGCGCTACCGTACCTTTATCATGTCGGAAAATCGCGAAGTCCGCAAGCAAGCGTTTAAGGCCTTATTGTCCACTTACAATCAGTACCGCAACACTTTTGCCTCAACCTTGGGTGGGAGTGTTAAAAAGAACGTTTTTTTTGCCAAAACCCGCAAATACCCGTCCACGCTTGCCTCCGCGCTCGAAGTCGATAATGTCCCTGCCGCAGTCTACGACAACTTAATCGATACGGTGCATAAAAATCTCGCGCCGCTACACCGCTATGTAGAATTAAAACTGAAAGCACTAAAATTAGACGAAATTCATATGTACGATCTTTATACGCCACTGGTGCGTGACGTAAATTTCCATATTCCCTATGAAGAAGGCTGCAAGCTGGTAAGAGAAGGATTGGCGCCGCTAGGCCCTGAATACCTTGAAGCGCTCGATCAAGCCATGAAATCCGGCTGGATTGACGTTTATGAAAATCAGGGCAAGCAAACGGGCGCTTATGCATGGGGCCTTTATGGCGTCCACCCCTTTGTACTGCTCAATTACAATGACCGCTACGATGACGTATCGACGCTTGCCCATGAACTGGGTCATGCGCTGCATAGCTACTACAGCCATAAATCGCAGCCGTATGCTACATCTTCTTATACTACCTTTACCGCCGAGGTAGCATCCACTACCAACGAAATACTGCTGCTTGACTATATGTTGCAGAAAACGGATGATAAACGCCAGCGCCTGTATCTGCTCAACCAGTATCTTGAGGCCGTACGGGGCACGGTTTATCGTCAGACCATGTTTGCCGAATACGAAAAAATGCTGTACGAGAAATCGGAATCCGGGGAAACCATAACCGCCGACCTGCTTGATGAGCACTGGCGTGAGCTTAATGAAAAATATTATGGCCCGGCAATCACAGTAGACAAAGAAATCTATGTGGAATGGGCTCGCATCCCCCACTTCTACTGGGCGTTTTATGTGTATCAATATGTCACCGGCTATTCCGCTGCCACCGCTTTGGCGGAACAAATCCAAAAAGAAGGCGCCCCCGCGCAGGCACGGTATATTAGTTTCCTAAAAAGCGGTGGATCAGACTATTCGCTCAATATTTTACAAAAAGCAGGCGTCGATATGTCTTCCCCTGCCCCCATTGAAATTACCCTCAAGAAGTTCGCCTCACGCCTGGATGAATTAGAAAAACTGCTGCATGAGTAAAAAAGGCCGGATACCGGCCTTTCTTTGCCGGGAGGCGATAAATTGGCGTCTTTTGTAAAATTGCTTGGCGCAACGGATATTCCTTTGATCGGCGCCCACCGGGGAGCCAGCGCCATCCAGCCCGAAAATACGCTGGCGGCATTTCGCGCTGCGGTTATGCGCGGCGCTGATTTTATCGAGCTTGATGTGCAGCTTAGCAAGGATGGCGTTCCGGTCGTAATTCACGATTTTACCCTCGACCGTACGACAAGCGCTGTCGGGCCGGTAGCTGCCGCTACGGCAGATGAGATTAAGCAGGCTGGGCCGGTACCGACACTCCAAGAAGTATTCGAAGAGTTAGCCGGAAAGACCCGATTTAATATTGAGCTCAAGACCATGCGGCTTGAATTTGAGCTTGTACGGAAAACGCTGCTTCTAATCAGGAAATACAACATTGAAAACGACGTCCTTATTTCTTCTTTTGAACATAAAACGCTGGCAGCAGTGTGCGAAATGGATGCTTCCCTGCCTACAGGGGTTCTCTATGAACGGCCGCTAGCCAATCCTATAGCTTATGCGTGTTCGCTCAAAGCAGCCGCCCTTCACCCTGCCTACCGCCTGGCGAATCGCAAACTAATTACTGACTGTAGGCAGGCACATCTGCCGGTTATTGTCTGGACAGTGGATAAAGCCAGCAGCTTGCGCTATTTCGGTTCGCTCAAAGTAAATGGCATAATTTCCAATAAACCGGACGTTGCCCTGGCCTTGCTCGCCAAGCAATAGCTTTTCAGCTCTGCAACATTCTTTCATGATTGCGCACACTATAACAAAGAAGCACTGCGAGGTGCGCATCATGACAGATATGCCGCGAAACATTGCTCCCATGCTGGCCAAAGCCGGGTACATGCCGGCGGAGCAAGCTGACTATGCCTTCGAAATCAAATGGGACGGCATTCGCGCAATCCTGTATTATGACGGTAAAAAAACGCTTCTTCTCAGCCGCAATCGCCAAGACATTACTGCGCAGTACCCTGAGGTTGCATCCTTCCAACCCGGCCCGGCCATAAAAACATTGGTTATTGACGGCGAGATCATCGCCACCGACCCAAGCGGCCGCCCTTCTTTCAGCAATCTCCAACACCGAATGGGCGTCATTTCACCTGACCGGATTCGTAAACTGTCGTACCAAATTCCTGTCACCCTGGTGATTTTTGACGTCTTATTCGTTAACGGTCGAGAACTATTTGACCTGCCCTATCATCAGCGGCGCAAACTGCTGGAAGAACTTGACCTTAGCGGACCTTCCTGGCATACTCCCGCCGTCCATATTGGCAGCGGCGATGCCATGCTTCAGGCCTGCGTAAAACTAGGGCTGGAAGGGATTATCGCCAAGCGTCTGGAAAGCAAGTACCTTCCCGGCAAACGCCCGGGCACTTGGCTAAAAATTAAAAATCAGCTCCGCCAGGAACTGGTAATTGGCGGATGGGCGCCGGGGCAGGGCACCCCTGCCGGAAAGATTGGCGCATTATTGGTAGGCTATTACGATATAACTCAGAGCGAAGCTAAAAGAACAGGCCGGCCCCAACGGCTTAAGTATGCAGGAGCGGTCGGAACCGGCTACAGCGAAGCCATGTTAAATAAGCTGGCAGATTTGCTTGATCCCTTGCAAAGGACTACCAACCCTTTTTCTGAACCCCCGCCAAAATCAGGCGTTACCTTCGTTGAGCCTAAATTAGTAGGAGAATTTGAATTTACCGAATGGACACCCAATAACACATTGCGCCATCCCTCGTTTAAAGGACTGCGTTTTGATAAAAACCCAAAGGATATCGTGCGTGAACCCACAGCCAAATAAAGCGGAGGTGCTTGCTATGCCTCGCCCTTTATGGAGCGGCGCTATCAGTTTCGGCCTCGTCAATATTCCTGTCAAACTTTATAATACCGTTTCCAAGAAAACCCTCCGTTTCCACCAACTGCGAAAAGGAGATGGCTGCCGGATACGATTGAAGAAAGTATGCTCCACAGACGGGCAAGAAGTATCCGGTGATCAAATCGTTAAAGGGTATGAAATCGCACCCGAAAGGTATGTCGTTATTAGTGCCGAAGAGTTAGAAGCGCTCAATCCCAAAGCCAGCCGGAGTATCGAAATCGAAGATTTCGTCAAGCTGGATCAGATTGATCCGTTATACTTTGAGCAAACGTATTACCTCGTTCCCGACAAAGGCGCCGCGAAAGCATATTCGCTGCTCCTTGCCGCCATGAAAAAAACCGGTAAGGTAGCCATAGCCCGCGTTGTGCTGCGTAACAAACAGTATCTTACAACCATCCGCCCGGTTGGCGGCGCCATGGCACTGTCCACGCTGCACTTTGCCGATGAGGTAATTAAACAAGAACAGTTAGCAGATCTGCCTGCTGCAGATGCTATACCTTCCGCTCGCGAACTCGCTATGGCCGAGCAGATTATCGAATCATTGACTGCCGATTTTAATATCGAGAAATATCATGATGAATATCGCCACCAGGTACTCGATCTTATCGAGCGTAAAGCCGAAGGCGAGACCGTGGTTGCCCAGCCGGCAGCACGTGAGCCTGGCAAGGTTGTCGATCTCATGGCGGCGCTGGAAGCCAGCCTGGCCGCGATGAAAAACAAGAAAAGCGCTGCTAAAACCTCCCCCGCAGGAAAGGAGAGGAGGAAAAAAGCCCGTGCCTGATAAGAAGGCTACGCTTCAAATTGAAGATGTGGCGTTAACGGTATCCAATTTAGATAAAGTATTTTATCCCTCCTCCGGTTTCACCAAAGGACAAGTCATCGACTACTATATCCGCATTGCGCCTGCCCTGCTCCCTCACCTTTCCGGCCGGCCCATTACGCTCAAACGCTATCCGGACGGGGCCTTGGCGGATTATTTTTACCAGAAAGAATGCCCGTCGCACCGCCCTGAGTGGGTGCCGACCGTTCCAATCTGGAGTGCGAGTAACAACAAAAATACGAATTACTGCCTTATTGAAGACATACCGAGCCTGGTGTGGGCTGCCAATCTGGCAGCCTTGGAACTGCACACCTCGTTATCGCTCGCTGCAAACATGCCGTCACCGACCATGGTCGTCTTTGACCTTGATCCCGGCCATCCTGCAACGATTATTGAATGTACCGAGGTCGCCTTATTGTTGCGGACCATCTTCGAAAATCATCAGCTAGCTTCCTACCCAAAAACATCAGGCTCCAAAGGACTGCAAGTTTATGTACCCTTAAACACCCCTACCGATTACTACAAAACAAAATCCTTCGCCTACCAACTGGCGCAAATTCTCGAAGCACAGCATCCCCAGCTGGTGGTATCCAATATGAAAAAAGTCCTCCGCAAAGGGAAGGTATTTGTAGACTGGAGCCAAAATGACGAACACAAAACAACAGTTTGCGTTTACTCGCTGCGCGCCCGTCCGGAACCGACCGTGTCTGCTCCGGTTAGTTGGCAGGAAGTTGAGCGCGCCTGGCAAACCAAAGATCCCTCCATTTTGACGCTGACAGCTTCCATGGTACTCGAACGTTTCGAAAAATACGGAGACATCTTCGAACCGCTGCTGACACAAAAACAAAAATTGCCGGAAATTGATGTGAAATAAGGAAAAGCTGACCGCTTGAGCAGTCAGCTTTTCTGTTTTTACGCTTTGGGTCCGGCGTTAATTATGGCTTGCGGTACATTCGCCCCAAACTTGGCAAAGTTCTTGACAAACAGCGCGGCAAGCTCACGCGCTTTCTTATCATAAGCTTCCTTATCAGCCCAGGTATTGCGGGGCTTGAGCACTTCAGTTGGCACCCCGGGGCATTCGTTAGGAACATAAACATTGAAAACAGGATCGAGTTCAAAGGCTACATTGTCTAATTTACCCTCAATGGCAGCCGTAACAATCGCTCTGGTATACGGCAGCGACATACGTTTGCCAATTCCGTACGGACCGCCCGACCAGCCGGTGTTGATCAGAAATACGTTAGTATTATGCTGCTCAAGCTTATCACCCAGCAGTTTCGCATAAACAAGCGGCGACAGCGGTAAGAATGGCGAACCGAAGCAGGCTGAAAATGTTGCTTCGGGCTCAGTGACGCCTCTTTCTGTCCCGGCTAGTTTACTGGTATACCCGGACAAAAAATGATACATAGCCTGTTCTTTGGAAAGCTTGGCAACAGGAGGCAGTACGCCAAAGGCGTCGGCTGTTAAAAAGACAACTGTTTGGGGATGGCCTGCGACACCAGGAACCAATGCACCAGGTATATAATCCACCGGGTAGGCAGCCCGGGTATTTTCGGTAATAGCCTCACTGTCATAATCCGGTGTCCGGCTGTCGGGTCTAAGCACAACATTTTCCAGAACGGCACCGAAACGGATGGCCTCCCATATTTGAGGCTCAGTTGCATGGCTCAGTTTAATGCATTTGGCATAGCAGCCGCCTTCAATATTGAAGATTCCTTCGTCACTCCAGCCGTGCTCGTCATCACCGATTAGACGACGGGCAGGGTCAGCAGACAGCGTAGTTTTACCGGTTCCGCTCAAACCAAAAAACAAGGCGGTATCACCCTGCTTGCCGACATTGGCCGAGCAGTGCATTGATAAAATATTCTTTTGCGGCAGAATGTAATTCATCACAGTAAAGATCGATTTTTTCATCTCACCGGCGTAATGTGTTCCACCGATGAGAACAAGCCGTTTTTCAAAGTGGAGCACAATAAATACTTCTGAGTTAGTGCCGTCAATTTGTGGGTCGGCTTTAAATCCCGGCAGGCAGATCACCTGGAAATCCGGCTGCCCCATATTACCGGGATTATCCGGACGAACGAACAATTGACGGACAAACAGGTTCTGCCAGGCAAACTCGTTAACAAACCGTACTGTCAGACGATGCTTGCTGTCAGCCCCTGCAAAGCCGTCGAAAACAAACAGTTCGCGGTTCTGGGCATATGCCAGCATCCGCTGATAAAGCCTTTCAAACTTGCTTTCCTCGTAAGGTTTATTACTGCCCCAGGCAATTTTATCATGTACTGCGGGCACATCGACGACAAATTTATCGTTAGGAGAACGGCCGGTATATTTGCCAGTCGTGACTCTCAGTGCGCCACTATCAGTAAGTATCCCCTCGCCACGGGCTAGTGAAGATTCTACTAATTCAGGCACAGACAGATTATAGTAAACTTTTGCAGCGAAATTGAATACATTTGAAACCCGGGAAGCAGTGTTCATCGTAATACCTCCTACTATCCTCTAAAGCAAAATATGTTATAATCGAGAACCGCCTCGTTGCACATCAAGAATTATACAATATTCCTGAAATAAAAATAAGGGGGCTGGCTAAAAAGCATTATTGCCTTTTTTAGCCAGCCTTTGAAATTTTCATCTGGCGCCTGCGTATTGTTGTTTCTCTGTTTAGCCCTTAGCAAAATAATTTAAGATTTGCTTAACCGCGACCGTCATCTCTTCTTTTTCGCATTTCATCCTATGCAGCACGGGCTTTGCTTCAAGCTGCGCCAAATTCTTGGGAACCGGCCACCCACTACGCCGGGAAAGTTTATCCAGCATAAGGAACTCACTTTTGCTATCCAGGTTCTCCCCGCTGATAGCCGAAAGAACACTTTCGTTGAATTTGAACGGACTTGCAGTTGACACAATTACAATAGGCATAGTATCGCCGCTCTCCTGACGGTATTGGTCAGCTGCCTGCCAAGCTACCGCCGTATGCGGGTCAATCAGGTATTTATATTTACTGTATATTTCCCCAATTTTATTCTTCGTCTGCCGATCATCCACCCATTTGGCTGCAAAGGTTTCTTTAAGCTTACGCATCGTCTCAGGGTCGACACGGTAGCTTCCCGACGTTTGGAGCTGTTCCATCCACTGTTTCACCGCCAGCTTGTCGCCATCAGTTATATGATAGAGCAGCCGTTCCAAATTGCTGGAGATTAAGATATCCATAGAAGGCGACAATGTTTGGTGAAACGGACGCACCCGGTCGTATTTACCTGTGGTCAAAAATTCCGTAAGCACGTTGTTGGAATTGGAAGCGCAGATCAATTTACCTACCGGCAAACCCATCAGTTTCGCATAATAACCTGCTAAGATATTACCGAAATTGCCGGTAGGAACCACATAGTTCAGCGGCTGCCCCAGATCGATACGGCCTAACTTAACCAGATCCAGGTAAGCGCTGAAATAGTAGATAATTTGCGGTACCAACCTTCCCCAGTTAATCGAGTTGGCCGAGGACAACTTATATCCCTGCTTATCTAATTCAGCAATCATCTCGCCGTCATTAAAAATCTTTTTGACTCCCGTCTGCGCGTCGTCGAAATTCCCTTTTACCCCGACGACGGCTACGTTTTGGCCTTCCTGGGTGATCATCTGCAGGCGCTGTATTTCGCTGACCCCTTGATCAGGGAAGAAGACAATAATTTTAATCTTCGGCACATCTTTGAAGCCTTCCAGAGCTGCCTTGCCCGTATCTCCCGAGGTTGCCACCAGGATTACGATATCTCTCGTTTCACCGGTTTTCACTAAAGCCTGTGAAAGTAACTGAGGCAAAAGCTGCAGTGCCATATCCTTAAAAGCGCTGGTCGGCCCGTGCCATAATTCCAGCACATGGATTTCATCTGAAATCGAAACTACGGGAGCTACTCCCGGATCATCAAATTTATCGTTAGTATACGCGGCGCGAACAGCATCCTCAATTTCCCGGCGTGAATAATCGGCCAGAAAACGCTCCAGAATAGTTACGGCTCGTCCCTGATAATCAAGCGGTATAAGCGTCTCGATTTCGGCCGCGGACAATTTGGGAATTTGATCGGGAACAAACAGCCCCCCGTCACCGGCAATTCCGGCTTTTATTGCGGTTGCCGCCGATATCGGCTTGCTTCCGCCTCTGGTACTGAGATACATTTCACCCCTCCTTCCGTTTTCTTAGTGCTGACCTTGACGTGCAATGGCCGCAGTCTTGGCTTCTACGGCCCTGATAAGCTCCCGGGGATCGAGCACAATCTGGCAACCGCGCACTCCGGCGCTGACCGCGATGACCGGCCACAATTCAATACTTTCATCGACAAACACCGGATACCGCTTCTTGGCGCCAAGCGGCGATACGCCGCCCCTGACATATCCGGTCAACGGCTGCACTTCTTTTAGCGCGACCATTTCCACTTTTTTATTGCCGCTGGCTGCCGCCAGTTCTTTTAAATCCAATTCAGCATCGCCCGGTACGCAGGCCATAACAATGCCGGTCTTATCTCCCCGCGCAACTAGCGTCTTAAAAACCTGCTCCGGCGGCATACCGACCTTAGCGGCTACATTGGCGGCGCTAAGGTCGTTCTCATCAACCTCATATTCCCTGAGTTCGTAGCGAATTCCCAGCCCGTCCAGGATACGGGCTGCATTTGTTTTTTTCAAGCCTTTCCCCTCTATTCCACAGTAACTAGTTCGTACTCCAGCGACCCCATGCCCACTTTCGCGGCATGCTCAACCTGAATCATGCCATTGAGCTTGCTGTATGACATTTCAGCCAGCGTCTTTCCATGCGCTTTGGCAGTCAAGTCCAACGTCGCTTTATCCACGGCTACAGGGTCAGTAGATGCCAGGATGCCAATGTCCGGGATAATTTTGTGCTGGGATACGCTGTAGCAGTCGCAATCTTTGGTCATATCGACCATGACATTAAAGAAAACGCACTTATCGCGTTTATCCTGAATAACACCTAAAGCGTATTCCGCCATGCTCTTTTGCATATAGCCGGACTCAGCGTCCCAATCGTACTTGACAGCGTCAAAACGGCACATTGCCAAACATTCGCCGCAGCCGATACATTTATCCGTCATAATGTAAGCGCGGCCGTCCTTTTCGATGATGGCGTCCTTAGGACACCATTTCAGGCATTTTTGACAGAACCGGCACTTATCAGCCAGCACTTCCGGCAGCATCGCGGAGTGCTGTCTCATTTTGCCCATACGACTTGCCAAGCCCATGCCGAGGTTTTTGATGCAGGCACCAAATCCTGCCGCTACATGGCCGGTAGGATGGGACACGACGAACATTGCGTCGGCGTGCAAGATTTCCCCGGCAACTTTCACCCGGTCATGCAGTTCGCCTGCAACCGCGACTTCCGTTTCGGTGCTGCCCACCAGCCCGTCGGCCATAATAAAAGGAGCGCCGGTTTTTTCAATGGTAAAACCGTGTTTGTGCGCATGCAACAAGTGCTTGACGGCATTTTCCCGTTCGCCTTTATACAGGGTGGATGTTTCGGTCAGGAAAGGCTGTCCCCCAGCTGCTTTTACGTGATCAACAATAACTTTAATCAACTCCGGCTTAACATGAGTGGTATTCTTCTTTTCGCCGACATGCAGCTTGATGGCGACAAAATCTTTTTTGTCGACGATTTTAGCCGCGCCGCATGCCAAAAATAGTTTATCCAGGGCCGCCGCTTGCTCCGCCGGCGACAGCCCGTCCTTTACCGGCATGAAGTATACTGTTGCAGGCATATTATCACCTCATAATTATTCATTATTTTTCCACAGTATATAATTTTTTCCACTGTGTTGTCAATCGGCGCGCCAACATAGAACCGGCCCACTTCTTTTGCAAGTGAGCCGGCAGGTTGGTTATTGAAAATCAAGCTCCATGTGCTTCACTTTGACGCCCGGTACTGCTTGCAGTTCCGTTTCCAGTTCCCTGACCGGTATCGGATTACCGCAGAGCTGCAGTAAAATCAGGCCATTGTTGGCACAATGCTCAAGCCCGGCGTCATGCAGACCGAGACGCACACGGATATGGCAGCCATAACGGGTTAAAATATCCTGCACCTTAGGCGCTGTTTCCGTACGATTTTCCTGCAGGATGGCCATAATGACATAGCAGTCTTTCATCATTATTTAAACACCTCTCTAAACCATATGTTAATTTATATTTCCTTTATTTAGCTTAGGATTCCTTCTGTGTTTCTACAGTCCCTTTACCGGCCCGCCCGGGGTACGCACCCTCCTCCCGGCTGCCGAGCAATCCCTTGTGAAGGGCAGCAACAATATCGCCCGCCTTGATCACTTCCTCCAGAACCTTCTCTATTCCGTCGGTAATCCGTTCGGCATAACGGACGGCCGTATCGGTCGGCGTTATCGTCCCCTGCCCTAAGAAACGGAAGCCTTCCTGCACTGCCCGCAAGGTATCAACTTTGGCCGGCGCCGAAATCGGCCCGCCGGAATAAGCCTCATCCGTCGAGGCAATTGAAATGGCGTCCACGCCAAGCGAGGCAGCGAGCGAAGCGTGAAGCGCAGTAGTCATGGCCGACTGAACCCGGTCTTCCGTGTGTGTCAGAAAACCGATAGGGGCGCCCGGCCAGATAGGGGCATTGATAATTCCCCTCAGCGCGTAAACCTTGCCGGCATTAAAATCGATATAATTGTCTTCCATTAGCTCATTGATCATGACCTCGGGGGAATAGGCAAACAGCGGCTGAAGAATGGGCCGTGCGCCGAGCCGTACCGCCAGGTCGCTTACAATCAGCATTCCGGCAAAAGCCTTGTAAGCTGGCACTCCTGCCAGTTCCTCATTCGTAACCACATCAAATGGGAGTTTATACTTTTTAGCATAGAGCATAGCATGATAGGCGTCTACTACCATCCTTTCCGGGTCAGTGCCGGCAGCCAGCGAACCATAGCAAAAATTAATTTTGGTTAAATCCGCGCCAATTTTACCGGCAAGCACGACAGTTTCGGGCGTATTCAGGCCGCGGTGCGCCCGGATTTGCCATAAGGTTGATTTCTCCAGCCCCAGATAAATCCGGTTGAGATTGGCGGGAGTAATAACCGTGCCGTCTTCCTGATGGGTGAGAAATCCGTCCAAAAAACCTTCCGTCCGCGCACCCCACGAGGGATCAAAATGCACTACGCCGTCGGCGCCCCAGGCCTCGCTGGCAAGAATATGCCCGATATCCATAAACGGGCAACCTGTACCATATTGATTAAACACATACGGTTTCTTACGGGTATGCTGCAGTTTTAATACTGACATTCTGGCTTTGGTATCTTCCAGATACCGTTCCAAACCGGCAACTTCTTCCCGTGTGAACCGGCGGGTTTTAGGGTGAAGCTCGCCTGTTTCGTAAAACTTTTTCGGCAGCTCACTGCACAGCGGCAGGTAATGCTGATATAAGTCACCATTGCCTTCACGCTTGCGCCAGCGCTCGACGTCCCAGAGTTCATCGCGTAGCCTGGCCCGCTCAACGCCCGGCGACCACTTGTCTTTCACCCAGTCTAAAATGAATGACGATATTTTCTCAAGCTTAGCGGCAATACCGGCATGAAGATATGTATAGTCATAGCCTTCTGTCAAATCCGGCTTATTTTTGTTCGTTCTGTTGGGATCGGGCCTGTATTCTCGCCCTTCTACAAAGCAAACTACCTCTTCAATCGTGGTTCCTGGTCCAAAGCCGGCGTCGAAACCCAGTTCGGCTGCTAACTCCGGCCGTATCGCCATGCCGCCGATGCCGATCTTGACCTTTTCCCGCACGCCGGCAGCATCGGCCAAATCAACAAAGCGGGCAAGCAGTTCACCCACGCCATAGCCTAATGTGCGGCTGAGCAGCAGGGTGTCGACATCGGGCGAATTGAGGATTTGTTCAATGATTTCTTCCGAGCCGAGATCCGGCGGCAAGAGTGTAGTCTTATGACCCGCCTGTTCCAAGCCCCGGGCAATCATTTTCAGCCCTATGTCATGCACTGGATCGAGCGGTGCCAGCAATACATTCTTCACAGTTGTGTCCCCCCTGTGTCATCTGGCAAAAGCCAGGCATACCGGTCGGCTGGCCGGTAAATATATGCCCGGCCGCGAATGCGCACTCCCGGACCTTCATGCTGGGCAAAAACTACGTCCACATCTTTAAATCCCCACCCTTTGAGCATCGCCAGCATTAGGCTCCGACCTTCTTCTTCGTTCTTGCAGACAAAGAAGGTTTCCACATCCATAGCGTCCATAATGCGTTCGTATGGATTTTGCATTATCCTACACCCCTTGTATGAATTAAAAGCGCACCGTTGCCGGACTCTCCCAGCGGCCGACACGGGTAATAATCAGGTCAACCAACTTTGCTGCCCCCTGCTTCACAATGTTGTATACAGGCACATTGACCTGACGCTGCACAGCCAGTTGGAGACGTACAGCATCAACAAAAGCCGGCCGGTAAGTTTGGGTTTCGTAGCGGTATTCGGAATAAAACGGGTTTACGGTTACTGCCAGCATGGGCACTGAATGGAGCACGCCGACAAAGACGCCCGCTTCCGCCAATGCCAGCGATAAGGCTTCAAATATCCTGGCATTGCCGCTAACGAGCAATTTGGTCGGGTCAGCAAAAGCAAGAAAGAGGCGTTTATTATAGCACTGTAAATGTGTAAGCAGTGCATTCACAGCTTGCTCACTGATTATTCCCGGTATGTACAGATAACTGTTTTCCATAATCTCACGGCTGAAAATCAAATCAACGTCAGTTTCCGTGAGCAGCGAAGAGCGTGGCCACGCAGCACATGTACTCATATCCGGCGCAATCAGGGCAACCGTGCTGAAACCTTTGTTCCTCAATATTTCCGCTGCCGGTACGACTGGCAGGTTGGTAATATGGGAAATCAGCCTGGTTTCCCATGATAAGCGGGGAATATCCGGCGTTTTCGCCGCTCCGGTAGCCAAAACAATCCCGTCTGTTTCAGACATGGGAGCAATCCTGTTTAACGCACCGTCAAAAATTGCTATACCCGGACCAAATTCCCTGAGCAAATTGCGAAGCCGCTTAACCTCAGAGCTTTTGTTCGGGCCGGCGGTCTCTATCAGTCCGGGGCGCTCAACGCGGACTACTGATACTTTACCCAAGGGTGTAGCAATATCTGTTGACAAAACCCGTTTGAGCGCCGCCGTACTGGTTAAAATGCATTTCTCGGCAGTTGCGATCATATCGCCCGGCTCGACGCGCAGTTTAGGCTTCGGCAGGCCGGTAATATTATCCAGATTTTCACCGTCATAACCAATACTGGTTAAATAAAAAGGAATGCCACGCAGACGCAGTTCGCCGACAATCGCCGCAGTAGTCGTTGTTTTGCCCGTATTTTTCGCGGTGCCTGCAAGTCCCAGACTTAAATCGATCAAATGCGTCACCGGCCCCTTTGTGATGAAAATGAGCTGAGCATAGACTATGCTATGCTCAGCCTTGCCGGACTACATTAAGAGGACAGCAACGATTGTCGTGGCGATAAAGCCGAGCACTACCGGGAAGAAATTACGCCGGGCCAGTTCAATCGGATTAACGCCGGTAATTGCGGCTACCGGTATCAAACCCCAGGGGATTATGGTGCCGCCGCCTGTCCATACGCCGGCGATTTGACCGAGCGCAGCCAATGTAGCCTTATCAAGCGCAATCGCTTTGTCAAACGTTGCCGCTACGCTGCCTACGAGCGGCAGCGGCGAAAAGCCGGAGCCGTCAAGCCCGACGATGATACCTGTCGCTAATGTAACCAGCGCTACAAATATTTTATTCAGCGGTACAGCCTGCGCCAGGGCTACGCCAAAGTCCTCCAGAAAACCGGTTGCCGTTTTTGAATCCAGGATAACTTTGGCCAGTTCACCTTTACCCAGGAAGA
>JAOACF010000047.1 GCA_026417995.1 Negativicutes bacterium
CGTAAAAGCTCCCGGCTTTGGCGATCGTCGCAAGGCCATGTTGGAAGACATAGCCATTCTGACGGGCGGCAACGTGATCAGCGAGGAGCTTGGTCGCAAGCTGGACAGCGTTGAAATCAGCGACCTTGGCCGTGCGCGTCTGGTGCGTGTAGCTAAGGAAGAGACTACGATTGTCGAAGGCGCCGGTTCCCCCGATAAAATCAAAGGCCGTGTCAACCAGATCAAAGCACAGCTTGAAGAAACCACTTCCGACTATGACAAAGAAAAGCTGCAGGAGCGGTTGGCCAAGCTGGCCGGAGGCGTTGCGGTTATCCAAGTCGGCGCCGCTACCGAGGTTGAATTGAAAGAAAAGAAACTCCGGATTGAAGACGCTCTCAATGCGACACGCGCCGCAGTTGAGGAAGGAATTGTTCCGGGCGGAGGTACTGCTTTCATCGATGCTTTGCCGGTACTTGACAACATCTGCGCTTCCGGCGATGAAGCGACCGGCGTAGCCATTGTAAAGCGCGCAATTGAAGAACCTGTCCGCCAGATCGCCAATAACGCTGGCCTTGAAGGTTCGGTTGTTGTCGAGAAGGTTAAGAATGCCGGCAAGGGTAAAGGCTTCAACGCTCTGAGCGAAGAGTATGTGGACATGATTGCCGCCGGTATCGTTGATCCGGCTAAGGTTACCCGTTCAGCCTTGCAGAATGCCGCCTCGATAGCGGCGATGGTGCTCACGACCGAGGCGCTGGTCGTTGACAAGCCGAAAAAAGAGCCGCCAATGCCTGCCGGCGGTATGGATGGAATGTAAAAAGCGCAGACTTTTTTAACAAGCGGTGGGGCAGACGGATGTTTGCCCCACCGTTCTTTTGCCTCCACCGCCTTCCTGTTGGCTGCGGCGGCAAAATTAAGCGAATGCTCAGCGTATATTTCCTGCCGGTTAATATTGACGATTGGAAACTGAAACACTAAAATAGTATACAAGATAGGAATAATCTGTAAAAAAGCGGATAGCAAAAGAGGGATGTGTAGTCCGTGAAAGATATCAAAAATTTTATCCTGGACAAAGCTAAAGAACGGGCAGAACGCTTTGGCTTTAAGAAGACAACAATGGATGAAATTAGCAGGGATTGCGGAATTTCCAAAAAGACAATATACGAGCATTTTGCCGATAAAGAGGACATGTTTCGCTCGCTTGTGATTCGCGAATCCCAGAGGGCGATACAGTTGCTTTTTGGGCAAGTTGAGGATGTCTTGCATCCATTGGATAAAATAACCTGTCTGGTGCGCAATGCAATCTCGTATTTTAATGAAGATCACTTTATAACCAAAGTGCTCAAAGGGGATGAAATGAAATTAACTTTATCGGATAACAGCTACAAGGACATTGTCGAAGAAGAAGTAATTTCGCTCATTGCCGGAATAATCCGCGAGGGAAAACAACGCGGGGTATTCAGAGAAGTGGATGAAGAAATAACCGCTTACGCGGGATATAAATTGTTCCAAGCCTTTACTTACGCGCGGACAGGACCTCTTCGCCGGCGGCAAAACGAGCAGTATTATAGTGAAGCGCTGCTTGATTTTATTTTAAAAGGCGTCACTAAACAATAGAGTCGATTGGTTATCAACCAAAACGCAGGCCTTCAGAAACTAAAAAACCAAAATGGTTTAACGGTTAAAAACAGAACTCTTCCGGGGAGGGTCACAGATGCGAAAATTTATTAACGGAATAACAGTTATTAGCATTATTTCTTTCGTCTTTATACTTGTCGGATGCGCTAAAACAGAGCCGGTGCGGAGCGAAATCCCGTTGGTGCGTACCCAAACGGTACATAGCAATGCCGCCGGGCAAGCTGCAAACTATTCCGGTGAAGTTCGCGGCAGATATGAGACACAGCTTGCCTTCCAGGTGAGCGGCAAAATAATCAAACGCAGCGTAGAGTTAGGCAGTATTGTCCGTCGCGGCGATGTCCTGATGGAAATTGACGCCAAAGATATTCAGCAGACAGTTAATATCACTTCGGCCCAAGTAGCTTCGGCCCAGTCGCAACTGAGTTTGGCCCGTTCTAATCTGGAACGTTATCGCAATTTGTATGAACAGGGAGCTGTTAGCAAAATGCAGCTCGAACAATATCAAAACGCTTACGAGGTAGCAGCAGCCGCGGCGCGGCAAGCTTCAGCCCTGTATGTCCAAGGCGCCAATCAATTGGGATATAGTTTACTGGTAGCCGACGCTGACGGTGTGATCGCCGGTGTCAACGCGGAGGCCGGGCAAGTCGTAAGCGCCGGTCAGCCGGTGATTACCTTAGTGAAAGACGGCGAACGCGAGATCGAAATCAACGTTCCTGAGAAGCGTATCGATGAAATGCGTAATGCCGGGCCGGTGAAGGTCAGTTTTTGGGCGCTGCCGGGCGTTACCGCTGAGGGAAAGATCCGGGAAATATCCCCCGTAGCCGATAAAGTAACGAAAACGTAT
The DNA here is from genome assembly GCA_026417995.1 of Negativicutes bacterium. Classification (GTDB taxonomy): domain Bacteria; phylum Bacillota; class Negativicutes; order Sporomusales; family JAOACF01; genus JAOACF01. The sequence continues at coordinate 2,459 of JAOACF010000047.1, forward strand.
AAAGTCAGAATCAGCTTGGTTAATCCTCCGCCCGGCGTTAATTTGGGCATGACGGCAAATGTAACCGTGACCAATACGCAGCAACAAGCGGCTGTTTATATTCCGCTTTCAGCCATCTATCAAACGGGTGATACGCCTAACGTCTGGATAGTAGAGGACGGTGCGGTTCGTTTGCGGCCGATAAAGGTTGGCGGTTTTGGCAATTCGCAGGTTCAGGTGCTGGAAGGGTTGCGCGATGGCGATATAGTTGTCATAGCCGGTGTACAAAAACTGCGGGAAGGACAAAAGGTACGATTATGAGCAAGCTGAATTTGACTGAATGGGCTCTTACCCACAAGCAGCTCGTCTATTTTTTGGTTGCGCTCACTTTTTTCGCCGGAGTATTTTCTTATCAGCAGTTAGGCCGCATGGAAGACCCAGATTTTATAATCCGTACGATGATCGTATCGGTTGCCTGGCCAGGAGCCAGCGCTAAACAGGTAGAAGAGCAAGTAACTGATAAAATAGAAAAAAGACTGCAAGATACACCGGGACTGGATTACCTGAAAAGTTACTCGCAGCCGGGTCAGGCCGTGATCTATGTAACCCTGAAAGAAACAGTAAACGAAAAAGATATTCGCCCTACCTGGCTTGAAGTGCGCAACATGGTCAACGATATCAAGGGATTTTTGCCTCAGGGTGTTGTCGGGCCGTTTTTTAACGATCGCTTTGATGATGTTTTTGGCAATATCTACGCTCTCACCGCAGATGGCGGCAGTTATGAAGAGATGCGGGAAAAAGCAGAACAAATCCGGAGAGTTTTACTTGGCGTTAAAAACGTAAAAAAGGTCGAACTCATTGGGGTTCAACCGGAAAAGATATATATTGAGTTAGAAAGCAGCAAGCTGGCCCAGCTTGGAATTGATCCCAATATTATCATAAATGCTGTGAGAGCGCAGAGCGTTATGTCACCGTCAGGTATGATAGAAACTGCTGCTGATAACATCTATCTTCGCGTGACCGGCCTTGTTGGCAATATCGAAGAACTTCGCAATCTGCCCATTCGTGTTAATGAACGCACATTCCGGTTAGGCGATGTAGCGGTTATTCAGCGAGGTTATGTTGAGCCGATGGAGCCGAAAATGTACTTTAACGGTCAACCGACGATCGGCATCGCCGTTTCCATGGACAAAGGCGGCAATATTCTTACCCTCGGGTCTGACCTTGAGAAGACAATTGCCAGAGTTAAACAAGAACTGCCGTTAGGTTGGGATATTGGCCAAGTGTCAAATCAACCGGAAGTGGTTAAAAGATCAATTGAGGAATTTGTTAAGTCGTTACAGGAAGCTGTTATTATTGTTTTGTTTGTTAGCTTTCTAAGTCTAGGCATCCGGGCGGGAATTGTTGTCGCTTTATGCATTCCCCTTGTCATTGCCGGCATTTTTGTGGGCATGAAGGTATTGGGCATAGATTTGCACAAAGTTTCGTTAGGAGCTTTGATTATTGCTCTCGGCTTATTAGTAGACGACGCCATCATCGCCGTAGAAATGATGGCGGTAAAGCTTGAGCAAGGGTGGGGCAGATTTGAAGCTGCCTGCTATGCTTATACCGCGACGGCTTTCCCCATGCTGACAGGTACACTGATTACCTGCGCCGGATTTATCCCCGTCGGTTTCGCCAAAGGAGCGGCGGCCGAGTTTACCAGCAGCCTTTTTACGGTCATTACAATTTCACTTGTCATATCATGGTTTGTGTCGGTACTGGTCACACCTTTGTTAGGTTATAACTTAATCAAGCCTAAGCACGTGGCGGGCAAAGGCCATGATATTTATGACTCTAAGTTTTATCGGTGGTTCCGGCAAATACTGACCTGGTGCCTAGAGCACCAAAGGCCGGTGCTCGGCATAACGCTGGTATGTTTTATCGGGTCTATCGGCTTATTGAAGTTTGTGAAGCAAGAGTTTTTCCCGCCCTCCGTTCGACCTGAAATTATTGTCGAAATGACTTTGCCGGAAGGTTCATCACTTGTGGCCACCGAACAGGAAGCGATTAAATTTGCCGGCACGCTTAACGGCGACCCTAATATAGAAAGCTATAGCTATTATGTCGGGAAAGGAGCCCCGCGGTTTGTCCTGACTACCGAGCCTAAACTGCCGGCAACAAATTACGCCCAATTTGTCATCGTCGCTAGGGATCTTAACGCCCGTGAAGCATTGCAGCAAAAAATCGCCAAATTATTTGCCGACGATTTTGCCAATGTACGCGGTAATGTTAAACTAATTCAAACAGGTCCGCCTTCCCCCTATCCGGTTATGATTCGCGTTACCGGTTATGATCATGATAAGGTACGCGCGATTGCCAATCAAGTGAGCGATGTGATGGCAGCTAATCCTTATCTTAGAAACATTAATTTTGACTGGAACGAAAAAAACAAGGTCGTGCATCTGACAGTCGATCAAGACAAAGCGAGAATGCTGGGTCTTACCAGTCAAAGCCTTACGCTTGGCCTGCAGGCGCAATTATCGGGAACTGCCATTGCCGAGTACTATGAAAAAGACAAGACCGTTAGCATTGTATACCGCCTGGATGCCCAAAATCGCAAAGATCCGGCGGTCATTAAGGATATACCTGTCCATATTGGCAATGGCAAGTTCGTACCATTGGAGCAGGTTGCCAAAATCAGTTATAGCGCCGAAGAAGGCCTGATCTGGCGGCGCGATTTAAAGCCGACCATTACCGTACGCGCCGATGTTATCTCCGGCATTACCGGCAATGACGCCACCCAGCAAGTCTACGAAAGCCTGAAACCGGTGCGCGAAGCCCTGCCCGCCGGGTATAGCGTCGATATTGACGGTTCGCTGGAACGGAGCAAGATTTCGATGGAATTTATGCTGCAGCCTGTCCCGGTTATGATCATGACAATTGTCATTCTCCTCATGCTGCAATTGCAAAATATATCCCTGATGATTCTTGCCCTGCTCACGGCTCCCTTAGGCATTATCGGGGTAAGCCTGACAATGCTGGTTACAATGCGCCCCATGGGGTTCGTGGCTGAACTGGGAATTCTCGCCCTTAGCGGCATGATTATCCGTAACTCGGTCATTTTGCTGGATCAAATTGAGCAGCACAGAAAAGCCGGCGAGAGGCCATGGGATGCCATTATTAACTCTGCCGTGCTGCGTTTCCGCCCCATTATGTTGACTGCCGCAGCCGCCATCTTAGGCATGGTTCCGCTTATGCCGAGTAACTTCTGGGGGCCTATGGCGGTCGCGATTGCGGGTGGTTTGCTCGGAGCTACCTTATTGACACTGTTGGTGTTGCCGACCATGTATGCAGTATGGTTTCAGGTTAAGCCTGAGGCAGGGTGCGATGCTATAGAGACAGATAGCTGCTCCAAGCCGCCTGTTGCCCCATAGGATTGATTTGGTTTTATCGTAGCGGGAGGCTTTCAAAGGGTAAGTCTTTTTCGGCGCCCGTGGCGTAGGAAAACATTTAATGCTTTCCTACGCCTTTTCCATTGCCAATACGGTCAAATCATTTAATTAGAAGGAGAAAAAATATTTTCCGGGAAATATTACCTTAATTGCAAATCCGGCTTCGACTAAATAGGTGTAGCGACATACATTTGATAGTAGCAACTAAGGGTGAAAAATATGCATGAGAACTTCTGGCAAGCTTTTTTTGTAACAACCTTAGCAGGGCTGAGCACCGGGGTGGGAAGTCTCATTGCGCTGTTTGCCGACAGGACTGACAAAAAACTGCTTTGCACTGCGATGGGCTTTTCCGCCGGCGTAATGGTCTATGTATCCATGATCGAACTGATGCCGGAGGCCAAAACAACATTAACGCTACACTCTGGGCCGGCGTTGGCCGGCTGGGTGACGGCCGGCGGATTTTTTGGCGGCATGCTGCTAATCGGATTAATTGATCGGTTAATCCCTCATCCTGTGAATCCGCACGAAATGAGTCATCTTGAACGAACAGAAAGCCAGCTGCATAAAGATCAGATGCTTTTGCGCATGGGATTTCTTACCGGGCTTGCCGTGGGAATCCATAACTTTCCCGAAGGAATAGCCTCTTTTTTGGCTACTTTGAATGACCCCGTGATGGGATCAATGATTGCCCTGGCTGTTGCCATTCACAATATTCCGGAAGGTATCGCGGTAGCTTTACCGATTTATTTCGCCACCGGCAGCCGCAGGCAAGCATTCCTGTATTCGTTTTTATCAGGAGTGGCCGAACCGCTGGGAGCTTTTACCGGGTATCTCTTTTTGCAGCCATTTTTAGATGAGCTTATTTTGGGTATAGCCTTCGCGATGGTTGCCGGCATCATGGTTTTTATTTCTTTCGACGAACTGCTGCCTGCAGCTGAAAAATTCGGCGAACATCATTTGGCTGTTTATGGTGTGGTTGCCGGAATGATCGTTATGAGTGTCAGTCTGCTATTATCCCGATAAGATCTTTTAAAGATTTTATCCGTTTATAATTAGGGGTAGTAGATACAAAACTTTGTCACAATTTTGTTGCTCATATTTTACCTTGACCATGCTACAATTGCCTTAGACAGAATAATGAGGCAGGCGAGCGGCATGTTGGCTAAGTCGTTAGTTCTTTATTATGCCTTCTATATCGCCAAGTTTTTTTCGGTAGGCTATATTTTTTATCGGCTGGGCAGGAAATTTAAGGCTACTAATCCTTTCTGGCACTATCTGATACCCGTCTGGAACTATGTGATCCTTTGCCGATGCACCAATACCTCCAGCAAGTATGCTGTAGCTTATCATGTCCTGTACTTTCTGGCAGTTGTTGCACAACTGGCAAGCGAGATTTTAAAAGAACCGGCACTAATCAACATTTGGCTGGCGCTGTTTGTGATGTGCATTATGCTGGAAGCCGAGATTTTCGGTCAAATGGCTGTTAGGCTGAAAAAGGATTTTTGGCTTTACGGTTTTAGTGGTTTTGCAGCTTACTTTCCGCTAATTTTCTTAATTATTGCCAAGTCCCAGCCTGAGACGGAAGTGCCAAAACCGCCGTCGCGTATGCCGACGAAGGGAGAATATCCGCTATATTAGGACCGCTGGCTAGGTGAGTTTTGCAACACTCACCTAGCCAGCGGTTTTTTGGTTGACTGAGAACGACATGAAGGGAAGTTATTCTAAAACAACTTGACAAATGTGGTAAGGTTTTCTAAAATATAAATGAAAATGATTATCAGTATCATGTATTGGGAATAGGAGGAAGTTTTATGTCTGTCGTGATAGTGGGGGGCGACCATCTTGGGGCAATTGAACAAAAGCTTCGTTCAATTGGAGTGACAAGATTAATACATCTGACCGGCAGGAAGGCAAAACACCGGAATAGTATTCGGCTACCGCGGGAAGCGGCATTTGTTCTGGTGTTTACCGATTTTATTAATCATGCTACTGCCTCGGCAGTAAAGGAAACCGCCAAGTCGCTGGAAATCCCGACTGTGTTTGCCAAGAGATGCTGGAGTTCGGTTGCAGAACGCCTTAAGGCGGGGGGATTTATTAACAAATTAAGCGCAAAGTGTCAGTTAAAGGTAAATTGGGATAATTAGCATAAAATTTAGGGGCGCTTTTATGATGAGAGCATGTTGAAAAGAAGGACTTGCCGCCAGTTTTGCGCGGTTTTGTCCTTCTTTACATTTTGCATGCTAAGGAAAGCGCCCAAGAAATGCTTCGGTATGTTTTTGCGATATGTTATAATATACATACTGTAATATCCGAAGGAGTTATTTTTCCATAATGAAGAATGTTTATGACCGGGTACGGTCTTTCTATGAACAGGAAAAGGACTGGCAGGCGCCCGTTCAACGGGAATGGATCGAAGGCTTCCTGCGGCATAAGGCCTGGCAGGGAGCGAATGATGCCGAACTGAAGGCCGCCTGGCGTCAGCTTGAATTGTTTATTTTATACTTAATGTATACAAATAACCCTGATTTGGCCGGTTTACAGGCCGATGACTATAGGCGCGCCGTAGAATGGCTTGACCGCCATGTAACTGGCTTTACCGCCAGTCCCAGATCGGTTCGCCGGCTGCTGTCTGTACTTCGTGACTTTTTCGAATATCTGTCATCCCGAAAAATCCAGGCAGGACTGGCGGAACTTGGTCACGCAGCTTCGATGATGCAGGATAGCAAGCAATTTGCTGTGGCGCGTTCTCGGCTGGGCGAGCGTGATAACCGTTTATCCGCCGCTGAGATGGCTAAGTTGATCCGCACTCATGGCGGAGATATGGAAGCTGATTTGGGAAGAGTGCTTGGGGAAACGGCCGAGACGTTAATGACGAAGATGGGCGTCTTTTTTCAGCAGGATATTTTTTCCGAGGAGTTGCAGCGGGCGCTTTTTCTGTATAGCGGCCCCGCCGAGATGGTTTTGGCAGAAGAGAGTGAGGAATTTTGGCTGGGCTTCTGGGATTATTTCCTTTTTGATTATCACTTGCTCAGTAATGACAAAACGCCTCTGGCTTATTTTGACGCGGAGTGCGGCAGTTCGCTGTCTTCCGAGGAGAAACTGCTGCTTACCCAGCTCTTGGCCGCACGCTTCACCGTTTTTTATATAAGCAAAATTGTCAATCCAGACTGGGTAGAATGTGTCAACCTGTTTACCGAGGAAACTTTTTTGCTTCCTATGCCTGATTTTGGGCTGCAACTCCTTAAAAAATCGCTGTTTTACGGTCATATCTTTGTGCAGGATATGGTTATGGTAAATTATGTAACCAGCGTGGAGGTAAGTGAAAATCTAAGGCGCCGCATTAAAGAGCAAATTATTAAGCAAAAACGTATTTTTGAAGTGCAAGTTCCGGACGCGAGCTGGGATGACTTTTTCGCCAGACATTCGCTTGCTGTTCGACACACCATTGACCGCATGATTCATCTGGCGGTCGTCAATGTAATTCCGTTCGCGCTGCTGGATAACGATTATCTCAAACCGGCCGGGACGCGAATCTCAAATCGGGAAGTACATGCCGCCATCTTTAAAATGATGCGCCATTTCGGCTTTTCCCGGCATGATATTGAACTCGCCCAGAGGCTGTGGCATGATTACAGTCAAATCAGCGCTACGAAGGTACGCAGACCGGAAATTTGGGCTGCCGCCGTAGTGTCAGCTTATTCCCGGATCAATTACCCGCGCGGCTTGTCAGCAGCGCAACTTGCTGCCGATTATGGCATTTCCGGGCAGAGTATCTACAGTAACCGGAAAAAGATCGCTTCGGCGCTAAAACTGTCGGCGTTTGACCCTAGATATCTGAGCGAAGAAGGCTTGGTTTGCGCTCTGTTTTTGAGTTGACAGGGAGGGAAAGACGGTGCATTGTTCTGATTGCGGAAAGGAAAAAGGCGATCATGCCAATGCTTGCCCGCACTGCGGGTATGCGCCCAATATTACGGTGTTGTCGCCGGAAGAACGGGAGCAGTTTCAGGGCGTTACCATTGAGCAGAATGAGCGGCAAGAGGAGCGCCGCGCGAACGGCTATTATGAATATACCAGCACAGGGCCAAATCACCGCGTTCACGTGCGCCACATCAGTTTTGACTCGACTGGAGGAGGCTTTTGGAGCCGTATCCTGATCATCCTGGCAGTCCTGGGTTTTATCGCGGCGCTGTTGTTTGTCGCCTTGCCGCTGGCACTGATCGTTATTGCAGTGGCGGCGCTTGCTTCGCTTGTTATTAAACTGATTTTCCGCTAAAATGGCGATGGGCGGATCTGGCATTGTGGCGCAGATCCGCCCATCGTTTCTTTAAAAGTCACCTGTATCGTTGTATAATGGCGTTCGGCCTTTGTCTTTCAGGTAATCGATAAGTTCGCTCACGTCGGACAGCAACGCTTCTTTGTCTTTGGGCAGTGTGCCTGCGAGCGGCAACAGGTTGGAGACGTGGTTGCTGCGGAAAATGCAGGGTTCGGATACATCGATTGCCGCGAGCATGGTTTTTAGCTCCAACATTAATTCATAGGCGGACAGCGGCTGAAATTCGCCGCGGTCTGCCGCCGCTCTGAGCGGTGTGTCGTGATGCAGCATTAGCGTTAAGGCGCTTAGCATGGTTGGATTAATGGCATTTACTACCCGCGCTGAGTTCAGGGCATGCTGGCGTGAGCGCTCCCGGCCTCCCAAGCCAAGGATCAGCATGGCCGATAACTTGATGCCGGCAGCGAGCACCTTTTGGCCGGCCTCGATCATTTCTGCCGCGGACACGCCCTTATTGACATAGCTTAGGGTTTCATCGTCGCCGCTTTCAATTCCCAGGTAGATGATTTGCAGGCCGGCCGTTTTAAGCTGTGCCAATTCTTCTACAGATTTGTTCAGGATATCTTTTGGGCCGCCGTAACAGGTGATGCGGGCTAGTTTGGGAAAAGCGGCATGCAGTTTCTGCATAATAGGCAGCAAGCGGTCGTTGCTCAGCACTAAAGCGTTGCCATCGGCTAAAAAAATGCGCCGTGTGTCAGGGTAATAGCGCGAAGCGGTTTCAATCAGGGAAGCGATTTCTTGCTGGGAGCGGACGCGGAATTTAACTCCGCGATACATGGCGCAGAAGCTGCAGGCGTTGTGTGAGCAGCCGATGGTGATACGCAAGATTAAGCTTTTGGCTTCGCTCGGAGGGCGAAAGACCATCCCCTCGGCATTATCAAAAAACATTAATTTTGATCCTCCTTCAGCAGCATTGCTTTAAGCTGCAGGTAACGGGCAGTAAAATAGGGACCGTTTTGTGCTTCCCGGTGATCGAAGCCAAAGGCGCGGCGGCTGAGCGCCAACACAGGCGGCGCTTGAATGCGTTTGGCGACCGCCATGCCGCTGTATAGCTTCCACCAGCGTTCAAGGTCTTGGATAAAGACGGCTGCATTAGGAAACAGTCTTTCTACCAGTCCCTCCTCGCAGCCGATTTTGGCGGCCAGAATGCCCTGCCGATACCAATCCAATATTTCCTCCGGCGTTACTTTATGCCATGATTCTACGAAAGCCCGGAATAAATAGTCGTGATAGGGATAGATAATTGGGTCTCCCTTGCCTTCGTCAACGGCTTGCTCCGGCGATAACTCCGCACTGGGAACCAAATCGAAGATCGCTGCGGGAATCACTTGTCTGCCGTACACGCTTTCATTCATATATCGGCCAAGCGCGTAAATCTGGAATTTCCAAAGATCGGCCAGTGCCGCAAAAAAACCTGCCTGGTCCCCGTAGAGCGTAGAATAGCCGACAGTAAGCTCGCTTTTGTTGGCATTGCAAGTAAATGCGCCGCCAAAAGCAGCCGCCATTCCGGCCAGTATGCGGGCTGACCGGTCGCGCGCCTGGATGTTTTCGGTAATAAACGGGGTTATCGTTAATGGCTCGCACAATGCCCCGTTCTGCGTGATGGCAGCTTCGCTGAGCTGTCGTACGGTATAGTCGACAACATCCTGAATTGATGCCACCGCATAACGGCAGCCTAAATTTTGCGCCAATTCAGCGGCGAGGTTTTTCGTCGTTGGTGAGTTAAAACGGCTGGGCATATTCACTAAGAGTACATTATCCGGGCCTAGTACCTTGGCGAACAAGGCTGCCGCAAGGGCGGAGTCGATGCCGCCGGAAGCGCCGATGACTACTTTTTGGATGCCGATTGACTGCAAAAATCTGGAAGTGCCATATTCGAGCGCCTGATATAAAGTATCTATGCCGGTATCGTCGGGAACCGGGATGGGAGGGCCGGCAGTATCTTTACCCAAGCGTAAATCCAGCACCTTAAGCTGCTCGGTAAAGGCGTCGCAACACGCGACAATTTCGCCTGAGGCATTATAAACTGTACTGCAGCCGTCAAAGGAGTATACTGTCTTGCCGTTGTTCTGGACGCCTACATTATTAACGTAAATTAGAGGAATCCCGGTTTCGCGGACTTGCTTGGAAAAAACACGGTGACGCTTGTTGTTTTTGCCTAATGTGAAAGGCGAACTGGAAATGTTTATAAATAAATCGACATCACCATATCCGGCAGTTATTGTTATCGGTTTAACGGAATAGTCATCGCTCCAGCCGTCCTCACACAATAGACAGCCAATCCGCAGGCGGGCGCCGCTTATGGTAAGGCTGACCGGTGAAAGCAGTTCTTCCACGGGGCGGCCGATTTCTTGCGCCAATTTCCGGGAACTGACAAAATGGCGGGTGTCATCAAATTCACGGTAATTGGGATGCAGGGTTTTAATACGGAAAGGATACGGGAAGTTGTCTGTCTTTACAAGGGTGCCGTTTTGGGCGATAAAGAAAGCGTTATATTTGCGGACGCGTCCGTCGTCACCCGTCTTATGCCAATCAATGCCTATATTGCCAAAAATGATGGTAATGCCTTGTGCTGCCGCAATGACTTGACGTCCGTGATACTCGCAGTCTCTTAAGAATGCGGCTTGTTCCCAGGTATCGCCCAAGAGATAGCCGGGAATTGCCATTTCAGGGAAAATTATGAGGTCAGCCCGGCTGAGTTTGGCTTCCTCAATCATACGCAGCATAGTCTGTGTATTAATATCCGGTCTTCCGGGAACTACTTCCATTTGAGCAAGGGCTACACGCAAAAAAAGACACCTCTTCCAAATAGTTAGTTTTGACGCAGGAACAAGCTGAGGCTGCATGGAACTGTAAATATAATTTTTCGATTTCCTGCGATACATGTCCTTTAACTTTATCAGGAAAATTGGAGGGATTTATATGTATACCAAGATTATTGAAGCGTCCAAGCGCTTGGCAGGAGTGGCGCACCGAACCCCGGTGCTGAGCTCACGGTTGTTAAATGAGCACACTGGTAACGAAATATTTCTCAAATGTGAAAATTTCCAGCGCATGGGCGCCTTTAAATTCCGCGGGGCTTATAACGCGCTAAGTTGTTTAAGTCCCGAAGCACGGGAAAGAGGGGTTGTAACGTATTCGTCAGGCAATCATGCACAGGCCATAGCGCTGGCAGGAAAGCTGCTAGGCATTTCGGCGACGGTGATTGTGCCGGATGATGCGCCTGCAGTCAAAGTTGCCGCGGCGAAAAGTTACGGGGCAAACATCCTGCTGTATGACCGGACCAAGCGCTCCCGCGAGGAGATTGCCGAAGAGCTGATCGGTGAATACGGCTATACGCTCATTCCGCCTTTTGATCATCAGGATGTAATTGCCGGTCAGGGCACGGCGGCGATGGAACTGCTCGATGAAGTCGGCAGTCTGGACTATGTATTTGTGCAGTGCGGCGGCGGCGGTCTCTTAAGCGGTTGTGCCGCTTATATTAAAAACTCATTGCCGGGATGCAAAGTATTTGGCGTGGAGCCGGAAATGGCTGATGATGCAACAAAGTCTTTCAAAACCGGAACGCTGCATACCGTACATAATCCGCAGACGGTGGCCGACGGACTGCGGACACCCTCGCTCGGCAAGCTTACTTTTCCGCTGATCCGCCAATATGTCGACGATATGCTGACGGTATCGGAAGAAGAAATTCTCTCGACCATGTATTATCTGTGGACCCGTCTGAAGATCGTAGTGGAGCCGTCCGGGGCCGTCAGTCTGGCGCCGCTTTTCCATCGCAAAATTAAGCTAAGCGGCAAAAAAATCGGCGTGATTTTGAGCGGTGGCAATGTTGATGTGCGTCTGGCGGGAGATTTATTTGCTAATATCAAAGAATAGCAATCCGTATAGCAATAGCATGCACGGACGAGCAATTGCATATCCTGCGGCATAGCAGGCTTCAAGCCCTTAAGCTTTTTTCTTAAGGGTTTTTTTTATTTGCGCTGTTTTGGCAAAAGAATCCGCCAAAGCAAAAATCGCTGCAGAGCTAAGAGCGGCTACATATTAAAAGGCATTTTAGGCACAATAAAACGGAGAAAGGAGGAATTCAATGGCTGACCCTTATGCGCGAAATATGTTCGGCCCCAACAACCCTTATTTTGCGAAAAGACCGGTAAAAGGCAAAGTTGTCGTAGTTCTGGACGGAGCCTATGATGACCGGGGTCTTGCCTTGATTAAGCCGCCGTCAAGAGCGCTCATCGCGGGGGAAATTCATGAGCTGATTGTCACGGATGAACACAAGGGCCCGGGAGAGACGGTCAACCGGATTGCTTACCTCGCTTTTATAGAGATTACCCAGGGCAGCGTAATTGTCAGCGGGGACCCGGTCGTAATCGGTGGAAAGCAGGTCGGCAAGATAGCCGGTTATGATGAGACGCATATGCCTAATCACCTGAATATCGTGCTGGCTGGGGACAAAGTGTCGGGCAAAGACCAGGGTTTTCGCCTGAAAGATGACATTATTATTGGCTAGACAGTTTATTGTATAAAGGAGGGAACTAAATGAGTTTTGAAAACAAGCTGAAAGAACTTGGCATCCAGATTCCGGAAGCGGCCAAACCGGTTGCTGCGTATGTACCTGCAGTGAAGTCAGGAAACTACATTTACACTTCCGGCCAGATTCCATTAGTAGCCGGAGACCTTAAGTACAAGGGTAAGGTGGGCAAAGACTTGCCATTGGAACAAGGCTATGAGGCTGCAAAGGTATGTGCGATCAACTGCCTGGCGGCAATAAAATCACTTACCGGGACGTTGGATGCAATCGAAAGCGTGGTCAAAGTCGTAGGATTTGTAAACAGCGCCCCAGGCTTTACCGATCAACCCAAGGTCGTAAACGGCGCTTCTGAGCTTATCGGCAATGTGTTCGGCCAGGCCGGTGCACATGCTCGTTCTGCCGTAGGTGTTGCCGAATTGCCCCTTGATGCAGCGGTAGAGGTCGAAATGATCGTAAAAGTAAAATGAGGGAGGAACAGTAGAATGAGCCACAAGTACAAGTTTCAAATGTATCGTCACCTGCAAATGAATATTGCCAACATTTATGCCGATGCCCGCAAAGCAGCCGATGAGATCGGCATTCCGAAAGAACTGCGCGGTAAGTTCGGTCTTACGGGCGCAATTTCCGGCTGTCCGGCGCCGCTGCGTCACGACATCATGGAGGCAAGCGAAAAGGGCGCTTTGGAAGTAATTCCGCTGGCTAAACTGGTGGACGAACTGCGGGAGTTGGTTAAAGAAGTTTACGGCGATGATTTTGATTGTGCGCCGGTATCTACCTGCGAGGCAGGGCTATGGGTGACTTTTGATACGCTGTTCAGCCCGCCGATGCTAGGGCGCGGCGACAATTACCGCTCCCGCTACATCGCGCCTTATGAAAAACACATGCACCATCAGGCTGCGTACGGGCGTCCTTTCCCGCCGCGCTTTAAGGATATCTATGCCGACCGCGGCACTACTGCCGGTGAACTAGGTTTCTACGGCAAGCGGCAGAATAACCTGGATACGATAATTGTTCCTTTGGCGGGAGCGAGATACGACGTTCACGGCATTAAATACCACCCCGTTCCGCTGCTGACGGGAGTTGATCCGGAAGAGTCGGTAGAGATTATTGGCCAACATGCCGATATTCATGCGCCGTTCCTGGCAGGTTTCACTTCACTCGGCTATGAAACCCCCGGTTATGGCTATGCCGTAAAAGACGAAGAGGGAACGCCGCTACTGCAGAAATATCTTGCCGATCTGGCCCATTCATACGATTTGCCGTATGTTATCGACAATGCCTGGGGACTGCCGTTCGTTGGCTGCAATCCGCTGAAAAACGGCGCCGACGTTATTATTTATAGCATGGACAAAGCTACCGGCGCGGCTACCAGCGGCCTCATTATCGGCCGGGAAGAGTATATGGTTCCGATTCGTCGGGCTATGGGCATGCATGGTGACCGTTATGGCACGACAGCCTCGTATGGCAAGGCCGCCTATGTAACCTTTGACCCGGGTAAAGAAGCGCTCCTAAGCCAAATTCAGGCGCTCAAAGTGCTGAAGGACAAACCCGAGGTTTTGACTAAACCTGTGGATGATTTAGAGCGTATTGTACGCGACGAATTCAGTAAAATCAACTTGCCGGACCGCCTGAAAGAAGGCATTATCATTTCCAAGTCCTATAACTCCACTGCTGTAGAAGTTAACTATGAAAAAACATGGGCGAACGGCGAAATGGGCATTCCCATCTTTTCGATCGAAGATATGTACGCCGGCACTAACCTGTTCCAGACCGGCTGCGCACAAATGGGCGTGATTCCGACAGTTGCCTATGACGGAAATATTTATATCTCGCCAGGACTTGGCACTTGCGACGATAAAGGCCAAATTGTCGAAGACGCAATGCGTTATGCAGTAAGGGCTTTAGTGCGCTTAATCGAGATTGTCTGCGGTTATGCCGGGGTTGCCGGTAAATAGATAGGTAAATAGATAAAGGAGGGGTAAAGATGACAACAGCAACAGTGGTTGTAGTCGGCGGCGGCTGGTCGGGCTGCGCGGCGGCGATAGCCGCCAAAAAGGCCGGCGCTTCCGAGGTCATCCTCTTGGAGCGGGCAGACATGCTGTTAGGAACCGGTTTGGTCGGCGGCATTATGCGCAATAATGGCCGCTTTACCGCCACCGAGGAAATGCAGGCGCTGGGCGCCGGCGATTTGTTTGATGCTGTGGATGAAACGGCACGCCACCAAAACATTGAGTTTCCCGGCCACAAACATGTTACGCTGTACGATGTTGCCAAAATCGAGCCTGCCGTTCGCCGTAAGCTGGAAAAATACGGCGTCAAATACCAGCTTATGGCCCGGGTTCGCGACATCACGATGGAAGGAACTAAGATAAAATCGGTCATCACGGATAAAGATGATGAAATTTATGGCGATGTTTTCGTCGAAACCACCGGTACAGCCGGTCCGCAAGGAAACTGCAGCAAATACGGCAATGGCTGCGCGATGTGCGTATACCGCTGCCCAACCTTTGGACCGCGTATCAGTATTGCTGCCAGAGCGGGCGTAAAAGAGTTTATGGGTGAGAAACCTGACGGCACTGTCGGCGCGATGAGCGGGTCATGCAAACTGCATAAAGAATCGCTCGATGAGCGGATTGTCGCTCAGCTAAATTCGACTGGCGTTGCGGTTGTTCCCATTCCGGAAAAACTGCGCAAGGCGGACAGCCTGAGTATCAAAGCCTGTCAGCAGTATGCGCTGCAGGAATTCGCCGAAAATGTAATCCTGCTGGATACCGGCCACGCCAAATTGATGTCGCCATTCTATCCACTGGACAAACTACGCCAGATTCCCGGCTTTGAAAACGCTCGCTTTGAAGACCCATATTCGGGCGGCATCGGCAATTCCATGCGCTATTTGGCGCTCTCCCCCCGGGATAACGCACTTAAGGTGCAGGGGGTTGACAATCTGTTCTGCGGCGGCGAAAAAGCGGGTCTTTTGGTCGGGCATACCGAAGCTATCGTTACCGGTACGCTGGCAGGGCATAACGCTGTTCGGTATATAGCGAACAAAGAGGCGCTCGTTTTGCCGGAAACATTGGCTTTGGGCGACGCTATCGCTCATGTCCGCGAGCGAATGGAAACACAGGAAGGCCGCAGGTTGAAATATACCTTCTCCGGAGCCCAGTACTTCAAGCGGATGCAGGAAAAAGGCCTTTACACTACCGATAAAGGCGCTATTCGTGATCGGGTCGAGAAAACCGGCCTGATGAATGTTTACGCCACTCCGGTAATGTAAGGAGAGACGCTATGATTGAACTGACAAGTGCGCATTGGCTGTTTTTGTTCTGGGTCTTTGTCGTAATCATCGTCATGGGGCTGCGCAAAGACCCCCTCATTCCCTGCATCTTAGGTTTACTGACTGTGGGCTGGCTTTTTAAACAAAGCATGGTTGGCGGCATTACTACGGTATTCAATGCTCTGATTGTGGCAGGCAATGAATTCTGGGGGATTATCGTCGTTATCTCGCTGATCGTGTCCCTGTCGAAATTGCTGGCTGATACCGGCGCTGACTATCTGGTAATGTCGCCTGCAGCTAAGCTGATGGTTAACGCAGATATCTCGTTTTGGGTCATAGGTATATCCATGATGCTTGCCTCCTGGTTTTTCTGGCCATCGCCGGCTACCGCGCTGATTGGCGCAATCATGTTTCCGGTAGCGGTGCGGGCCGGTTTGCCGGCAATGGGGGCGGCAGTAGCGATGAACCTATTCGGTCACGGGATTGCATTATCTACCGATTATGTTATCCAAGGGGCGCCGACAATTACTGCCAAAGCTGCCGGTTTTACCGAACCGTCAGCCGTAATTTCAGCCAGTATTCCGCTGGCCCTTACTATGGGCTTGGTTTCGACCGTTGCCGCATACGTCTTAATCAAGCGCGACATTAAGCAAAATGCGGAAAAGCACAAACTCGAGCGCGAAGCGATAATGGCGCAGGAAGTAAAGCGGGAGATAACCGCAGTTTCTTATACTCTTGCCGTATTAACCCCGCTGGCGTTCGCTCTTGATGTGGCGGCCATGTGGTTACTCAAGCTTCGCGGCGGAGACGCGACTGCGCTTTTGGGGGCGACCGCCGTGCTGATCCTGGCTTTTGGCACAATGCTCAAGGATGGTTGGGACGGCTTGGAAAAGATAACCGACTATATCCGCGACGGGTTTATGTTCGGCATTAAGATCTTTGCTCCGGTTATTATTATCGGCGGTTTCTTCTTCCTGGGGAAAGGGG
>JAOACF010000048.1 GCA_026417995.1 Negativicutes bacterium
ATGCCCGACAGTGCGATCCTGGCAAGTGGGAAGTCTATATTAACGGCGGCCGTACCCCCACCGGCATTGACGTGCTCGCTTGGGTAAAACAAGGCGCCATGCTCGGCGCAGGGGAAATTTTGCTGACCAGCATGGATCGTGACGGTACCAAGGACGGTTATGACATTGCCTTGACCCGCGCGGTATCCGAAGCAGTCGATGTGCCGGTCATTGCCTCCGGCGGCGCGGGGGATCTTGCACACTTTTACGAGGTGTTGACTGACGGCAAGGCTGACGCCGTTTTGGCCGCATCGGTGTTTCATTACGGTCAATTTACAATCTGCCACGCAAAAGAGTATCTGCAGGCGCGCGGAGTGGAGGTTCGGTTATGAAAATCGCAGATATACGGTTTGATGCCCATGGTTTGGTTCCCGCCATTATTCAGGATGTAACCTCCGGCACGGTGCTGATGCTGGCCTATATGAACCGCGAGGCACTCGAAAAAACGCTGGCAACCGGTGTTACCTGGTTTTACAGCCGCAGCCGGGGCCGCCTGTGGCAAAAAGGCGAGACTTCGGGGCATGTGCAAAAGGTGCATGCCATCAAGTATGACTGCGACGCGGATGCCTTGCTGGTCACGGTAGCACAAAACGGAGCCGCCTGCCATGAAGGTACCTTCTCTTGTTTTAGCCGCTGCCTGACATCGGGCATGGATGCACAACAGGTAGTGGAGCCGGGAGCAGTCTATAATAACCCGGCGATGAATATTCTATACGAATTGTACGGCGTGATCGCCGAGCGTAAACAAAATCCCAAGGAGGGTTCATATACTACCTATCTGTTTGATAAAGGGTTGGATAAGATCCTCAAGAAAATCGGCGAAGAATCGGCCGAAACCATTATTGCTTCCAAAAACCAGAGCAAAAAGGAAATACTCTACGAGATGGCGGACCTTTGGTATCACTGCCTGGTACTTTTGGCATACCACAATATTACGCCCACAGAGCTGTTGGCTGAACTTAGAACACGGCGAAAATAAGAGAAGACTGCGACGCAGCCTTCTCTCATTCTTTCTCTATTCCTGGGCAGCTTTTTGCTGCAATATTTTGCCTTCGGGCAGCCAGTCCCAATATTTTTGCGGCAGGCAGCGGCTGGCGAGGCGAATGTTTTTGCGGGTTGCAATATACTGGGAAGTATAGTAGGTTTCCCATAGAGCGTCGAAGCTTCGGTCATGCAGGTATTCGCAATATTGATCAGGCTGGTCTTCGGTTATGCTCCCCTTTTCCCATACCAGCGCTTTTTCCCCCAGGACAAATACCAGGCGGGTATCCGGATAACGCGCGGCAAAGGATTTTAAGATTAAATCGGCGGTATTGTGAAACAATTTGGGCTGAGCGACCAGCGATTGGGCAGGTCCCGGACGGAAGCGAATAAATCCCAGCATTTTATGTATTTCCCGGGAAACACTCCGCGCGCGGGCAATAAACAGACGGCTGATGTCGCCTAGGCCGCACAGGCAGTAGGCATGACCGTAGCGCAGCGCCTGTTCGGTGGCGGCAAAAATAACTGCGGTCTGGTCAGGCGCTTGATAGCGCAAGTTGGCGGCAATCAGACGCAAAAGCGTTTTACCGGGTACTTCCATGAGCCAACCGGCATCAATTCCCGCCGCTGCGCGCAAATCCTTAACAAGCGCCGTCAGCGATGACTGATCGGCGTCCCTGGCTTCACCGAAGCCAAACAGCGCCAATTTAGCCTCTTCGCCTTTGCAGCAAGGCAAATCGCTATAAATTTGCGACAAGACGACAGCTTTAAGCATGGATCCCGGTGTCTGCGAGCATAAGATCACGTTGATCCCCCCATAAACTGAGTTGCTGATATTGCCGGTACTGTGGCTTGGTTAGCAAAGTGCGGCTGCCGAAAAACCTGCCGTCCAGGGTGAGAAAAGATAGAGCGCGTTTGAGTACAACCCCGGCATTCTTTAACTCGCGCGGATCAGTTAGTTTAAACTCCCGGCGCACGCGGACAATCCGCTGCGCCGACTGCGGCCCGATGC
The DNA here is from genome assembly GCA_026417995.1 of Negativicutes bacterium. Classification (GTDB taxonomy): domain Bacteria; phylum Bacillota; class Negativicutes; order Sporomusales; family JAOACF01; genus JAOACF01. The sequence continues at coordinate 2,033 of JAOACF010000048.1, forward strand.
CGGGCACCCGCAGCAGCGTCTGATAGGATGCCTTATTGATTTCCACCGGGTACAGCTGCGGGTTGGCAAGGGCGAAAGCCATTTTGGGATCCAATCCCTGATCCAGATTGCCAGATGCGTCGAAAGGCAGTTCGGCAAAAGTAAACCCGTATAATCGCAGCAGAAAGTCTGATTGATACAGCCGGTTTTCCCGGATGAGCGGCGCAGGCCCCAAATGCGACAGCGGGGTGCCGCCCACCGGCTGGAAAGCGCTGTAGTAGGCGCGTTTCAAACCGAAATCACGATATAAACCGGTTGACGAGCCCAGAATATCTTTATCTGTTTCACCGGCGGCGCCGACAATGTACTGGGTGGAATGACTGACGCGCTTATGCGCGGCAGCGGCGCGTTGAATATACCGTAACCCGGCAATAATGTCGGCATTGTAGTTTTTGCGCTGGCTGAGCCGGGCCAGATATTCGGCGCTGGGCGCTTCGATATTGAGTGAAATGCGGTCGGCCAGGCGCGCGGCAACATCAATGTCACTGTGACGCGCGCCTGGCAGAATTTTAAGATGAATATAGCCGCCAAAACGGTATTTGGTGCGCAGGATTTCCGCAACTTGAATGATTTCCTGCATTGTAGCGTCAAGCGAATGCCAAATGCCTGAACTTAAGAACAGTCCCTCAACATAATTGCGGCGGTAAAAATCCATAAACAGATCGGCCAATTCCTGCGACGTAAATCTGGCGCGCGGTACATCGCGCTCCTGTCGGTTCGGGCAATAGGTGCAGTCTTTCTCGCAGCAATTGGTGAGCAGTACCTTAAACAAGGAGATGCACCGGCCGTCAGGGGTAAAAGAGTGGCATACGCCGCTGGGTCGGGTGCGTCCCAGCGCCGGCTGTTTGATTTTTGAACCGCCGGCAGCGGTGGAAGCGCAAATATCGTATTTGGCTCCTTCACCCAGCAGTTTTAATTTTTCCAGCGTCTCCATCGGCATCACCTGTTGTTGAAGTATACACTTTTATTATACAAAAAAGAACAAGCGTTTGGCAAACGCTTGTTCTTTGAGGTAGTGAAGCTAATCATCGGTTTTTTCGGATACTGTTTCGAAAAATTTAGGACGGCAGCGCTCACCTTCGCCAAAAAAGGTTTCGTTTTCTTCCCAGGATTCGGCGATAGCCCGGGCGGTCCGAAACTCAAACCCCATCCCCATTAAATAAGCGATGATAGCCGTTTCGGTCATGGCGTGGCGCGGGTTGGTAGCCGAAAGCTCGCGCATACCGTAGTCCACTAAAGGGCGAACCTGCAGAACCAAATATACAGGATTGACAACCTGCATCAGGCTGGTGGGGGAGGCAATCGTTGTTACGGGAACTAACGGAGTGTGTTGACGGGATTTATGAAAAATACGGCGCAGTCTGGCCATACAAAGGCTCCTTTCAATGTAAATTTGTTATGTTAATTTATTGTATGCGGCTATCGTCATTAAAGTGCTGCCAGGCAATCAATATTTTAATTCCTGGATTTCTTTGGTATACTAATACCAGTTTACAAGGGAGGTTCCATATGACCAAACCCGTCTATGTAATCGGGCATCGCAACCCTGATACCGATTCGATATGCTCGGCCATCGGCTATGCTCATCTGAAACAGGCTGCAGGAGTGAATGCTCTTGCCGCGCGCGCCGGTAAAATAAACGCAGAAACAAAATTCGTCCTGGACTATTTTGGCGTGAAGCCGCCGGTGCTTATCAGCGATCTCTACCCAAAAGCGAAAGATATAATGACTTCCCGAGTGGTTACAGCATACCCCTGGCAGACGCTGCGCGAGTTAGGGCAAATTATGCTTGCGCATAACGTTAAATCAGTTCCGGTAGTCGATCAAGATGATAAATTGTCCGGCATCGTTTCGGTTGGCGACTTGGCCAAACGCTATTTTAATGAACTTGAGATGCAAAATCTCTACGAGGCGGGCGTTGATTTTGCCGGCGTGCTGCGGACGCTGAGCGGCAAGCTGGCATGCGGTGAAAACCTGGAACGCAAGATAACAGGCAGAGTGCGTATCGCTGCTGCGCAAACAAAGACTATGCTCAGGGTTATTCGTCCGGGTGACGTGGTCTTGGTTGGTGACCGGATAACCGCCCAATTGGCTGTCATTGAACAAGGAATAGCCTGTTTGATCGTTACTGGTAACGCGGACGTGGATCCAGCGGTGAAAGCGGCGGCCCAAAGCCGCGGCATCATTATTATTGAGGCTCCGTATGACACCTATACTTGCGCGCGTCTAATCAATCAGAGCATACCGGTAAGCAGGGTTATGCAAAGAGAAGTCGTAACATTTAAGCCTGATGATCTGGTGAGCGATATTAAAGACACAATTGTCGCCACGCGCCACCGCAATTATCCTGTATTAAAAAACGGCAGGCTTGTCGGTTTGATTGACAGGGACCGGCTTATCCGGCCTGAACGCGAACAGATCATTCTTGTTGACCATAACGAGCGCAGCCAGGCGGTAGAAGGTATCGAAGAAGCACATATTATTGAGATTATCGACCATCACCGGTTGGGCGGTCTGGAGACGGGAGAGCCGATTTTTATCCGCCATGACCCGGTGGGCTCGACGGCGACGATTGTTGCGAATATGCACTGGCATCGCAATATTGAAATTCCGCCTGTAATTGCCGGCCTGCTGCTTGCTGCGGTTATTTCCGATACAGTAATGTTCAAATCGCCCACGTCTACGGACAAAGACCGTGAAACCGCGGAAAAGCTGGCCAAAATCGCCGGGCTTGACGTCCGTGATTTTGGCATTGAGGTGCTCAGGGCCGGATCGAATATCCGGGGCATGACGGCGGCTGATATTGTCCACAATGATCTCAAGGAGTTTCAGATGGGCGAATATCACGTCGCCATCGGGCAGATTTCGGTTATGGAACCGCAGCAGATACTGTCCCTGGCCGGCGAAATCACCGCTTATATGGAGAATTTGCGCAGCAAACAGAATTACGACCTGGTGATTCTGATGGTCACCGATATTGTGCAGGAAGCTTCGACACTAATCTATACCGGGTATCCGGTTTCGCTGATCAAAGCGGCTTTTCATGTTGACGGCGACGGACAAGTTACGCTGCCCAAGGTTATGTCACGCAAAAAACAGGTAGTGCCGCCCATGTTAGCCGCCGCCCGCGAGCTAAATTAAAACGGGTCCCAGCTTACTAAGGCTGAGACCCTTTTTTCCTACATCAGATCAAACGGCGGCTGGCCTTTTGCCGCGTCAATCATTTGCCTGATCTGATCGGTTAACAGTTTATTGTTTTTTTCCATTATCTCCGCAATGGCATTGGGAAAAGGCATATTTTGCTGCGTTAACTTTGTCGCTTCCTGCAGTATGTCTGCTTTGCTCATGCCCAGCATTATTGTCACCTCCTTTAAAAGGTTCGGTTCACGTCCAGCTGCGCTTAGTATGCGCGATTTCGGTTAACATCATGAGAGCATTGGCAGTGTGACGAAATTTTGCCTTTTTTGAAAGGAAACGCCATGCATATGGAGAAAATAATATAGCTTACGGCTTGCAAAGAACTCAGGAGGTTTTATATGTCATTTAGCTTTGATAAATTGAACCCAGCCCAAGAAGAGGCTGTTCGTCATATTAACGGTCCTTTGCTGATTGTCGCCGGCGCCGGATCAGGCAAAACCCGCGTCCTGACCTGCCGGATTGCACATCTGTTAGCGCAGGGGGTTAATCCTTACAATATTTTGGCGATTACTTTTACTAATAAAGCCGCCGCCGAAATGAAAGAACGCGTGGCCAATATGGTAGGCGCAGTAGCCAAAGATATCTGGCTCAGCACCTTTCACGCATTTTGCGCCAAGTTTTTGCGGATGGAGATTGAAAAATTCGGCGGTTATAACCGGAATTTTGTTATTTACGATGCAGCGGATGCACTGGCTTTAATTAAAAGCTGCCTGCGTGAACTCAATCTGGATGAAAAACACTTTCCGCCGGCCGGCATCCAAAACACCATTTCCAACGCGAAGAATGAACTTATCGATGCCCGCGAATTTTCTCGGGCGGCCGATAACTTTCATGCTGTAAAGACGGCGGAAGTTTTCAATCTGTATGAACAAAAACTGCAGAAGGCTAACGCCCTGGATTTTGACGATCTGCTGATGTTGGCTGTGCGGCTGCTGCAAACCAATGATGAAGTACGGGAAAAATATCAGACCAAGTTTAAATACATATTAATTGACGAATATCAGGATACCAATCGGGCGCAGTATCTGCTGGCCAAAATCCTGGCCGCAAAATACCGCAATCTCTGCGTCGTCGGCGATGCGGACCAGAGCATTTATGCCTGGCGCGGCGCCGATATCCGCAATATTCTCGATTTCGAACGGGATTATCCGGAGGCCAGGGTTATCAAGCTGGAACAAAATTACCGTTCAACCCAGACAATTTTAGACGCTGCCAATGCCGTAATCGAGCATAACACCAACCGCAAACCCAAGGCGCTTTGGACGGAAAACCCTCAGGGCGAACCTATCACCGGCTATCTCGCCTTTGATGAAAAAGACGAGGCGCGTTTTATCGCCGATACCATTATCAAGCTGAACACCGTTTACCGCCGGCCCTATGGCGAAGTGGCGGTGCTTTACCGCACCAACGCCCAGTCGCGGGCGATTGAAGAAGCCTTCCTGCGCTGCGGCATTCCTTATACGGTGGTTGGCGGAGTACGCTTCTATGACCGCAAAGAAATCAAAGATATTTTGGCTTATCTTCGCGTGATCTTTAACCCGGCTGACGACCTCGCGCTGCAGCGTATTATCAATGTACCGCGGCGGGGCATTGGCGATACAACCATCGGGCGGTTGGGCGAATATGCCGCCCGGCATGGGCTTACGCTGTTTGACGCCGTTTCCAATCCGGATGAAGTTCCCGGACTTACAGCCCGGGCGAAGCGGCCGCTGGAAAGCCTGGCGGAGCTGATCTTTAACCTTGCGGCCCAGCGGGATGTGCTGCCGGTAAAAGAGCTGATTGAAAAGGTTATGCACGAATCGGGATATCTCGCCGAACTGGAAAATGAAGGCACTACCGAAGCGGAAGGCCGCATCGAGAACCTCAGGGAACTATTAACGGTTGCCAAGGAATTTGCCGCCGAAGGCGTTGAGGATACTCTTGAAAACTTTTTAAGCCATGTCGCATTAGTCGCGGACATTGATGCCGCCGAAATTGCAGTGCAGCGCGTGACGCTCATGACGCTGCACTCGGCGAAGGGGTTAGAATTTCCGTATGTTTTCCTGGCAGGCATGGAAGAAGGCATTTTTCCTCATGCCCGGACGCTGATGAGCGAGAGCGATATTGAAGAAGAGCGGCGGTTGTGCTATGTCGGCATTACCCGCGCGCAGCGCAAGCTGTTTGTGACTAACGCCAGGGTTCGCACTATCTACGGCAATAGTGTAATGTATCCCCCCTCCCGGTTTTTGCAGGAAATGCCGCGGGGGCTGATCGAAGCCTATGACCCCCGCCCGGCGAAAATAGAGCAAAAGAGCGGCTGGCTGCAGGAGCCGCCGAAACCCCGGCTGACTCTCGTGAAGAACGATCGGCCCGCTCCGCAATCCAATTTAAGGCCCGGCGACAAGGTGCAGCATGCCAAATGGGGGATTGGCACCGTTATCGAAGTGCGTGGAGCGGGAGAAGACCAGGAGATCAAAGTGGCTTTTCCCGGACAAGGAATACGCCAATTAGCGACAAAATTTGCACCTCTTACCAAGGTGTAAAGCAAGGAGTGATATGGGTGAATACAAACCTGCCAGACACGCCGGAGGAAGCGCGGGCAGAGGCTGAAGAATTGAAGCGGCTGCTCAGCTATCACAGCCATCGCTACTATGTACTGGACGCCCCGGAGATATCCGACGCAGAGTTCGACCGCCTCATGCAGCGGCTTATCGTTCTGGAAGCGGCATATCCTGCACTGGTAAGCCCTGATTCTCCCACGCAGCGGGTCGGGGCAGCGCCGGCTGAAGGTTTTGCAAGAGTGGCGCACCATGCGCCCATGCTGAGCCTGGCAAACGCGTTTTCGGACGATGACCTGCGCGCGTTTGACACCCGGGTTAAAAACGGTCTGGGAACGCAGCAGGTAGAGTATGTGGTGGAACTGAAAATAGACGGTTTGGCCGTGAATCTGCTGTATGAAAACGGCCGGCTGATACGTGGCGCCACGCGGGGAGACGGACAGTACGGCGAAGACGTTACCGCCAACATCCGCACCATTCGTTCGGTGCCGCTTAGCTTGTTGGGCCACGGAGTAGATATTCCCCCGCTGATGGAGGTTCGGGGCGAGGTTTACCTGCCTCGCCGGGAATTTGACCGGCTCAACGAACTGCGCAGCGCTGCCGGTGAGCCTATTTTTGCCAATCCCCGCAATGCGGCTGCCGGTTCGCTCCGGCAACTCAATCCCCAAGTAACGGCCGAGCGGGCGCTTGATATTTTTGTTTACGGCATCGGTTGGCGCGAGGGGCTGCCTGCCGTGACGCATGCTGAAACGATTAAGTATTTGTGCAAGCTGGGCTTTAAGACCAACCCCCATTACCGCCTGTGCGCAACTATTGATGAAGTTATTGAATACTGTGCAAGTTGGTCGGAAAAACGGGTTGACCTGCCTTATGATATTGACGGCCTAGTGATTAAAGTCAACAGCTTGGCCGGTCAGGAAACGCTTGGTGCAACCGCGAAAGATCCCCGCTGGGCAATCGCCTACAAATTTCCGGCCGAACAGGCGACAACAATCGTTGAGGATATTATTATCCGGGTAGGCCGTACCGGCGTTCTGACGCCTACTGCCGTGCTGCGGCCGGTGAGGGTATCGGGCTCGACGGTCAGCCGGGCCACACTGCACAACCAAGACTATATTCGGGAGAAAGATATCCGCATTGGCGATACGGTGATTATTCATAAGGCAGGGGAGGTTATCCCCGAGGTCGTAGCCGTCATTCCATCCCGGCGCAGCGGAGCGGAACGCATTTTTACCATGCCGTCGGTTTGTCCGGATTGCGGCGGGGAAGTTGTGCGCCAGAGCGGCGAAGCGGCGCATAAGTGTATGAATCCGGGCTGCCCGGCGCTGCTGCGGGAAGGCCTTATTCACTTCGTTTCCCGCGATGCCATGAATATTGAAGGTTTGGGTCCGGCCGTGCTGCAGAGTCTGCTGGAAGCCGGCTTAATCAAGGATGCCGCAGACCTTTATTACCTGAAAGAGGAAGATATCGCCGGACTGGAGCGCATGGGAACCAAATCAGCCGCCAATCTCGTCAGCGCCATTGCGGCCAGCAAGGAAGCGGGACTGTCGCGGCTGCTGTTTGCGCTGGGCATCCGTTTTGTCGGCGCCAAAGCGGCCAGTTTGATTGCCAAACACTACGGCGATATTGAGGCGTTGCGCACTGCAACAGTTGAAGAACTAATGACGATCGAGGAAATCGGGCCCAAAATCGCCGAAAGCGTTGTTGGCTTTTTCCGTGAACCTAACACCTGGCGCCTCATTGAAAAGCTTAAAAAGGCCGGCGTTAAGACAACGGAAGAAAAACCGGCGGCAGATGCGCCGCAGCCCTTCGCCGGCAAAACCTTCGTGCTCACGGGGAGTTTATCCGGCATGACGCGGAGCGAAGCCGAGGCGGCAATTGCCAGATTGGGAGGCAAGGCATCATCTTCGGTAAGTAAAAAGACAGATTATTTGATTGCCGGGGCGGAAGCAGGCAGTAAACTTGCCAAAGCCCAAGAGCTTGGCATTACGATATTGGACGAAGCGGCGTTTATGGCAATGCTTGACCGGCAATAATGCCTGACATAGGGAAAAATGGTATAATATAGGCTATATGGCTAGAACATGGATTTGGATGGTGAATTGGCGTGAAAATTACTCGCAAAGATGTTGAACATGTAGCTCTTCTGTCCCGGCTGGAGATGGGCGAGGCTGAAAGCGAAAAGTTTACCGGGCAGCTTAACGCAATCTTAGATTATGTCGAGGTTTTAAATAAGGTTGACACAACCGGCATAGAACCAACCGCGCATGTACTGCCGCTGAAGAATATTATGCGGCCGGACGAAACCAGACCGTCGTTGCCGCGCGATCTGGCGCTGGCAAATGCTCCCGAGCAGGAAGACGGCTATTTTAAAGTGCCGAAGATCATGGAAGGGTAGGTGAGACGCGTTGAGTTTATATGCCAAGACAATTCGCGAGTTGAATGACAAACTCAAGCAGAAAGAGATCTCGGCAGTTGAGATTGTGGAAGCCGCCCTGCGGCGAATTGACGCAGTTGAAACCAGGATTGGCGCATTTAGGACGGTCACAAGCGACTCGGCTCTGGCACAGGCCAAAGCAGTTGATGCCAAGATTGGCCGCGGCGAGCCAATTTCACCGCTGGCCGGCATTCCGGGAGCGATTAAGGATAATATCTGCACCTTTGGTGTGCCGACTACCTGCGGCTCGAAAATACTGGCCCAGTTCGTTCCGCCTTACAATGCTACGGTTATGGACAGGCTTGCGGCGAAGGACGCTGTTATTATCGGCAAAACCAACATGGATGAATTCGCCATGGGATCTTCTACCGAAAACTCGGCCTTCGGCACCACCCGCAACCCGTGGCATACCGCCTATGTTCCGGGGGGTTCAAGCGGCGGCTCGGCAGCGGCGGTTGCCGCCGGCGAGGCGATTTGGGCGCTTGGGTCGGATACCGGCGGCTCGATTCGGCAGCCGGCAGCATACTGCGGCGTTGTTGGCCTAAAACCGACATATGGACGGGTTTCCCGCTACGGTTTGGTCGCCTATGCTTCTTCGCTTGACCAAATCGGCCCCATTACCCGTGATGTTACCGACTGCGCGTTGGTGTTAAATGCAATCGCCGGGTACGATCCGCAGGATTCCACATCTGTAAAGGCAGACGCGCCTGATTTTACAGCTGCGCTTGCGGCAGGCGTAAAAGGGCTGAAAGTTGGCATTCCGCGGGAGTATTTTTCTCCCGGTCTCAGCGACAATGTCCGCGCCGCAGCCCAGGATGCCATTAAGCGGCTGACTGCCCAGGGCGCCGAGATTATTGAGGTATCCATGCCTCACACCGAATATGCCCTGTCCGCGTATTATCTGATTGCGACCGCCGAAGCCAGCTCCAATCTGGCGCGATATGACGGAGTGGGGTACGGGCATCGCGGCTCAGGCAACGATATTATAGCGATGTATAAAAAAACCCGTACCGAAGGGTTCGGGGAAGAAGTGCGCCGCCGCATCATGCTCGGCACATATGCACTCAGTTCCGGCTATTATGACGCTTACTATCTTAAAGCCTTGAAGGTCAGAACACTCGTTAAGCGGGATTTTGACCGGGCTTTCGAACAAGTGGATGTGCTGTTAACACCGACTACGCCCACCCAGGCTTTCCGGGTTGGCGAAAAAGTGAATGATCCTCTGGCTATGTATCTGGAAGATGTCTTAACTGTTCCTATCAATTTGGCAGGTATTCCTGCCATATCGGTTCCATGCGGCCTTGCTGACGGAATGCCGGTCGGCGTGCAGTTCATCGGCAAGCCCCTGGACGAAGCGACAATCCTCCGGGCGGCTTATGCGCTGGAACAAAGCGGCGAATGGCAAAATCGCATTGCGCCGGCAGGGGAGGTATAACATGAAATACGAAACAGTCATTGGTTTGGAAGTACATACAGAACTAAAAACCGAATCGAAAATTTTCTGCGGCTGCAGCACACGCTTCGGCGCCGAACAGAATACCAACGTATGCCCTGTGTGCCTGGGACTACCCGGCGTGCTGCCGGTGCTTAACGAAAAAGTGGTGGAATTTGCTATCCGCACGGGTCTGGCGCTGAATTGCACAATTGCGCCTTTTAGCAAATTTGACCGCAAGAATTATTACTACCCTGACCTGCCGAAGAATTTTCAAACCTCACAATATGACTTGCCGATAGCAATTAACGGTTATTTGGATATTGCAGTCAACGGTGAGACCAAGCGGATAGGCATTACCCGCGTACATATGGAAGAGGACGCCGGCAAGCTTGTCCATGCCGGTACCATTGCCAAGTCGGATTATGCGCTGGTAGACTACAACCGTACCGGCGTACCGCTACTGGAGATTGTATCCGAGCCGGATATCCGCTCGCCGGAAGAGGCCAAAGCTTATTTGGAAAAACTCAAAACAATCCTCCAGTATATCGATGTATCCGACTGCAAGATGGAAGAAGGCAGCCTCCGCTGCGACGCCAACATATCCTTGCGCCCTGCGGGGAGTACCAAGCTGGGAACTAAGACCGAGATCAAAAATCTAAACTCCTTCCGTTCCGTGCAGCGCGGCCTTGAATACGAAGTGCTGCGGCAGACCGAAGTGCTGGAAGAAGGCGGGCGCATCATTCAGGAAACGCGCTCCTGGGATGAAAATAGGGGGATCACGGTATCGCTGCGCAGCAAAGAACACGCGCATGACTACCGTTATTTTCCAGAACCAGATCTTATTCCCATTGTTACCGATGAAAAGAGGATTCAGGCTATCCGGGAATCTCTGCCGGAACTGCCGGATGCCCGTAAAGCGCGCCTGATGCGGGATTATGGCCTTTCCGGCTATGATGCGGAAGTAATTACCGCCAGCCGCGCCATGGCCGACTTTTTTGACGCCGCCGTCAGCCTGGGAAGCGACCCGAAGGCAACTGCCAACTGGCTGATGGGCGACATGTCGAGGATGCTGAACGCAGCCGGCCTCAGCGTGGAAGAAGCCCCGGTCACTCCTGCCAAGCTTGCCGGTTTGTTAGCCCTTATCAGTAAAGGAACCATTTCCGGCAAAATTGCCAAGACGGTATTCGAACAGATGTGGGAAACCGGCAAGGATGCTGAAACGATCGTGACAGAGCAAGGCATGGTTCAAATCAGCGACGAAGGTGCGATTATCGCCGTTATTGACGCCGTGATTGCCGCTAATCCGCAGTCGGTGGCTGACTACCGCGCCGGGAAAGAACAGGCGCTCGGCTTTTTGGTCGGCCAGGTAATGAAACAAACCAAAGGGCGGGCCAACCCGCAATTAGCTAATAAGCTTTTAAAAGAAAGAATTTAGGTTTTCAGTACGCCGGTATAGACATGCCGGCGTCTTGTTATATACAATGGAAGTGCAAAGGTAAAAAATCGACAGGAGGAGCCATGATATTGTCGAATCGCCTCACATTCCGCTACATGGTGGCGCTGACAATCATTGCCGCATTGCTGACAGGCGGGTATGTTGTCGTGCATGATCTGATCAAAACGCAGGAAAACGGCGCGGCGCTCATCAATATCAGCGGCCGGCAACGTATGCTTGCCCAGCGCACCGCCTTGTTAAGCCTAAAGCTGGCTCAGGCTGACGATCCTGTCGAAGTAGCTGCCCTCCGCCGGGAATTGCTGGATACGGTCAATTTAATTGAGCAAAATCAGCAAAGTTTGGCGCAGGGAGATATTTCCGCTTTATCCCGGCAGGCGCAAATGCTTGGTGATCAATATCGGCAAGATTGCTCCGGCGCCTTGAATGAAGACCTGGCAAGCTATATTGCCGCGGCACGGAAACTGGCTGACGGCCCCGTCTCCCCTGAGGCGACGCCGCCTGAGCTTGCTTACGTTCTCAGGGCAGTTTCAGGCTCGCTGGTAGCTGATCTGGACGCCGAAGTTGACCGCTACCAGCGGGAAAGTGAACAAAAAATCGCCGAACTGAAGCGGCTGGAAACAATTATTTTCACATTGGCTTTGATCGTTTTGGCACTGGAGGCTGTATTTATATTCAGACCTGCCGTACAAGCTTTTGAAACCGAGCACACCACGCTGCAAGGCTTGAACGACGAATTGCGGCGCTTATCGACGTTTGACGGCCTGACCGGTATAGCCAACCGGCGTTTCTTTGACATGCGGCTGTCTCAGGTTTGGGGGCAGGGCGAAAAGGAAGGTCAGCCGGTATCGCTGATTATGATTGACATCGATCATTTCAAGGCTTACAACGACACTTACGGCCATTTGGCCGGCGATGACTGCCTGAAGCAGGTAGCAATAACGCTGCAGGCAGGCGTTATGCGCACAGCGGATTGTGCAGCGCGCTACGGCGGCGAGGAATTTGCCGTATTGCTGCCGGATACGACGCTGGCAGGAGCGCTTATGGTTGCGGAGCGATTGCGGGCGGCTGTTGCGGCGCTTGGTCTTGAGCACACCGGCTCGCTTACGGCCGGTGTCGTTACCGTAAGTCTCGGCGTAGCTTGCGCCATTCCTGACAAGTCCCGCCGGCCGGATACACTGGTCGAAGCGGCCGACAAGGCTCTTTATGAGGCCAAACGAACAGGCCGGAACCGGGTAATTGCCGCGGCATGAAAATCGAATTGCTGCTTGTTAATATAAATTACCAGCACGACACTGTTGATACGTTCCATTTATTGTGCATGAAAGGCGCCGCCGGCGCGCATAATGGGTATATACGCACAGAAAGAAGGTAGAAAATGCTGCCTGCAAAAGTGCCGTGGACATTGCGCGATGTGCTGTCTATCCATGTGTTGCGGCTTGTTGTCGGCCTGCTGCTGGTGCGCGTGATTTATCCGCTGCTGTTTGACGCATCTGCTTATCTCATCGAAGTTACTGACCGGCTGGTTGTAATAGGGCTGGTATGGGCTGCGGTGCGCAAACACAGAAGCGGTTTTGCCGAGCTTGGCCTTTCTGCCAGGCGGCTGCTCAAGAACATTTCATGGGGACTTGCAGGCGGCATTGTTCTTCTGACGGTGAGCATGTATAGCGAACGGCTGTATACATCGATGTTGCTGCTTACACCGTCCCAGCATCCCTTGATCGCCGCAGTCGGGAAAGCCGCAAGCTGGCGGGATCTTGCGGTACCCTTGTTTCTTGCCGGTCTGGCCGCACCCGTGGCGGAAGAAGTTCTATACCGGATGTTTACTTTTTTGCCGCTTAAAGACCGGTACGGAATTATCGGCGGCGCGCTAATCAGTGCCGGCGTTTTCGCCCTGTTTCATTTTAACCCGTATTGGCTTCCGGAAATGCTTGTTGTGGGCATAGGTTTGGCAGTTTTGTACTATAAAACCGGCTCGCTCGTCAGTTCGATCGTTGCTCACTCGTTTATCAACACCAGCAAAATAATTATGTTGTTTATCGGGCTTCCACTGCTGTGAGGCAGTGGATTTTTTAAGAATGGGCAGGACAATATCACCATTTACTGGAGGAGGGTGCCAATGAACAATCCGCGCGAATTGCCGGCTGAACAACTACGCTTTTTCTGCGATGAGAGTCGTTTCGGCTTTGAGACAACTGAGCAGGTACCGCCGCTTGACGTCATGATCGGTCAGGAACGCGCCGTGCGAGCGGTCGAATTCGGTCTTTATACCAAACATTCTGGCTATAATATTTTTATGTCAGGCTTGGTTGGAACAGGCAAAATTACCTATGCCAAAGAGGCCGTGCGCAAAGTGGCTTGTTCGCAGCCAAGCCCGTATGACTGGTGCTATGTAAACAATTTTGAGAATCCCAGCCAGCCCATCTCGCTGGCTCTGCCGCAAGGATTAGGGGCAGTCTTTCGCCAAGACCTCAAAGATTTGATCGAAGATATCAAGACGGATATTGCCAAAGCGTTTAGCGGTGAAGATTATGAGCGTGCGCGGGGCGAACTTGCCAAAGCGTTTCAGCAGGAACGCAACACCTTGCTCGAAGAGTTTAACGCCCAGGCTGAGCAGCTTGGCGTAATGCCTCAGTGGTCGACGACCGGTTTTGCCGGTATTCCGATCGTCAACGGCGAGCCGCTTAGGCCCGAAGATTTTCAAAAACTTGATAAAGAACAGCGGGAAGCAATTGAACAAAACTTGATGGCCGTACAGGAAAAGGCTATGGAATTTATCCGTCGCATCCAGCAGTTAGAGCGTACGGTACGGGAAGAGCTCAAAAACCTGGACGCCAAAATCGGCATGTTTGCAGTCGGAGGTCTGTTTGAAAACCTGCAGGCAAAGTATCGTGAATATCCGGCAGTGGTCAAGTACCTCGAAGCCGTCAAACAGGATGTAGTCAAAAATGTTAATGATTTTAAACCGTCCGCGGCTGAGGACGAGCATAATCCGCTGCTTTTATTCAAGCGGAATATGCAGGATTCGGTCAAGGAAAAGTATAAAGTCAACCTGCTTGTCGATAATGGTCAGACCGTCGGCGCCCCGGTTATTGTCGAAATTAATCCCACGTATTACAACCTGATCGGGCGGGCGGAATACGAGACGCGCATGGGCGTAGTCAGCACCGACTATACCATGATCAAACCGGGTGCTCTGCATCGGGCGAACGGCGGTTATCTTATTTTAAACGCACGGGATGTTCTCGCCAATCTAGGTGCATGGGAAGCGCTGAAACGGGTGCTGAAAACCCGCAAGCTGCACATGGAGAACCTAGGAGAGCAATACGGCATGCTGGCGATGGCTTCGCTGAAGCCCGAACCAATCCCGATTGACGTAAAAGTAATTTTGATCGGCAATCCCTTAATATATCATTTGCTTTATACCTATGACGAGGATTTTCGCAAGCTGTTCAAAATTCATGCCGATTTTGACGTCAAGATGGACAACTCCCCGGCCAATATTGATAAACTGGCCGGCTTTATCAGCTCTACGGTGAGCCGGGAGCGGCTTCGTCATTTTGAGCGCGCCGCTGTGGCCAGGGTTATCGAATACAGTACGCGCCTGGCCGGCAGCCAGAAAAAGCTGACTACGCGCTTTAATGAAATAGTCGAAATCCTGTGTGAAGCCGATGCATGGGCAGCGGTTGACGGCAGTTCAACAGTAAAGGCGGCGCATGTTCATAAAGCGATTGAGGAAAAACGCTACCGCTCCAACAAGTACGAGGAAACGCTGCAGGAAATGTATGCCGACGGCAAGTTCCTTATTGATACCGATGACGAAAAAATCGGCCAGCTTAACGGCTTGGCAGTAATGGGCATCGGCGACTATACCTTTGGCAAACCGTCGCGCATTACGGCCAATACCTTTTTGGGCAAGCACGGGGTAATCAATATCGAGCGCGAGACGAAGATGAGCGGACAGAGCCACAGCAAAGGCGTCATGATTTTGGCCGGTTATCTCGGTCAAAAATACGCCCAGAAGCATCCGCTGACACTCACCGCGAGTTTAACCTTTGAACAGCTTTATGACGGCGTTGACGGCGACAGCGCTTCCAGTACCGAACTGTACGCAATTTTATCGAGCCTGGCGGAAGTGCCAATCCGTCAGTATATCGCCGTAACGGGATCGGTCAACCAAAAGGGGGAAATTCAGCCGATAGGCGGCGCGACGGAAAAAATTGAAGGATTTTTTTCGTTGTGCAAGTTAAAAGGGCTGACCGGTAAGCAGGGAGTCATGATCCCTCACCAGAATATTGACAATCTAACCCTAAATGATGAGGTTATTGATGCCGTCCGGCAGGGCAAGTTTCATATTTACCCGGTCAAGACCATCGATGAAGGTATTGAAATCCTTACCGGAATGCCGGCGGAGGAAGTGCACCGGCGAGTGCAGAAAAAACTGGAGACTTACACCGAGACGCTCGTTAAACTGGGAAAAACGGCGGAAAACGCAAGTGAATAGGCTGGCGATTTACCGCAGGCATGCCGGTACGGCGCGCCTGCGGTTTTAATATGAGTGGGGGGTTTATATGACTGCGCCGACAATACCTGTTGCGCGAAACGGCATTTATGAAATAGCGATCCACAATCTGGGGCACAGCGGCGAAGGAGTGGGGCGCTATCAAGATTTTACGGTTTTTGTGCCGGGCGCTTTGCCCGGCGAAACTGTGGAAGTGAAAATTACGACCGTAAAGAAAAATTACGCCGTGGGAGAACTCCGGAAAGTTTTGCAGGCGGCGCCGGGCAGGATTGAACCCAAGTGTCCGCTTTACGCCGAATGCGGCGGCTGCCAACTGCAGCATATGGATTACCGGGCGCAACTGGCTGCCAAACGGCAAACGGTGGTCAACGCGATCGAGCGCATCGGCAAGCTGCGCGACATCGTCATTCACCCCGTGTTAGGCGCAGCCAATCCCTGGTATTACCGCAACAAAATGCAATTTCCCACCGGCTCGGCGGGGGGGAAGCCGGTTGTAGGCTGCTACGCCCAAGGCACGCACCGCATCATTGACACCGAAGAATGTCTTATCCAGCATGGAACGAATAACCAGATCGCCGGAGCCGTGAGAGATATTCTTGCGGAGCTGGGCATTGAAACATACAATGAAGTAACGGGGCAGGGAGTCATGCGCCATGTGCTTGGCCGCGTTGGCGTGGCCACAGGCGAGGTGATGGTCGTGTTGGTAACCGCAACCAATACGCTGCCGCACCGCGAGCGTATCATCGAGCGGTTGACCGGCAGTATCAAGGGTTTAACCAGCATAGTGCATAATGTCAATTCCCGGCGTACTAACGTCATTCTCGGCGACCGGACCGAGACTGTCTGGGGGCGAGATACCATTACCGACCGAATCGGCGACTTTACCTTTCACATCTCAGCCCTCTCGTTCTTTCAGGTCAATAATGAACAGACCGAGGTACTCTACCGCCAGGCAGTGGAGTATGCCGGTCTCACAGGCAGGGAAACGGTAATTGACGCTTATTGCGGCACAGGCACAATTGCTTTATTCCTGGCGCAGAAAGCAGCTAAAGTCTATGGCATTGAAATTGTAGCTCCGGCTATCGAAAATGCCAGACTGAATGCCAAGCTCAACAAGGTTGATAACGTTGAATTCACCGCCGGCGACGCCGTTGAGATATTGCCCAGGCTGTACGCCCAGGGTATCCGCCCGGACGTAATCGTCGTCGACCCGCCGCGCGTCGGCTGTGAGAAAATCGTGCTAGAAACCTTTGCGCAGATGCAGCCGGATCGCATCATATACGCTGTCTCTTATACACATCTCC
>JAOACF010000049.1 GCA_026417995.1 Negativicutes bacterium
GCCGACGATAAAAGCAAGGCCGATAGCCAAAACGCCGATATTCTTTGGTGATAAGCAACTGATAGCGAGTGCAATAACTAGAGCAATTAAGGATAGTTCCGCTACACCCATGCAAGATCCCCCCTTTTATCTCTCTTTCTCCGCGAAATACCGGTGGATATCTTGTACTGGTCTATCCCCTCCTTTGCACAGCCGGCAAAATCCGTACAGCGCATCAATGATACCGGGGCGATTAGAATAGCTGCCGGCTCTCAAGGCTTAATATTAATCCTGTTTCAATATCGTGCATGCTGTTGCCGGCGATATATTGATCCAGCGCCACAAAGTTGAAATCACCAGCCTTTGGCCCCAAGATACTGCTGTCGACACCCAGCGCCATTACTGTACCCCCGGTCTTTAACCCCTTAGTAATATCCACCGAGGAGAAAAGACTGTTATCAAGAACGACGACAATATCCGGATTGGTACTATTTGCCGAGCGTTCCCGAATCGGCTGATCATCTGTCCTTATAACCACATCCATGGGACCGCCAGGCCGAAAAGCGGCAAAACAGCTGAATATTTGCACATGCTTGCCTTGTTTTAGCGCGTATTTTCCGAGCGCGCCGGCCAATGAACCCACCGGCTGACCAAACCGCCCGTGAAGACGAATCTCCCGCATTACGCCTTCCCCTCCTCACGGTGATAATATCTGTTAACTGCATCCTGCATTTCCTGTATTTTATCAGCCGTCAGGTTTTTAAATCTGCCCTGCGGCGCGAGGTATTCGGCCACCGGAATAAAGGAAGGTTCATAAGTTCGCCTCCGCACGCCGTCTTCGACTTCATAAAGCTCCCACAGACCGCACTCTACCGCTTTTCGGGCTACAGCTACCGACTGGTCTGTAGGAATGCCCCAGCCGCGATAGCAGGGAGTTAGAATATGAACGTAGGAAAATGACCGTCTGGCTGCCGCCTTCTTGAGTTTCGCAATAAGATCCAGCGGGTGCGATATTGAGGCGCTGGCAGCGTAGCCAATGCCGTGCGCCAGCATAATGGCCAGCATATCTTTTTTACACGTTTGCTTACCTTTCCGTTGATTGCTGGTAATAGCGTACAACGGTGTTTGGCTGCCTGTCTGCCCGTTGGTATTCATATACATTTCATTGTCATAACAGACATGAATGATCGCATCGTTTCGCTCCGCCGCGCCGGAAAGAGATTGAAAGCCAATGTCGGCAGTCCCGGCATCGCCGGCCCAGGAAACAACATTGACATCTCTAATTCCCTGAGCATCTAAGGCCGCCCGAATACCTGCCGCTACCGCCGGCGCAATCTCAAACAGCGTGTGGTAAAACGGTACTTGCCAGGCCGTGCGTTGATTGCTGCCGCTTAGGGTAGCCATACAGGAAGCCGGGATTGAAACTATTGTTCTGGGACCAAGCGCTTTCATTGCCTGACGGCCGGCGATCGCTGCGCCGCAGCCCCGGCAGCCGGCATTGCCGGGCCCAAATAAATCTTCCTGCGGCAAGTCTTTTATGCTCAGCGTCATATGCTTCCCTCCCTTAAAGTCCAAACCATTCATAGTCCCTGCGCTGCTCAACGCGGTTTTCCGCAAGATCAATCATTTGCCGTATTTCCCGCGTGCCAACGCTGCGCCCGCCCAAACCGCAAATATAACTCTTGACCGGCAGCGAGCGATACCCGTACAGCGCGGCTTTGGTATCATTGCCAAGCGCGCCGCCGGCACCGAATATAATGTTTTTATCCAAAACGGTTACCATGTCGACTGCCGACAGCATGCTGCGCAATGCTGCCGCCGGGAACGGGCGGAATGATCTGATCTTAACCAGCCCCACTTGCCGGCCCTCGTTGCGAAGCGCATCTACGACTATGCGGGCGTCGCTCACCAATGATCCCATTGCAACAACCGCGTGCCGGGCATCTTCCATGCGATATCCCTCGACAAGCCCTTGCCAATCGCGACCGAATACTTGAGCAAACTCGCGGGCAACCTGGGGAATAACTTTCAAAGCGCCTTCCATCGCTTCATTCTGATGATATTTATAGTCCATGTAAAATTCCGGACCGGTAACGGTATTGATGCCTTGCGGGTTGTTGACGTCCAGCGCGGCAATCCGGTTAAACGGTATCAAGGCATCTACCGCTTTCTGTTCAGGGACGTCCACCTCTTCCTGGGTATGAGATTGGATATAGCCTTCATAATTTACCATAACCGGAAGGCGGCAAGTCTCGGCTATTTTGAACGCCTGCAGCGTGGTATCAAGGATTTCCTGGTTGTTTTCGCAAAACAGCTGAATCCAACCGCTAGCATCCTGCGAAATTGCATCGCCATGCTCTGGGAACCGGCTATGAGGAGCGGAAAGCGCACGGTTTGCCACCGCCATCACTATCGGTTGGCGCAACCCAGCGACATGGTACATCACTTCTGTCATATACAGCAGCCCCTGTGAATTGCTGACGGTAAAAGTGCGGCTGCCAGCCAGCGCGGCGCCTAACGCTGCCGCCAGGGCGCTATGATCGCATTCCACGCGCACGAATTCCGTATTCAACTCACCGTCTTCAATGAACTTGCTGATCCTTTCCATAGCGGGAAATGCCGGCGTGATCGGATAATACGACAAAACTTCTATTCGTGCCAGTTTAGCGGCATAAGCGGCAGCTTCACTGCCGGTAAGCAACATAACGCTCATACTTTCTCCTCCCTCAAAGGAAAAACGCCGGAAACCCCTGTATATTCGCGAACCATGGCAATTGCCTGAAGCCGGCATTCCACTGCGCAAATACCGCAGCCATTACACAGGCTCAGCATTACGGTCATGTTGCCGCCTGTTTGCACTAAAGCACCTTCCGGGCAAAACAAAGTACATTCCAGGCACTGATTGCATGCGGTGCCGATAACGGGATGCTGTTCACGCCAGGCGGCTCCTGCCGGCGCCGCTGCCATGCTGCCGGCCTTCGCCGAGGGAACTACAGGTAAGTCCTTAATCAAAAGCCTCGCCTCCTCTTTCTTAATGTTTAAAGCAAATATTGTGCCAATTATGACTATTCTTTTTATTTTCCCGACACAGAAGATGTCTGAGGCAATTGTCGCATCAGCCCACCCCCAAGCAACAGCTGCCACCGTTTAATTTTTGCAACATTTTCGTTTCACGCAAAACGTTACGCGACAAAGGCTGCGAACATAAAACAGCAACCAGTTATGCTGACCGGTCGCTGTTTTCTATCATCGCGTTAATGGTTTCGTTTAAGTTTGCGCCACAAGGTTGACCGGCAAATCCCCAGCAGTTTTGCGGCCTGCTGTTTATTGCCGCCGGTTTGCGCCAGTACCTGCTGAATTATGGCCATTTCGGCGCTGCGAAGCTCTTGCTCGGCTGACTTCGGCGCAGGCAAACGATGTTTCAGACAGCGGCGCACATGCTCCGCCGTAATCTCTCCCGCTCCGGTTAACGCCACCAGACGTCCCACAGCATTTTGCAATTCCCGGACGTTTCCCGGCCAATCATATTGCAGGAGCAGCGCTTGCCCTTCGGCGTTAATCCCCGTAACCGCAGTGCGGTACTGCCGGTTATATAAATTAATGAACTGCCGTACAAACATCTCAATATCACATTTGCGCTCGCGCAGCGGCGGCACTTCAATTGTCAATACTTCCAGCCGGTAATACAAGTCTTCGCGAAACTGTTTTTCCTGTACCATCGCCCATAAATTCCGGTTAGTGGCTGCAATAATCCGGATATCTACCGGAATGGTGCGGTCATCACCCAAGCGGAAAATCTCACGCTCTTGCAGCACACGCAGCAATCTCGCCTGGCACTGCTCGGTCAGTTCACCGACTTCATCCAAAAATATGGTTCCGCCATGAGCCTGTTCGAATAAGCCAATCTTGCCGCCGCGCTTAGCGCCGGTAAATGCTCCCTCAGTATACCCAAACAGTTCGCTTTCCAGGATATTTTCCGGTATGGAAGGGCAGTTCACGGCAACAAAAGGCCCGTTTTTGCGGCGGCTGGCGTTATGGATCGCATGGGCAAAATACTCTTTGCCAACACCAGTTTCGCCCAAAATCAGTACCGTAGCATCGTAGTGGGCGAAGTTGCTGGCCTCGGCGATAACCCGCTGCATATCGGCCGCTTTTGACTGGATATCGCTAAATTTATGTTTAGCGACCCTGCCGCGGCGAGCTAATTCCTGCCGGGTTTTCTGTTCAATAGCCTGAAACTGCTTAAGTTCCTGTAATGTAGCCACCATCCCGGTAACTGCCCCATTTACCGTTATCGGCAGATAGTTGACAACCACTTCCGTGCGGGGGCCAAATCGTTCCACAAGCCCTGTGCGTTTTTCGTTCTCACTTGCCCGCCGCAGCATTGTCTTAACAAACGCCGCCTCCCGGTCTTGTCCCTCGCCATCCTGATACAAAAGACGCCGGGCCTCAGCATTTAAGGCTGTTGTTTCGCCTTGGCTGTCGATGGCCAGTATGCCATAATCAATGGAGTTAATGATCGTCTCAATTTGCCGCGCATTGGCCTCTTGCATTTTCAGCTTGTCCAGGACGGCCTGGGCGGCGGCAAGAGCGCTTTTGATTGCTTCCCGGCCTGAATTAAGCGGAAGCCCATGCAGCCCGCACCGAACCGCTTCCTGCACCACTGCCTGGTTGCCGATTACACACGCAGCGCCTAGTTGAAGCGCTTCACTCACCCCTGCAGCATAGTTCCGGTCATCGTAAATTTCTATCTTTAGCAATTTACTGCTGCTGCCCAAAATTTCTTCAATGCTTAAGAAGCCATCAAGCACTTCCTGTTGCGCAACAATAGCCACCCTTCCCTTAAAGGCGTCTGCCTCAAGAAAGGAGCGCAAAACATCATATCCGCTCAGCTTGATCTCGACACTGGGGATGCCCGGCAATGCATCAGCTATCATCCGGTAGGTCAGGCCACGGCTCACAAGAACTTTGGCGCCGGCATCCACTGCTTCACGGGCAGCCAAAACCCCCTGCTCCAACCGGGCGTGCACGATCCCTATCTTACCTTCCCAGCCTAACTCTTTTACCAAATCGGCTATTTCCTGTTGCGGCGCAATGACCATTATCTCCGCCATAGCCTCACCCCATTGCCATCCGAATAAATCCGCCTGAACAATAATTATCGCAGTAGGATTACTGGCAGCTGTCCGCCCTGAACTGAATAAAAAAGGTTGTTCCTGACTTTGAGGTTGCCACCCTTATACTGGCGCGATGCCGCGCAGCGATGCTGTAGCAGATTGCCAGACCCAAGCCGGTTCCATTTTCTTTGGTTGTAAAAAACGGTGTTCCCAATTTAGGAAGAATGTGCGGCTCGATGCCTTTGCCTTCGTCAGCGATGGCCAAAACAACGTTATCTTTCTCCCGGTATGTCGACAGCGTCAGCTTACCGCCCGGCGGCATAGCTTCCAGCCCATTGCGCACCATATTCAGGATCAATTGGCGGATTTCCCGCTCGTCCAATAACAGCTTGGGTATTTCGCCCAATTCCAGCAGGATAGATTTATTGTGCATAATGGCGTCAGCTTGAATAAGCGGCCAAAGACTATTGATCACTTCATTCAGGTTGAGCGGTTTTTTATCAACAATCTTGTTTTTAGCGAGTGACAGGTATTCGCCAATGATCGCATTGGCTCTGTCCAGCTCTTCGATCATAATTGCAAAGTATTCGCGGTCTTTGGCATATCTGTCGGCTTTGGCAAGCATTTGCAGAAACCCGCGCACTGTTGTCATGGGATTTCTTATTTCGTGGCCAATGCCTGCGGCCATTTCGCCGATCAGATTAAAGCGATCAAGCTTCGCCACTTCTTGTTCCAGCCTTTTCATGCGCATCAGGATAAAACCGCAGCCGATGCTAAGCGCACTTAAAATCAAGCCAAAAACAATGTAGGCTTGGGTTCGCCTATAAAATTCAGCCATCGCCTCCTGCTCGGCAATGCCTACAAGGACAACGAGCTGATAATCCGGCAGCGCGCGAAAGCTATGAAAGCGCGAGACGCCGTCAACAGCGCTCTGAGCCGTATAGCTTCCTGACGTATTTTCCGTCAGTTTTTTCATCAGTTGACTGTTTATCGGGTTCAGGTCGATACCGACGGCTGACAATTCGCCCGCCTGCCGGGCGCGGATAATTCCGTCCCGCCCAACGAGCGCGACCAAACCACGCTCACCTAAATCGATATCCCGATAAAACCGGGTGAAAGAAAACGGATCAACCGCAACGACAACAATGCCGCCAAAACTGCCGTCAGCCTTGTTGATGCGGCGCGACATGGGGATGGACCATTTGCCGGAAAACCCGCCTAAAATCGGTTTACCGATAAACAGCAGCCCACTGTCAGTTTCCTGATGAACCTTAAAATACTCCCGATCCCGCAGATTGGCGTAAACAAGTGAATTTTTATTGCTTTGCAACATGTCGCCTGCTTCATTAACAATGCTGATCGCAATAGGGGGCTCAGCATTATCCGTTTGGAAAAAGGCAAAGGGCTGCATATCGATAGCCGCACCCTGGCGCTCGTACTGCTGTTTGACGAGCAGTGCGATTTGGTCAGCGCTTCTTATGGTGCGGAGCGTGTGTTCTTCAAAGATCCGCGCCAGATTATCGGTACTTTTAAAAGCACTCTGGATTTCAAGCTGTTTTTCCGCGTGCATTTTGATGGCCAGTCCAGTCCATACTACCGCAAGCATAATAACAGTAAAAGCGATTATGACGGCGGTGGCGTTACGGGCGAAAAGTATTCTGCTGCCAAAACCAATATGGTTAAGCTTGGTTGTCCGCACTGAATGCCCCCTTCAACTTTGGCGAGTCATACTAACCCAACGTGGTCAGGAGCACGCCCACCGCAATGAGACATATCCCCAGACCGGTAATAAAGCTGATCTTCTCCTTTAATACAACAACTGCAATCACTGCTGTCAGGACAACACTCAATTTGTCAATGGGCGCGACCTGTGATACCTTCCCGTCCTTGAGCGCCAAAAAATAAAACAGCCAGGATAAAGCCCCCGCAACCCCGCTCATCACAACGAAAAACAGCACCTTTTTATCATCCGCGAGCGTCGCGAGTTGCTTGACATTGCCCTGCACGAAAACGACTCCGAGCAAAAATATAGCCATCACTACCGCCCGCGTTGCCGACACAGTATTGGCATCCACGGACTGTAGCCCGATTTTGCCGAAAATCGCGACAAGCGAGGCAAACAGCGCTGATAATAGTGCATATATCAGCCAAAGCTCCATAGGCATCTCCATCCATTATGCATTTTTTCTATATGCGTTAGTTCTTCACATATATCGATATTCCTTTTTATAAGGATGAAAAACCGGCAAAGACTGTGTCTTCGCCGGTTTTTCATCCCTGCTATTTTGTATAGTCGTAAAACCCTTTGCCTGTTTTGCGGCCCAAATATCCCGCCTGTACCATCTTGCGCAACAGCGGGCAGGGACGGTATTTCGGGTCGCCGTAACCGTTATAAAGCACTTCCATGATTGAAAGCACAGTGTCATTGCCGATAAGATCGGAAAGCGCCAGCGGCCCCAGCGGGTGATTAAAGCCGAGTTTGGCCACATTATCGATATCTTCGGCGCTCGCCACACCCTCCATCAGGGCATAAATCGCTTCGTTGATCATCGGGATCATAATCCTGTTGCCGGCAAAGCCAGGAAAATCCGCCACCTTGACGGGTGATTTGCCCAGGTTTTCAGCCAAATTTCTTACTGCGGCAAATGTTTCCTCACTTGTAGCCAGTCCGGTAATAATTTCAACCAGTTTCATCACCGGCGCCGGATTGAAGAAATGCATGCCGATAAATTTATCCGGCCGGCCGGTCATTGCCGCCAATGCGGTGATAGGCAGCGATGAAGTGTTGCTGGCGAAAACCGTATGCTCCGGACAAAGTTTAGCGAGCGTCTCAAAAATCTCGCGTTTTACTTCGAGGTTTTCTACCGCCGCCTCAATAACCAGGTCAACATCGCAGACCGCTGCGTCAAGATCGACCACTCCGCTGATCCGGCTCATAATCACGTCTTTTTCCGCCGCAGCCAGTTTGCCTTTCTCTACGCTTTTCGCCAAATTCTTTTCAATGCCGGCAATTCCCTTTTGCACGAAGGCATTCTGAATATCGCGAATAACCACTTGCAGGCCACCCTGAGCCATGACCTGCGCGATACCGCTTCCCATCTGACCCGCGCCGACAACCAGCACGCGTTTGAATTCCATGTTTCAGCCCCCTTTACTTTATCAGTCCAAATTCAATTCAACATTGGTGACCAGCACCCTGGCGGCCGATGCCCAGTGTGGCCATGCCTCGCTTGACTTCATTCGCCTCGCTGAAGTCGATTTCCTGCAAAGCCAATCCCGGCGTGGCAAGCGCTCCGCTAATGATAACTGGGTATTGCTTTGGCGCCTTCGAGTTCCAACCAACTGAAAAGGAAAAGCACCTTTCTGACTTTGATTGTAATGTGAGAATATCCCTCTTTGGGTGTCAGATTTGCCGGATAGCATATAGTGATGCCATTGACAGCAGATGTGAGATAATGCGCAGTATCCGCCGGAGGCCCCAGCGAGATTGTCGGTACGTAACTACCTGTTACGTTTTTGTCTGAGCAGGCTCAGCCGCCAATAGCCGGCTCCAGTTTGAAACCGATGACAATGACGCCGCTCCGGCGGGCTATGTAAGCTTGCGCTTCCTTTTCAATAACAAACATCGTTCAAGCCTCCCGCACCGGATTTAGAAGCCGCATGATGGCGAAAACATCCTGTTTCACGCTATTTTCCAGGATTGCCTGATCGCATTTCAACTGCCCCGAGGCACCGGACAAAACTGTTTCGATATATAAAGCGGTTGCGGCGCAAAGCCCGGCGAAACCCTGGCTTTGATAAACTGGCAGCAAGCACTGGTCAAATTGGCCCAGATCTTCATCCTGATACTCGAATACCCGGCGCCAGAGCGCCAACCACTCCGCCTCGCTCAGCCCCGCCTTCTCCAGGAGCTGCGCCTTATTGCCGCCCAGCACGATGAGCAGCATCGATAAATAGGCACGAAAAGCGGTATTGATCTGACGCCTGGACAGATATCCTTCAAGCGGAATTTTCCTGAAACTATTGGCCGTACTGAGGCTGACCGAAAACACGCGGCTAAATGCGTCGTCAACACCCGCGGCGGCGATAAACAGCACCTTGCGCTGTATCTCATTCTTTGCTTGCTTGGCCGCACGGTCGAGAAAACGCTGTGTATGCCTTCCGACAAGGCGGTAGTGCGGTCCCTTCATGCTGGCGACCACGTCTTGCAAGACGGTAAGAATCGGAATGGTTCTCTCTCCCTTCGGTCAAGTCTGTTCAGATAAGGCCTTTCGCTTTCGCTTCGGCTGTTAGCGTCTCCCGAAAATCCGGATGAGCGATTTGTATCAGCGCTAAAGCGCGCTCGCGCAGGCTCTTGCCCCTGAGGTTAGCTACACCGTATTCGGTGACAATATAGTGCACGTCATTGCGCGAGGTGGATACCGCCGCCCCGCGGTCAAGTTCACAGGCGATGCGGGAAATTTTTCCGCCGGAAGCAGTTGCCGGCAGGGCGATAATCGATTTTCCGTTGCGCGAGCGGCTAACTCCCCTTACAAAGTCGACCTGGCCGCCGATCCCGCTGAATTGGCGGGAACCGATCATTTCTGCGTTCACCTGGCCCATTAAATCTACTTGCAGCGCCGAGTTGATGGAAATCATGTTGTCGTGCTGGCCAATGACATATGGATCATTGATGTAATTGACAGGATGCAGCTCAACGTCGGGATTATTATCAATAAAGTCATACAGTTTGCGTGTTCCCATAAGGAATGTGGCCATGAATTTGCCGGTATTGATTGTTTTCTTTTTATTGGTTATGACCCCGGCTTCCGCCAGTACGACGACGCCGTCGGAAAACATTTCCGAGTGTATCCCCAGGTCTTTTTTATCTTTCAGGAAGAGCAACACCGCATCCGGGATAGCGCCGATACCAAGCTGCAGCGTAGCGCCGTCAGGTATTAAACTCGCGACATTTTCGCCGATGCACCGTTCGATCTCGCCAATGGCGGGCGGCTTTAGCTCAATTAACGGTTCATCCTTTTCCACCAAGAAATTGATTGAATCCAGGTGAATTCTCGCTCCCCCTGTGCGGGGAAGCCTGGCATTGACCTGGGCAATAACGGTTTTGGCGCATTCTGCCGCTGCCATGGTATAATCAACCGACACGCCATAACTGCAAAAACCTGCTTCATCAGGCGGTGTTACCTGGATTAAAGCTACATCCACCGGCAGTATCTTTTCGTGGAACAGGCGGGGGATTTCCGAAAAAAAGCAGGGAGTATAATCTGCCCGTCCTTCCTCCACCGCTTTCCGGGTCGACGCGCCTACAAACAGCGCATTGTGGCGAAAGCTTTTTTCCATCCCCGGCTGCGCATACTTGGCCGGCCCCATGGCAACCATGTGGACAATCTCCACCTTTGCCAGTTCCGGCGCTCTGGCCACCAGGGCTTCAACCAACGCCGGCGGCTCGCCGCAGGCATGGCCGATCACTACGCGGTCGCCGGATTTGACGCTCTTGAGTGCTTGGTCAGGCGCTACGATTTTATCCTGGTAAATGGTTTTCCAGTTTTGCAAAATAATCACTCACCCTATTTATAATCTCCGCGGCCAGCTCGTTTTCGCCGAGGGCAAATGAATCAAGGCTGGCGCCCGCCACTATCGCCTGCGGCCGGTCGGAATCGCCGTAGCGCCAGGCGCAGTTAGCGGTGCAGCCGCTAAGAAAGACGACGAAGTCAGCATCAGCTTGGTTTACTAATACTTTGCAACCTTGCTTATCCAGCGCATGCCGGACTTCAGCCGCAAGCCGCCCGCAGTCAATTCTGGGGTTGCACCCCCCGCAAAAATTTATGCTGATTGTCCTCATATTCTCAGTCAATTTTTCGGCCGCCGCAATATCTTGAGCGCCTCTTGAATTAAAGCATCGCTGACCTGAAAGACGGGAATGACCCCTTTAATCTCGGGGCACACTTCTTTCAACCCGGCTTCCACCACTTCCGACAGTGTTTGCTGCGAGCCGGGGCATGTGGCGCATGCCCCGGTTAGTCTTACTTTTACAAAGCCGTCGGCCGTGACTTCGACCAATTCAATATCGCCATGATGTGACTGCAAAGCGGGCCGTATTTTTTCTTCAATAATCTGCTGTATTTTCTGCATGAAACCAGCTCCGTTCTCTAGGAGACTGCTGCAAAAGTCCATCTGCGTTGTTACTCCTGCGGGTTTTCGCTCCAACGTACCTCCAGTACGCCTCCGCGAAAATCCTCGTCGTGCCTAGCATCTGGAGCTTTTTCATCAGTCTCCGGATCTGATAATAAACAGAGAATTCTTACTTAAAAACGAGTTTTGTAACACTCACCTAGCCAGTTCAGGTGCGGCGGTTACTTCAGAGGAATACCGGCGATGGCCTTGGCCAATTCCTTTTTCTGTTCAATATTTCCCTGCCGCGCGATCATAATTCGCTGCGCTTGCGGCGAACCAGCGCCATGCATGGATTCGGTGCGATAGCCGACCGCCGCCGTGCCCAGCGTGAGATTTTCGATCAGCCGCAGGATGCGCATGCGGTATTCGGTGGGAACGCCCGCTACGCCACGCAGGTACTTTTCCACTATCTTGCCGATTTCCGGATGACGCAAGTCTTTCTCGGAAGGCATGGTAACCATCAAACCGCCGGCGATGTCCTCCGCCAGACGGGCGATTTCATAGGGGAAGCGCGTTACGTTTTGCTTGCAGACATTGGCCAGCAAGAGGTCGATCAGGTAGGTGCCGGACGCGGTTTTGTAGCCTTCTGCCGAGCACGCGATGCCGCAGGCATACAGCGTCTCATTGAGATGCACCATTTCAATCAGCTTATCCTTGACATGGGACGCCTTATGCGCGCCGTTATAATCGGCGGCAAGCGCGGCGGCGCCGATCAGCACATCGCCCACGCCGACTTTGCAGCCGCCATAGCTTTGGCGGTGATACCCGGCGAAACGCTCCACCAGCAAGCCGCTAAATTCATATTCGCCGCACATGAAAACATGTTCCCAGGGTATAAACACGTTGTCAAATACCATTAATGCTTCATGGCCGCCAAACTGCCTGTTGCCGACGTCAATGTCCCCGCCCTCCAGCTTGCGCGTATCGCAAGACTGGCGGCCGTAAATATAAAATATTCCCTCGGCGTCTGCCGGTGCGACAAAGGAGACTGCATAGTCGGCATCGTCCTTGCCCATGGAGATAGTCGGCATAATCAGTATCCAGTGCGAATTTACCGCGCCGGTCTGGTGCGCCTTGGCGCCGCGAACGACAATGCCGTCCTCCCGCTTTTCCACCACATGGACATACAGGTCCGGATCATCCTGCTTGCTCGGGGCTAAGCCACGATCGCCTTTCGGGTCAGTCATGGCGCCGTCAACCGTCAGGTCCTCTTCCTGCATCATCAGTAAAAACTTGGTGAAGCGCTCGTGATAATTGGTTCCCAGCTTCTTATCCATCTCAAAGGTGACGCTGTCTACAGCGTTAATGGCGTCCATGCCTACACAGCGCTGGAAGCAAGCTGCCGTCTTTTGGCCCAGCAACCGCTGCATCTTAACTTTTTTCACCAGGTCGTCCGTGCTGCGATGCAAATGGCAGAAGCGGTTAATCTTGTTGCCGGTCAGATGTGAGGTCGCGGTCATCAGCTCTGCGTACTGGGGATCCTCGGCCAGGGCATAGGTCATTTTTACCGAGTTCATCGATGGTCTGATGATGGGGTGATCCACAGGATTATCAACAAGCTCGCCCTGCAGATACACCTTAAGTTTCAGCTTGCGTAAGCTGTCTTCATATTGTTGGGCTGTTTTCATAGGCATGGGAATTCCTCCTTTTGGATTAAAATTTTCTAATTTAAATAGCCATCGCGGCTATTCAGAGCCGATTCTGCTGTTGAAAACCGGATCCTTGACTTTATCATAAGTCGCCCAGTTGCGGAAGGTATCCTTGCCATAGATCAGCAGACAGAGTACAATGCCGACGCCAAAGGCAGCGCCTGCCTCCCGCGTAATTAAAACGGCGGCGACAATGCCGGCTACGCCGAGATCGTTAAAAGTCCGCGCTTTGAGGATACCTACGCGTACCGCCACATAACCCTGCACCAGCATGGTAAGCGACAAAGCGATCGGCAGTATCGGCTTAACCAGCGTAACAATGGGGGAGAAGAAATAGCCGGCAAAGGTGCCCCAGCGGAATGAACCAACACCGCCAAATAGGCTGTCCATCGCTTCGCGTCCGTGTTTGTAGCGTTCGCACTCAACAACCTGCATGGCTGCCCACATAGGACCGCACATCGAGGCGTCAGGCCCCAAAACCGACATACCCATGTTTCTGATACCGACAATGATGTTGTTGCGGTTGGCGTCGAAGTGAATGTCTTCATCCCCGTTGCGAAATTCACGGGCTTCGTCAATAAGCGCTTCCGCCTGAATTAGCTCACCGAAAAGCACGATGTATACGGCGACAACCAGCGGGGCGGCCTGCAGGTAAAGGCTGAGCGGCGGCCAGCCAATCCGGTCGGAAAACGGCGTCCATTCGGTGAATAGCGTATAAAACTGGGGAACAGTAAATCCCCACTGGATGCTCGGCCAGGGCAGTTCCTTGACCAGCGGAGCGACAAATATCGCCAGCACCAGCGCCGGCATCAGGCCAAGGTCGGACAGATACTTGAGCGCTTTATTTTTATTGCGGAGTGTCTTGAAATGGTTGGAAAACAGGATATAAAACGCGAAGCCGATAGCGATGGTAATTGTCCAGGGATACATATCAAAGCGGCCGCCGTGCTGGAATACCAACCGCACTGCGGCGATGCCAGCCCCCAACAGAATACCGGCTTTGAGCGCGTCCGGTACAATATCCACAAACCGCTTGGCCAGACCGGTCACGCCAAGCAGCAGCGAAAACAACCCCAGCTCGAACTCAAAGGCAATCAGGGCATGCATCCTGGCAACCCCTTCAGGGAAGGTTTTCAGCCATAAGAGCAAGAGCGGAATGGCCGGGGTGATCCAGCCGGGAACTACCGGGTCGCCCAGGTGCGCGTGCCAAAGATAGAAAAAGCCGTTCAGTATAACAATAGTAATGGCAATTTCAAACGGCATGCCCAGATACTCTTGCAGGACGGGAATAATGCCCAAGCAGACGGCGCACATTAAGAGACCTTGAATAAAATCCGGCAGTTCAAAACGGTAATGAATAAACGGCAGTCGCAAGTGGAAGGGACCTAAGGGAATATACGGCTGTTGTTGCCCGAATTCGCGTTTGTACATAGGACCAAACAAACTCATTCTCTACACCTCTTTATTTTTAATTAGCCCTGTGCCCAGCAGGCAGGCCGAAAGAGCGCAAGCGCATCCGCCATCCGGATTGGCGGGACTCCCCTTTCACAGCCGCACTAAAATTGTTGCAATTTTCATGCCAAAACAAAAAGCCCGGAAAATGCTTCAGGGCTTTTGAACAGAATGAGCATCCTGCCTATGCAAAATTGCGACTTTGGCTAAAACAAACCGGCTGCGCAAGCACACAGTAGCTGATCAGTCGCATTGCTGCATCATTCGCATTTTTGCGACTGCTATTTCAACAGGCCATACCCTTTCGCTTTCCGGTACACGGTCGCGCGGTCAACCTCCAGAACTTCGGCGACTTTTTGCCACGAACGATATTCTTTATAGGTTTCGGCCAGCAGAAAGGCTTCCGCCTGCTCCACTGCCAGCTTCAGTTTTGTTCCCTTTTTCGGCAGTAGCGTCTTAATCTGAATACTTTCCGGCAAATGGTCGGTCGTCAATTCATCATCGGTAGCGGTTACAATCATTCTTTCCATAATATTTTCCAATTCGCGAACATTGCCGGGCCAGGAATATTCGACAAGCTTGTCAACAAGCTTGGGACACAGCGTCTTGTTATAGCCGAACCGTTTGTTTACCTTCTCTAAAAAGTGAACGATTAACAGCGGTATATCCTCTTTCCGGTCGCGAAGCGGCGGCAGATGAATGGGCACTACCATCAAACGGTAGTATAAATCCCGGCGAAAAGCCCCTTTCTCTGCCATTTCCGCCAAATTGCGGTGCGTAGCCGCGATAATCCTGACATTCACTTTAATGGGTTTTGTCCCGCCGACCCGCATAATCTCTTTTTCCTGAATGGCGCGCAGCAGTTTCACCTGCAGCACCGGCGGCATATCCCCCACTTCATCGAGAAAAAGCGTGCCGTTGTGCGCCAATTCAAAAAGGCCGGGCTTGCCTTCCTTTTTGGCCCCGGTAAAGGCTCCCGCCTCATAACCGAATAATTCGGATTCCAATAGCTGCTCCGGCAGAGCCGCGCAATTAATCTTGATAAACGGTTTGGCTACCCCTTTCCCCCGTTTGTGGATCAATTTGGCGATAAGCTCTTTACCGGTACCGGAATCGCCGGTAATCAAAACATTGGAATCCACTTCTGCCACCTTGGTAGCAACAGCAATTGCCTGCGCCATTGACCGGCTACGGTAGACAATTTCATTCTCCTCCATTTGCTGTGAGCGGAGGTGCGAGAGCTCGGTCTCGTACTTTAAGGTCTGCTCCTTCGATTTAGTGAGCTGTTCCTGCAGCACGGAGAGTTCGGTAACATCCCGCACATTGGTAACTACACGGAACAGTTTTCCTGCTCCGTCAAAAATGGGGTTGCCGGTGACCAGCAGTTTACGGTCGCCTTTGACTGTCTGATTAATCGTGATCCGTTCGCCTTTTTCCATGACCAGCACGCTCACCGATTGGTCATAGTATTTTTCCGCCACAAGCTGCTGCATTGTTTTGCCGACGACTTCCGCCGCCTTAATCCCGGTGATGCGCTCGTAAGCCCGGTTTAACCGCAGCACCACGCCGTTGCCGTCGGTGATAAACATCCCGTCATACGAGGAATTGATAATGGCCTCAAGCTCGTGCATCAAGCCCTTGACGTAATTAAGTTCGGAAGAAATATTTTCCAGAATGGATATATCCTGAAAGACGCTGATGGCGCCAATGAGTTCCCCGTCCTCTATGATCGGGGAATAGTTGGCAAGCACCACCATGTCGCCAATTTGGATTTTTTGGCCCAGCAGCGGCTTTTGCGACTTGAGTATCGCCGGCAGAAGCGAGTTCGGGATGACCTCGGCAACCTGCCTGCCCGTGAGGTTCTCGCCTTGTTTGCCGATGATTTCCGCTACCACCCGGTTGGCAATGATAATAACTCCCCGGCTGTCAACTGCCAGAATGCCGTTCTGCGCCGAGTCAATCACAGCCGTAAACTGCGTGCGAAACTCCTGCAAAGCCTTCCTAAGCGTTTTGACCAGGCCGGCGGCCGTGACCACTCCCAGTACATGGCGGCGCTCGTCCAACACAACAGCCTGCACAATATTGCCAATCGCATCAATATCCTGATTATATAAAACCGTGGGCATACTAACATCTAAATAGTCTTCCGGCTGTATGTCAGCCTCACCGGTGCCGCCGCGCAGCAAACTTAAGGCATCCCCCGGAATAACGCCCAAATATGCGCCGCTCGCATCAACAATTGGCAAAAAACCCGCCTGCAGGGAAGAATGAAGCGGGATATCGCCGCGCCCAATCGCAGCCAGCGTAACCGGCAGGATTTTAATCATTGCGTCGAAAATCTTCATACATTCCCCTCCCTTTTGCTGCTTGAATCCCTAATTCGGCATCTTCTCAGCGTATCCTCTTAAAAACACCGGCCTGGCGCTCGCTATAGCAAAAAAAGAAGGAAGGATGCAAATGCGCTACGAATTACAGAAAAAAGACGGAAGCTGGATTATCAAGGATCTTCTGTTTGCCCGCTGTCAGGCTGTCGCGGATTATGAGCAGGCCCGGCAGCTGGCAACAGAGCTTAACAAGCGGCACCACGAAGAGCTCACTTACTTTGAACGTCAGTTTCTGTAAAGTACGGAGGTGTGCTTACGAAGTTTATCGGAGACTATCTGCTAACCTTTCTCGGGTTTGGTCTGTTGACCTATCTCCTACTGCCGCGCCTGAACAAAAAGCCGCTCTCGCCGGAAAAGCGCCTGAACAAAGCGGTATGGGCAGCATTTTTGTTTACCTCGGCCCGCATTGTACTGGACTTGCTCTTTCCGTGAAAAAAAACACAAACACTGCTTGCTATTTACTTCTTGATATGCTTAAATAGAATTGAAATAATTTGCATGCAAAACTTTTGTTTGTAAATATACTGCTAGGAGATTACCTATGCTCGAAATATTTGACAGTGTCTGCATTTTACTCGCCAAAGCCGAACAAAAACATTTTCAGTTCACCAAAAAACTGCTGGAAGAAACCGGCCTCGGCATAACCCCCGGCCAGATGGTAGTGCTGTACACACTGTATAAAGGAGACGGCATTTCGATTACCGATCTCAGCAAGCGCTGTTTTCTTGACAACTCTACCCTGACCGGTCTCCTTGACCGCCTGGAGCGGCTGGAACTGGTAACGCGTGTCGATGTGCCGGGAGACAGGCGTTCCTATAATATCCACCTGACGGAAAAGGCGCTGCCTCTCCACGGACAAATTACGGGCGTGATGGAGCAGGTCGCCGAAAAAATGCTGGCCGGCTGCAGCCAAGAGGAAGCGGATGCATTTCGCCGGGTTCTGCTAAAAATTTATGATAACCTGTAATTCTTTTTAGCCATATGCTTTGCATGCAAAAATATGTTATGCAAATATAATCACATAACTAAGGAGGCGTAAACAATGG
This sequence comes from Negativicutes bacterium, assembly GCA_026417995.1. Classification (GTDB taxonomy): domain Bacteria; phylum Bacillota; class Negativicutes; order Sporomusales; family JAOACF01; genus JAOACF01. Next base: position 17,802 of record JAOACF010000049.1, read on the forward strand.
AATTTAGGTTAACCCCGGAGCACGAAGACATCCGCAAAATGGTGCGGGAATTTGCGGAAAAAACGCTGGCGCCAACGGCGGCCGAGCGGGACGAAAAAGAACTGTTTGTACGGGAAATCTTTGATGAAATGGGCAAACTTGGCCTGATGGGCATTCCGTACCCGGAAGAGTACGGCGGCGTTGGCGCTGACGACATCAGCTACGTAATCGCGGTGGAGGAAATTTCCCGGGTCTGCGCTTCGACCGGCATCGGGCTTTCAGTCCATACCTCGCTCTGTTCCTGGCCCATTTACCAGTACGGCACCGAGGAGCAAAAACAGAAGTTTCTTACTCCGCTTGCCAGCGGCACAAAATTGGGCGCCTTCGGCCTAACTGAGCCCAACGCCGGAACCGATGCGGCCGCCGGGTCCACAACCGCCGTGAAGGATGGAGATTACTACATCCTCAATGGTACTAAGGTCTTCAATACCAATGGCGGCGAAGCGGAAATCGAGGTTATTTTCGCCGCTACCGATAAAGCCGCCGGCATGAAAGGCATGAGCGCCTTCATCGTGGAAAAAGGCACGCCCGGTCTTTCTTTCGGTAAAAAAGAAACCAAAATGGGGATACGCTCCTCTGTTCAGCGTGAAGTCATTATGGAAAATTGCCGCGTTCCTGCTGCCAACCTGCTTGGCAAAGAAGGCGAAGGCTTTAAAATTGCCATGACTACCCTGGACGGCGGACGTATTGGCGTGGCGGCGCAGGCCGTAGG
>JAOACF010000050.1 GCA_026417995.1 Negativicutes bacterium
AGATGTGTATAAGAGACAGATATGACTGCTGCCGAAGAGGCTGTGATGCTAAGTCGGGGATTGTCGGCAGTCACTGTGCTCAAGGTGGCCCACCACGGCGCTAAATCCTCGACCAGCCATGCTCTGCTGGCGGCGCTTAAGCCGCAATATGCGGTGATATCAGCAGGTGCCGGCAACAAGTACGGTCATCCGCATGCGGAAACGATTGAGCGGCTTAAGCAGGCCGGTGTAAACCTTCTGCGCACTGACAAGCAGGGGGCGATTGTATTTACCACAGACGGCGCCAGCCTGTCAGTGGAACCTTACAGGTAATACGGAGGCATCATGGAATATTCTGATATTATAAATGAAATAAAAAAAGGTCGCATACGGCCGGTGTATTTGCTGCACGGGGAAGAGACCTATCTAATGCGCAAGCTGGAGAGAGCAATTATTGACGCGGTTCTGACGCCTGAAGAGCGTGAGACCGGTCTTTTTATTCTGGAAAATGATCCGGATCCGTCGTATTTAACCAGTCTGATTGAGACGGCGCCTTTTTTCGGTGGACGCAATGTTGTTGTTTTGCGGGAAACGGCTCTGTTTAAAGCGCGCAAGGGGACAAGCGAGGCAGAGACGGGCGATTCTCAGGAAAAGGAGGATGATGGCACCAATCGTCTGCTTGGCATCATTGCCCGGATTCCTGACTATAGCCTGGTCATTTTTTCGGTTTCAGGCAAAGCAGATAAACGGCGTAAGCTATACAAAATCATCGAGCAGCAAGGAGCGGTTGTCGAGATTAGTCCGCCAAAGGCCAAGGATGCGCGTCAGTGGGTAGTGGAGAAGTTGGAAGAGCTAGGCAAGCGGATGAATCCGGATGCCATGGAACAGTTTTTGGGCTTGCTGTCCATGATGCCCAAGATTTCTGTTAGCATTATTCACAATGAACTGGAAAAGGTCGCGCTATATGTAGGCGCCAACAAGACTATTGCCCGGGACGACCTCGCCGCAGTCATGGCCTCAGCGCCGGAAGTCAATATATTTGAAATGACTGAAGCCTTAAGCCGCAAAGAGATTAAACCGGCGATCGAACTGCTGCAGTCGCAGTTGTCCGCCGGTGAATATCCGGTTAAACTGTTGGGATTGCTCGCGTTTCACATTCGCCGGTTATGGCAGGTGAAAGAACTGGCGACCGGGGGAATGAATGCTAAGGATATAGCGGATGCGCTTAAAATACACTCCTTTATTGCCGAGCGACTATTGAGGCAAAGCCGGGGATTTAGCGCCGACAAATTAAAGCAGGCTTTGCTGCAGTTGGCTGGAGCTGACAGGGGACTTAAGTCAGGACGGGCCAGCAGCATTACGCTGGAAAAAATAATGATAGATCTTTGCAGTCGGGAGAGCTAATAGAAAACCTGCTCGCAAGAGCAGGTTTTGTTTGTTATTGAGCTACTTTATTCACTTTACGGGCTAAACGGGATTTCTTACGGGCCGCTGCATTTTTATGAATAACGCCTTTAGCGGCTGCTTTATCAATAACGCTGCTAGCCTGAACCAGGAGGTCTTTCGCGTCTTCTTTCGAAGACTTCACAGCCTCAACCACTTTGCGAGTCGCAGTTTTTACGCTCGATTTAACCGCAAAGTTTTTGGCGCGACGCTCAGCGTCTGTTTTTACACTGCGCTCCGAAGATTTGATATTCGGCAAGTCATTCACCTCCTTTTGACCTTCATACCTAAATTATTTTAGCATGTACATCGGGAAAATGCAAGCAACAACTGGAAGTTGTTTTATACAGGATGCTTATTCCGGTGAGACAGAGACTATCGGATATGAGTACGGAGATCTGAATAGCTCGTTATCATTGCGGTTAAGATAGTGCTAGCCTGCAACAATCAGCCCTATAATAGGAGTGATGGTATGGAGAATAAATTTCGAACGCCCCGTACGGACTTGGCATTAGAAGCGCGGGAGATGCTCAATCGCCGGGTGCGTGAGGATATTCCCGGAGTTCGGGTAGAGACGATGGAAGATGATGAAATCACGATAACCCGCGTGGAAATTGTAACGCCGCAGGCCGCAGATATGATGGGAAAAGTTCAAGGCAAGTACGTTACAATTGAAGCGCCGGGATTGCGCTACAAAAACACGCCGCTGCAGGAAGAGGTAATGGCGCAGCTGGCGAAGGAACTTGCCAACCTCATCAATTTACCCGAGAAAGCCACCGTTCTGGTCGTCGGGCTTGGCAACTGGAATATCACGCCGGATGCCTTGGGGCCGCGCGCCGTTGAAAAAATTGTCGTTACCCGTCATTTGCAAGGCATGATATCGCCGGAGCTAAAGGGCGGCGTACGCTCGGTTTGCGCCATTGCGCCCGGAGTGCTGGGTATCACCGGTATGGAAACCGCCGAAATAATCGCCGGGATTGTTGACCGGATTAAACCGGATGCGGTTATTTGCATTGATGCTTTGGCCGCGGCTTCCAGCCATCGTGTCATTACTACCGTACAGATTGCTGACGTTGGCATTCACCCGGGATCAGGCGTGGGTAACAAGCGCTTTGGGCTCACCAGGCAGTCGCTAGGGGTGCCGGTAATCGCCATTGGTGTTCCTACCGTAGTGCATGCTTCGACCATTGCTATGGATACTATTGATACATTGCAGGAGCATGCTGCATTCGCCCGTTATTTCAAAAGCATGGCTGATCTTTCGGAGCAAGACCGGCGAACAATTGTCCGGCAGGTGCTGCCCGAGACGCTCGGTGATCTGATGGTCACCCCGAAAGAAGTGGACACCCTGATTGCCGACATCGCCGATGTCATTGCCGGCGGCATTAATCAGGCGGTGCATCCGCACATTGATTATGAAAATATTCATATATATCTTCATTAATACCGCTGCGTAGGGAGGGGCTTCGATTACTGTACTATACCGCTGCTGTCGGGCATATACATTGTATGTAAACAAAAACGCGGGAGGCTACAATGGTATCCAGACGGCAGCGGAAACAGTCCCAAAAGAGCAAATATACGGCGATCGCGAGTATCGCCATTTTAGTTATTGGACTAGCTTTGTCGCTTTACGGCTATTATGCCGAAATGGCGGCTCCAGTCAGCACCGGCGCCGCGAATGGCCGGTATTTTGAGTTCAGTTTGTTTTGGCCGAAGTGGCGTGATGTCATTTTCGCAGGCGTCCCCCTGCTCCGGAGTACAGTGGATAAAGAAGCAGCGGTTAAGGTAACCCCATTGGTTGACTCACAGCAAATTTTGCGCAAGGCGGTTTTATTTCTTACGAATGTTGACATCAAAGATAGACGGTCATTAATGCGGGCGGAGATTCCCATACTGGCAATAGTGAAACAAACGATGCCGACGATTAGCGCCGCCAGTCTCCCCAATTTCCCCAAATTTGACCCGAAGTCTGTTTTGTCCGCGAATAAACCGCTGGTTGGGATTTATCATACCCATACTGCGGAATCGTTTGTGCCCAGCTCAGGTGTCTCGCATCGTCCGGGCGGCCAGCGCGGCGACATCGTGCAAGTCGGCGAAGCTATGGCGAAGCGCTTTGAAAAAAATGGGGTCAGGGCGCTGCATTCCAATACTGTTCATGATTTTCCCAGTTTTATGAAAGCATATGGCCCGTCGGAAATTACGGCAAAAAAAATGCTTGCCGACAACCCCACAATTCAGATGATTTTCGATATTCACCGGGACGCAGACAAGCGGGAAAATTCGCTGGCCACGATCAACGGCATGGCCGCGGCTCGGGTGACGATTGTTGTGGCTAAAGGCCAGCCGGACCTGGCGCAGCCTTACTGGCAGCAAAATCATGCATTTGCCAAGCTGATTGACGCTAAACTCAACCAGCATTATCCAGGCCTGTCACGCGGGATTCAGGTTGTGGAATGGCGGTACAATCAGCATCTTCATCCCCGCGCCTTGCTCTTTGAGATAGGCTGCCAGGAGAATAGCAAAGAAGAGGCCATGCGTTCGGCAGAAATGCTTGCCGACGTGCTTACTGAAATATTGTCGGAAAACCAAAACTAGCCCAGCATACCGCTGTTTAGACAGCGGTCTTTTGTTGTGTTGCCTCGCGAGGCCGATTGTAAGATCTTTGCGGCGCTTTGTATAAAAATTCCTCCGGCGTCCCAAACTGTAATGATGGGGGTGTATGGCATGCTGAACATACCGGGGCGCAACGACTGCAGCAAAATGATAAAAGGCGTGGCTGTGCTTTTACTGTTTATAACTGGCGGCGTGACAGTCGTTGATATGCAGTTTAATAACCTTACCCGCCAGCGCGATTTTGTCCAGCTTGTAAATTTAAGGCGTGATCCGCAAAATGGATATGCCGCCTATTTCTTTGGCAATAGCTACCATATTGGCGCCGTTTTTCCAGTTGCCCGCATAGGCAGCGGCAATGGCGAATTTATTGTGAGCGCAGGTGGACGGACATGGCGGCTGCCTACCCAGGTGAGCGTAAACATTGAGCCGGCGGCAGAGATGCTCCGGATATGGCTTCGGCAGTTTATAGCCGAAGCGCATAAAACAAAGGCAGTGCTGACGGCCTATGCTGTGGAGTTATACCGTGAAGCGGCCGGGGTTCTGGAGCGCTGCAGGTATCTATTGCAGGGCGAGAATGGCAAATGATATAATGAATAGAAGTAAATTTGCTGTTTTCACAGGAGGATGCAGTGAGCACCAACCATATTCGTAATTTTTCCATCATCGCGCATATTGATCACGGAAAATCTACTCTTGCTGACCGCCTGATCGAATATACCGGTACCTTATCGGCGCGTGAAATGGAGGAGCAAGTCCTCGATCAAATGGAGCTGGAACGCGAGCGCGGTATTACCATTAAAGCGCAAGCAGTAAGACTGGAGTATACTGCCAAAGACGGACAAACCTATATGCTAAACCTCATAGATACTCCAGGACACGTAGACTTCACGTATGAGGTTTCACGCAGCCTTGCTGCCTGTGAAGGTGCGCTTCTTGTCGTGGACGCGGCGCAGGGGATTGAGGCGCAAACGCTTGCCAACGTTTACTTGGCGCTTGATCATAACCTGGAAATTATCCCGGTAATCAATAAGATAGACTTACCCAGTGCCGAGCCGGAGCGCGTAAGGCACGAGATCGAGGATATTATCGGTTTGGATGCTTCAGAAGCGGTGCTGGTTAGCGCCAAATCAGGAATTGGCATTGATGAAGTGCTGGAGGCGATTGTAAAGCGCATACCGCCGCCGCGGGGTTCGGACAGTGAAACGCTTCAGGCGTTAATCTTCGATTCGCATTTTGACCCCTATAAAGGGGTAATCGCCTATGTTCGGGTTATGAACGGACGCATCACTCCCGGCATGAAAATCCGGATGATGGCTACCGAACGCACTTTTGAAGTTACCGAAGTTGGCATTTTCCGGCCGCGCCTGACCAATATCGCCGAATTGGGTCCGGGGCAGGTCGGTTTTATTGCTGCCAGCATTAAAAATGTTAAAGACTGCCGGGTCGGAGATACCATAACCGACGCCGAAAAGCCGGCCGCCAAGCCCCTGCCTGGCTACCGCAAGGTAACGCCCATGGTATACTGCGGTCTTTATCCGGTAGAAAGCTCTGAATATGAATCGCTCAGGGATGCCTTGGAGAAGCTGAAACTCAATGACGCTTCGCTTGTCTTTGAACCTGAAACTTCGGTCGCGCTGGGCTTTGGTTTCCGATGCGGTTTTCTTGGCCTGCTGCATATGGATGTTATCCAGGAGCGTCTTGAACGAGAATACGGCATTACGCTGATTACGACTGCACCCAGCGTAATTTACCGCGTCTATAAGACAGACGGTGAAATGCTGGAAATTGACAACCCGGCCAAAATGCCGCCGCCGCAGGAGATCGACCATATTGAAGAACCGTTCGTCAAGGCGACGGTAATTGTACCTAACGAATTTGTCGGTGCCGTGATGGAACTGTCGCAGGAAAAACGCGGCGAGTTCAAGGATATGAAATACCTTGAAACTACCCGGGTGATGCTCACATATCACCTGCCGCTCAGCGAAATCATCTATGACTATTTTGACAGGCTCAAGACGGTAAGCCGCGGTTACGCGTCGCTTGATTACGAATTGGTCGGCTACCAAGAATCAAGGCTGGTCAAAATGGATATTCTGCTAAACGGTGAACCGGTGGACGCACTCAGTGTTATCGTTCACCGCGAGCGCGCCGAATACCGGGGGCGCCAATTGGCAAGCAAGCTCCGGGAAATTATCCCCCGCCACATGTTTGAAATACCCATCCAGGCGGCTATAGGCAACAAAATAATTGCCCGCGAGACAGTGCGTGCCTACCGCAAGGACGTACTTGCCAAATGTTACGGCGGCGATATCACGCGTAAGCGCAAACTGTTGGAAAAACAAAAAGAAGGCAAAAAAAGGATGAAACAAGTAGGCAGTGTTGAAATTCCCCAAGAAGCGTTCATGGCGATTTTAAAAATGGATTAAATTATGAAAATCGGACTTTATGTTCACATCCCTTTTTGCCGGTGCAAGTGCCTCTATTGCGACTTTCCTTCCTATGCCGGTTGCGAAGCTGTTTATGAACCATATACTGCCGCCTTGTGCCGCGAAATCGCTGGCAAGGGCGGCCTATTTTCGCATGGCACTGATACCGTATATGTTGATACGATATATATTGGTGGCGGCACGCCAACGCTGCTTTCTGGGCATTGTCTGGAGGCTATATTTGAGACGCTCTGTGCGCATTGGCGAATTGAGCGGCACGCCGAAATCAGTATCGAGGCAAATCCCGGAACGGTTGATTTTAATAAACTGAAAATGTTGAGAAGCTTAGGCGTCAATCGCATCAGCTTTGGCATCCAAAGCTTTGATGACCGCTTGCTGCGAGTATTAGGCCGGTTGCACAGTGCGAGCGAAGCGCTTCAAGCGGTAAAAATGGCTAAGGATGCCGGATTTGATAATTTAAATATCGATTTAATGTACGGATTGCCGGAACAGACTGTCGGGGACTGGCGCCAAACGCTAGCCATTGCAATAGACTTAGATGTACCGCATATTTCGGCATATGGTTTAAAAATCGAGGAGGGGACGCCTTTTTTTACAAGGCAGAAACGAGGGGAAATTTCACTGCCCCCCGAGGAAGAAGATGAAGCGATGTATGACTGGGTGACAGAATATTTGCCGGCGCAAGGATTGGTGCGATACGAAATTTCCAATTACGCGAAGCCTGGCTTTGAATGCCGCCATAATCTAAAGTATTGGCGTTACCGGCCGTACCTGGGATTGGGGGCTGCCGCTCATTCCTTTTGGAACGGGCGGCGTGCTGCGAATATAAGCAGTATTCGGGAGTATATCGGGAAAGTTCAGTCGGGAGAGGGGCCTGAGGCAGGCTGGGAGAATCCGGAAAAAGATGAGGCCATGGCGGAATTTATTTTCCTGGCGCTTCGCACCGCGGCCGGTCTAAAGCATGAGGAGTTTAAACGTTACTTCGGCGTTGATTTTGGCCAGCGGTTTGCGGCCGAAATAATTCAATTAGAAACGAAAGGCCTGTTAACAAAAAACGGCCAAAGCGTTAAGCTGACGCCGCTGGGAATGAAATTAGGCAATATGGCATTTGCCGCATTTATTCCCGACAAACCTTGATGCAGCTGCTATCTTGACATGAGTGTAAATGAGTGGTATTTTTTAAATTAGATATTAGCACTCTACTAAAGAGAGTGCTAATAATTGGAGGTGGCAACCATGCTCGATGAGCGAAAATGCAAAATCCTTCAGGCGATCATTGATGATTACATTTCAACGGCGGAACCGGTCGGGTCGCGTACTATTGCCCGCAAATACAATATGGGCGTCGGTCCGGCTACCATACGCAACGAGATGGCGGATCTTGAGGTTTTAGGCTACCTGGAACAGCCTCATACATCGGCCGGGAGGATTCCTTCGGCTAAGGGCTACCGGTTCTATGTCGACTGCCTAATGTCGCCCTCCAGCCTCAGTGAGCAAGAAATCAACCTGATTAATAACTGGTATCATACCAAGGTGAGGCGCATTGAGGAAGTGTTTCAGGAAACTGCCAAAATACTGTCGCGTTTGACGCGCAATATCTCGCTGGTGGTAGCGCCTCAATTTTCCCAAAGTACATTCAAATACATGCAGTTTCTCCCGCTGGACGAAACTCGGGCTATTTTAGTGGTTGTAACTGATACCGGTTACTTAGAGAACAAAGTAATCGCCATCCCGGAAGGGATTACAATGCCGGAATTGCAGCGCATCGCCGCGGCTGTCAATAGCCGGTTGGCGGGACTGCAATTTAATCAAATCAAATCCTCACTAATTCGCGATATCCGGAATGATGTCATTCCGGATCATGCGCTGTTTGAAAAGACGTTGGATATGCTGCGGCAGGCATTGACTCCTTCCCAGAGGGACCGCATCTATCTAGGCGGCACTACCCAAATGCTCAATCAGCCGGAATTTCGCGATGTTGAAAAAGCCAAGGGACTGCTAACCGTGCTGGAGGAGGAAAAGCTTCTCGCCGATATTCTGGAAAGCCAGGAGGCGAACGGCGTCGTGGTAACAATCGGGCAGGAGAATAAGTTCAGCGGTATTCAGGACCTAAGCGTCATTCAGGCCACTTACCGGGTTGACGGCCAGGTGGTAGGCAAAGTGGCCGTGTTGGGACCAACCCGCATTGAATATAGCAAGGTCATGAGCGTGTTGGACTTTATGCATCGCCATCTTGGTGAAATACTGAAAAAATATGGTGTATAATAAGCCGATATAGGAGGAAGCACTATGAATTTAAAGCAGGCCGGCAGCGGCGCTGAAGTGGATGAGCGCTTGGCGGCGCTTCTTACTAATGCCAACGCTGTACGGGCAATTACCGCCGCCGTCGAGGGCACGATCGGGCCAAAAGGGCTTGACACCATGCTGGTTGACAGGTTTGGCGAGGTAATTATCACTAATGACGGGGTAACAATATTAGATAAAATGGATGTCAACCATCCGGCAGCCAAAATGCTGATCAATATTGCCAAGGCACAGCAGGCCGAGGTGGGAGACGGTACAACCACCGCAACGATTATGGCCGGCGGACTGGTGGCCGAAGGAGTTAGCCAAGTGTTGCGCGGCGTTCCGGTTGCTAAGGTGATTGAGGGCATAAAATTTGGGATCGCCCGGGCTTTGGAAGAGATTGAAAAACGCGGGCGCCGTATTGACAGCGTGGAGGACCCAATCCTTCACAGTATTGCCATGATTGCCGGCCGTGAGCACGCCGATATCGCCGATTTGGTCGTAAAAGCGGCTCAACTTATCGGCAAAGACAAACTAACCGAAAATCATTTTAAACTTTCCGATACTATTACAGCCGAAGAAGGCGCTGGCAATGAAGTATTTATGGGCGTTATCGTTGATAAAGAGCGAATGAATAAGGAGATGCCGGAAAGCCTGGAAAATGCCAGGGTGCTCTTAATCGACGACGCACTTGAACCCGAGGAAATAGGCGACGAGGCGCTTGGAACTGAAACCGGATTTAAACGCTACATAGATTTGCAGGAAGAGTTTAAGCAAAATGTCCGCAAGATTGTTGATTTAGGGGTTAAGGCTGTCCTTGTCGATCGCGGCGTTCATGATGCCGCCGAAGAGATACTGACTGATGCCGGCGTAATGGTTCTGCAGCGGGTGTCAGCCAAAGACCTTCGACGGGTGGCGGAGCACGTCGGCGCCCGAATGATCAAGCGAACCGGCCTGAAGAAAGATGCGGCTGATTTAGCAAAATATTTGGGTTGTGCGGAAAAGATATATGAAGACGAGAAATTGGAACAAGTCCGCATTATTGGCGGTAAAGGCAAACCCATGGCTACTATTTTGGTAGGAGCGGCTACCGAAGAAGTGGTGGGTGAGCGTGAGCGCATCGCCAAAGACGCTGCATCAAGCGTGCAGGCAGCGATTAAAGGAGGCTACGTCCCTGGAGGCGGTGCTGTCGAAATTGCGGTTGCCCGGGAAGTGGAAAAGACACGCGAACAGCTAAAAGGCATGGCTGTATATGGCATAGACTGCGTAATCAACGCACTAAAACGGCCATTATCGCAGATTGTGGAAAACGCCGGTTACAATCCGCTGGAAAAACTTGAGCAAGTCGTGGGGGCCCAGGCTGTTCAAGGCTGCGATGCGCTCGGTATTGACTGTGATACCGGGGAAGTCGCGAATATGTTGGACCGTGGAGTTATTGACCCTGTGCCGGTTAAGCTTCACGCCGTGCGGGCAGCGGGGGAAGTTGCGGTTGCTATTTTACGCATTGATACGATCATTAAGAAAAAAGAAGAAGGCGCCGGTACTGCCAAACCTGCTACAGGGGCGGAAACGGCAATGCCTGATTTTTAATTGCGGGGTGACATAGGATGACTGAAGAACAAACGGCAGCAACAAACGAACAAACGGCAGCAACAAACGAACAAACGGCAGCGACAAATCCCGAAGCCAATCCCGAAGCGTCGGCTGACGCAGTAAACCATAATAATCCGGAAGTCTGCATGCCGGAAGAAGATGTCGCCAAAGTGCTGAATGCGCTGGCTGAGAAAAACAGGCTGCTGGATGAGCTTAGCGACCGTCATAAGCGACTGCAGGCCGACTTTGATAATTTTAGGCGGCGCTCCCGGCAGGAAAAAGAGGAATTGTCGCTGATTGTGTCTCAGGGAATTGTACTGCAATTTTTACCGGTTCTTGACAATTTTGAGCGTGCCCTTGCCAGCACTGCGCAGGATGAAGGGCTTCGCACCGGAGTAGAGATGATTTATCGGCAATTCGCGCAGGTGTTGGAGAAACTCGGCGTAGAGCCTATTCAGGCAATAGGCGTGGAATTTGATCCTAAGCTGCACGAAGCGGTTATGAGTGTTGAGGATGCCGGTCAGAATGACGGTGTCATAATAGAAGAACTACAAAAAGGCTACAGTATGCATGGCAAGGTAATACGCCCGAGTATGGTAAAAGTAGTCAGAAATTAGCGTACTGTAAATAAAAGGGAGGAATATATATGGCAAAAGTAATTGGTATAGATCTTGGTACAACTAACTCGGTTGTGGCCGTGATGGAAGGCGGCGAACCTGTTGTAATACCTAATGCCGAGGGCAGCCGCCTGACGCCGTCGGTTGTCGGCTTTTCCAAAACCGGCGAAAGGCTGGTGGGACAACTGGCTAAGCGCCAGGCCGTCAGCAACCCCGATCGCACGGTTATCTCAATTAAGCGCCATATGGGTACCGCTCATAAAGTGAAAATTGACGAGAAGGAATATACTCCTCAGGAAATTTCCGCAATGATCCTGCAAAAGCTGAAAGCGGATGCAGAAGCATATCTGGGTGAAAAGATTACGAAGGCGGTTATTACCGTACCCGCATACTTTACCGACAGCCAGCGCCAGGCGACTAAAGACGCCGGCGCCATTGCCGGACTGGAAGTGCTGCGTATCATCAACGAACCGACTGCGGCCGCGCTTGCTTATGGCATGGATAAAGGCGAAGACCATACCATACTGGTTTTTGACCTGGGCGGCGGCACTTTTGACGTTTCTATCCTGGAATTGGGCGACGGCGTGTTCGAGGTTAAGGCCACGAGCGGCAACAATCGCCTGGGCGGCGATGATTTCGATGAGCGCATCATGAAGTGGCTCATTGAGGAGTTCCGGAAAGAGAACGGCATTGATCTTTCGCAAGACCGGATGGCAATGCAGCGCCTGAAAGAGGCGGCGGAAAAGGCTAAAATTGAACTTTCCGGCGTGCTTACCACCAATATTAATCTGCCTTTCATTACAGCGGATGCTACCGGTCCGAAACACCTCGACATAAACCTGAGCCGGGCGAAATTCGATGAGTTGACCGCCGATCTGGTAGAGGCCACCATGGGGCCAACCCGCCAGGCTATGAGCGATGCCGGTCTTTCCCCTAAAGATATTGATAAGGTTATTTTGGTTGGCGGATCTACCCGGATACCTGCCGTGCAGGAAGCGATCAAGCGTTTTCTCGGCAAAGAACCTCATCGCGGCGTAAATCCGGATGAATGTGTGGCAGTCGGCGCTGCTATTCAAGCCGGTGTACTTGTCGGCGAAGTTAAAGACGTGCTGCTTCTTGACGTAACGCCGCTGTCGCTTGGCATCGAGACGCTGGGCGGCGTATTCACTAAAATCATTGAGCGCAATACAACTATCCCTACCGCTAAGAGCCAGGTGTTTTCCACGGCGGCTGATAATCAGCCTTCCGTCGAGATCCATGTGCTGCAGGGTGAACGGGAAATGGCGGCTTATAACAAAACGCTGGGCCGCTTTAGCCTGGACGGCATTCCCCCTGCTCCGCGGGGAGTGCCGCGAATTGAAGTGACTTTTGACATTGACGCCAACGGCATTGTTCATGTTTCAGCCAAGGACTTGGGAACAGGCAAGGAGCAAAAGATCACCATCACTTCCTCTAGCGGCCTGAGCAAGGAAGAAGTCGAGCGGATGGTTAAAGAGGCTGAAGCAAATGCCGCGGAGGATAAGCGACGCAAAGAAGAAGCCGAGGCTCGGAATAATGCCGATTCGCTGGTGTATCAGGCCGAGAAAACCATCAAGGAAATGGGCGATAAGGCAGATAAGTCACTGGTAGAAAAAGTCCAAAAGGCAGTCGATAAACTCAAAGAGACGCTTAAAGGCAACGACATTGAAAAGATTAAGGCAGATACCGAAGAACTCACCAAACCGCTTTATGAGCTGACGTCCGCCGTCTACAATCAGGCAGGCGGCCAACCTGGCGCCGAAGGCGCGCCGGGCTTCAACCCGGGATTTAATCCGGGCGCCGGGGCTCAGGGAGCCGCAAAGGACGAAAAGGTTGTGGACGCTGAATACAAAGTGGTGGATGAAGATCAGAAGAAATAGTAGTTGGGATGGTGTAAGGTGAGTAAACGAGATTATTATGAGGTGCTGGGGGTAAACAAAGGTGCGTCTGATGATGAGATTAAAAAGGCGTACCGCAAGCTGGCCCGCAAATACCATCCTGACGTAAACCGGGATAACCCGAAAGAGGCAGAGGAAAAATTTAAAGAAGTCAATGAAGCATATGAAGTGCTCTCGGATCCCAATCGCCGTGCGCAGTATGACCAATTTGGTCATGCTGCGTTTGATGGCGCGCAGGGTGCGGGCGGCTTTGGCGGTTTTGGCGGCGCCGCTGCAGGCGGCTTTTCGGATATTTTCGACATGTTCTTTGGGCAGTCTGGTTTTGGCTTTGGCGGACGGCGCAACTATGGCCCTGAAAAGGGGGCGGATTTGCGTTTTGATATGGAAATTACCTTTGAACAAGCCGCATTTGGCATCGAAACCGAGGTGACATTGCCCCGTACGGAAGAATGCCAGACGTGCCAAGGTACCGGAGCAGCTCCCGGAACTCATCCGGAAACTTGTCCGCAGTGCCGTGGTACCGGGCAAGTGCAGGTGACGCAGAACACTCCCTTTGGACGGATGGTTAATGTCAGAACTTGCGAACGCTGCCGCGGCGAAGGGAAGATTATTTTGTCGCCGTGCCGCGACTGCAGCGGCAAAGGGAAAATTCGCCGGCAGCGCAAGATCAAAGTTAAAATTCCGGCCGGTGTTGACAATGGCTCGCGCCTGCGTGTGGCTCACGAGGGCGAAAGCGGCGTGCGCGGTGGCCCTCCCGGCGATTTATATGTTTATATTTTCGTAAAACCGCACAAACTGTTTACACGTGAAGGTGATGACGTTATTTGCGAAGTTCCGATCAGTTTTGTGCAGGCCGCTCTGGGCGATGAAATTGAAGTCCCCACTCTCGACGGCAAAGTAAAGCTGCGCATTCCGGAAGGAACTCAGCCTGGCGCTGTTTTACGTATAAAGGATAAAGGTATACCCCATCTGCGCGGACACGGCCGCGGCGACCAGCATGTTAAGGTCAAAGTGGTCATTCCCAAGAAGTTGACTGACCGTCAGCGGGAACTCTTAGTCGAGCTTGCCAAAGCCGGCAGTGACGATATAAACCCGGAACAAAAAGGCTTTTTCCAGAAAATGAAGGATGCTTTCGGGGGTTTATAAAATTGATACGGGGGCGATGCGCGCATGAAGTGGGCTGAAGTTTGCATTCATACCAGTCATGAGGCCACCGAAGCGGTGGCCGATATTTTTCACGATTTGGGAGCAGCCGGCGTAGTGATTGAAGACCCGGAACTTATCAATTCCTATCGCCGCTCCGGAACATGGGAATACTGCGATATTCCGGAGGAAACCGACATCGAAACGGTTATTGTCAAAGCATATCTGCCTGTCGATGCGGAGCTTGACGATAAGCTAAAAGAATTTGAACAACGGATAAATAGGCTTATTAGTTATAATATAAATAAAGGAAAAGGACATATTTCATGGCGGGAAGTGCAGGAAGAAGACTGGGCGACATCATGGAAGACATACTTTCATCCTATTCCTGTAGGCGAACGCATTGTTATTAAGCCTTCTTGGGAAGCCTATGATGCGGCTCCCGGTGAAATCGTGATCGAGCTTGACCCCGGTATGGCTTTCGGAACAGGTACTCATCATACAACGGCGATGTGTATTCGCTGTTTGGAGGAGACGATTAAAGGCGGCGAGACTGTCTTTGATGTTGGCGCCGGCTCAGGTATTCTGGCGCTGGCGGCGGCCAAGCTCGGTGCTGCTTCTGTGTGGGCGGCCGACCTGGATGCGGTGGCCGTACGGGTAGCGGCGGAGAATATCGCGCTGAATCAGGCGGCTGACGTTGTGAAGGTGGTACAAGGCGATCTCCTGACAGGCGCGCCAGGACGGGCCGACATTATTGTCGCTAATATTATTGCTGATGTTATTATCAAGATGCTTCCCGACGTGCCGGCAAAACTGAAACTGGGCGGCGTCTTCATCGGCAGCGGCATTATTGCCGAACGGCTTGCCGATGTTACTGCCGCTTGCCTGGCCCAGGATCTTTTTGTAGAGAAGGTAATGGAGGAAGGCGGCTGGGCGGCTATAGTTGCCCGCAGAGGAGGAAACTGATTTGCGCCGTTTTTTTCTCGCGGGGGAGATTGCTGACGAAATGACCATAATGGGCGCGGACGCGCATCACATTTCCCGAGTGCTGCGCATGAAGCCGAACGACCGTATTGCGGTGGCTGACAGCTACGGACAAGCTGCAGTTGCCCGTATTCTTTCTCTGCGTGGTGATGAAATCATCTTAAAACTGGAACAGCGTATTATAAAAAATGCCGAGCCGCCGGTAAAAGTCTGGCTGGCTCAGGGTATGCCCAAAGGAGACAAGTTTGAGCAGGTTATTCAAAAGGCGGTGGAACTGGGAGCAACCGGTATCATTCCTTTGGATACCGAAAACACTGTAGTGCGGTATGAAGGCGCTAAGGCCGGTCAAAAGGTCGCACGCTGGCAAAAAATCGCGGGCGAAGCGGCTAAACAATGCGGGCGGCTTATAATCCCCGAGGTAACCGGCATCCAGACACTGTCAAGTCTTGTTAACATGATGGATCCGGGTACAGTGATGCTGATGCCTTATGAAGCAGAGTACACACAAACCTTAGACAAAGCGCTGCGCAGCGCTGTCGCTACGTCGTTTTTGCTCATTATTGGGCCTGAAGGCGGCTTTAGCCCTAAGGAAGCGGCGTTTTGCCGGGAGAAGGGCGTACTTACTGTTACGCTCGGGCCGCGCATTTTGCGTACCGAAACGGCGGCGCTTGCCGCGCTGAGCATACTCATGCACCGCTGCGGCGACCTGGGCAGCGGTGCTCTAGACGCCGCGGATAAATAGATGGAGGGAAGGCCTATGCCTTTAGTGGCGTTTACAACGCTGGGTTGCAAGGTGAATCAGTTTGAAACTGAGGTTATCGAGGGTTTATTTAAACAACGCGGTTATGAAAAAGTCAGTTTCGATCGACCTGCTGATGTATATGTGATCAATACGTGCTCTGTAACGCATCTCGGCGAGCGGAAATCGCGCCAGCTTATACGCCGGGCCGTGCGAACCAACCCGGCCGCCACAATCGTAGTTACCGGCTGCTATGCCCAGGTTGCGCCTGAACAAATTGAGGCCATTCCCGGAGTAGATGTCATTGTGGGAACGCAAGACAGGCAGAACATCGTGGATTTGGTGGAAGCGGCGGCGGATCAGAAGCGGACAATTAATGCCGTGACGGACATTATGGTCGCGAAAGAATTTGAGGATATCCCCCTGTTTGAGGCGCCCGGACGCACCCGGGCGTTTCTTAAAATTCAGGAAGGTTGCACGAACTATTGCACCTATTGCATTATCCCCTATACGCGCGGCCCGCTCCGCTCGCGTCCGCTGGCCAGCATTGCCCGTGAAGCCGCCAAATTGACAGCGGCAGGCTTTCAGGAAATTGTGCTGACCGGCATCCATCTCGGAGCATATGGGCGGGACAGCCAAGAAGGAATTACGCTGACTGACGCTGTTAAAACCGTCCTCAAGACTGAGGGGCTGCTGCGCCTGCGGTTGGGTTCACTGGAATCAGTAGAGGTTTCGGATGAACTTATCAAGCTAATGCGGGAAGATACGCGATTATGCCCGCATCTGCACCTGCCGCTGCAGTCGGGCGATGACAATGTGCTGCTGGCGATGAACCGCGAATATACTGCTGCTGAATACCGGCATTTGGTGCAAGGCATACAGAGGCAGATCCCCGGCATTGCAATTACAACAGACGTCATTGTCGGCTTTCCGGGGGAGAGTGACGAACAGTTTGCCAATACGTTGGCCTTCGTTGAAACAATGAACTTTGCCAGATTGCATATATTCCCCTATTCGAAAAGGTCCGGTACTCCGGCGGCGTCTTTCGCCGGGCAAGTTTCCGAAGAGGAGAAGAAACGCCGGGTTAAGGCACTGGAAAAAGTGGCTGACAAAAAATCACGGGATTTTCGCGAGCCCTTCATCGGAACTACCGTCCAGGTTTTGTTCGAAGCAAGCGATGACGGAGTGGCTAACGGTTATACGCCTAACTATATGCATGTATTTAGCGGCGGAAATTTGCCGGCGGGGACACTTAAGGCCGTGACGCTAAAGAAACTACATAAGGACGGATTCTGGGGAGAAATCACCAATTAATTTCGAAATACTGCTGTTTCTGGCAGGATATCGCCTGGATGAGCCGAATATTTTTTTTATAGGTGTATATTCTAGTTTTGAATAGCGCGCTCTACCAGCGAGAGGGGGTGCAGCAATGCAAGATTGTATTTTCTGCAAAATCGTGAATAAAGAAATTCCGGTTAAAGCAATTTACGAAGATGAGCAGATTATTGCTTTTTCGGATATCAACCCGGTTGCACCGGTACATATTTTAGTCATTACCAAAAAGCATATTGCCAACCTCTTGGATACATCGCCTGACGATGCCGCCTTACTGGGCCATATGATGATGAAAATTCCGGAGATTGCAGAGATCGCCGGTGTTTCCCGGGACGGGTTTCGCGTAGTATTTAACACTAAAGACAACGGCGGTCAAACCGTGTACCATTTGCACGGACATATACTGGGTGGACGTTTTATGAAGTGGCCTCCAGGCTGATATTGACAATATTTGACGGGCTAGTGTATAATATTTAGGTGTATGTGAATAGTTCTTCCCCGTAGGTCTTCGTGGAGGGAGGGAGATCAGATGTCAGAAGTTAAAGTAGGCAAAAATGAAACATTGGACAGTGCACTCCGGAGATTTAAGCGCTCCTGCCAAAAAGCCGGCGTTCTTTCCGAAGTCCGGAAACGTGAACATTACGAAAAGCCGAGTGTGAAACGTAAAAAGAAGTCCGAGGCAGCGCGGAAGCGCAAATATAACTAACCGGTCCACGCAAGCCGTTTAAAAGGGATACTTTTAAACGGCTCTATCTATAATGGGGGTATTGATATGTCGTTAAAAGAACGCCTGAATGAGGACATGAAACAGGCTATGAAGGACAAAGAAACCGGCAAACTTCGGCTGTCCGTTATCCGTATGGTCCGTGCCAATATTAAAAATGTTGAAATCGACCGCAAGAAGGAGCTAACCGAGGAGGAAATCTTGGATGTTCTGGCCAAAGAAGTCAAGATGCGCCGGGACTCCCTGGAAGAATTTAAAAAAGGCAACCGGCCTGATATGGTAGAAACACTCGAAAATGAGATTGCCATACTCATGGATTATCTCCCCCGGCAAATGAGCGAGGAAGAGGTTCGGTCGGTTGTTGCTGAAGCGATAGCCGCAACCGGCGCGACAAGCGCGAAGGAGATGGGAAAGGTTATGGCTGTGCTCATGCCGAAGGTAAAAGGCCGCGCTGACGGCAAACTGGTAAATACTATTGTCAAGGAAATGCTGAATACGTAATAAAAAAATAAGACAGGATAAAACCTGTCTCTGGCTGTCGACAAAGTCATGTCGGCAGCCTTTTAATTTGCCTGAACATCTCCAAATTAAGCGATAAATGTAGTATA
>JAOACF010000005.1 GCA_026417995.1 Negativicutes bacterium
CATTGCATCAAAGGGACAATTGCTAACACATGTCCCAAGTCCCAAACAGCCGTATTTGCAGCTTTTCGGACCGCCAAACAGCAAATTTGCCGCCATGCAGTCTGTTACACCGGAATATTCATAAGCTTTTACCGCCTTGCCTTCGGCCCCTGCGCACTTTACCTGCGCAATGCGGGGCTCAACTGCGGCAGCAGCCTTGCCTGTAAGCTCCGCGACTGCCTTCGCCACGGGATCTTTACCGGGGATACAAAGCGTCGGCGGTACATCCGGATTGGTAACAACCGCCTCCGCATAAGCCATGCAGCCGGCAAAGCCGCAGGCACCGCACTGGCCTTTGGGCAAAACGTCTTCTACCGCATGAATGAGCGGATTAACCTCGATAGCTAATTTCTTGTTAGCATAGGCGAGGACCAAGCCAAAAATAACACCCAAGCTTGTCATAATGGCAAGTATTATCAATGAATGACTTATGAGAGAATGTTCCATTTACGTCTCACGCTCCTTTCCATACCCGCCTTATAACGGTATCATGCCTGAAAAACCTAAAAAAGACAGGGCAAGCATACCCGCGATAATAAAGGCAATCCCCATCCCCTGAAGGCTTTTGGGCACATCGGCATACTGCAGCTTTTCCCGCAAACTGGCCATCAGGATGATCGCCAGGGCAAAGCCTGCCCCTGAGCCAAAGGCATTAATAATGCTTTTCAGGAAACCGTAGTTGGCTGTGGCGTTAATGAGCGGTACGCCCAGTACCACGCAGTTGGTAGCTATGAGCACCAGGTATATCCCCCACATTTCGTAGAGAGCAGGCGCAAACTTTTTTATGGCAATCTCTAAAAACTGCACGAAACAAGCGATAAGCACGACGAAAACTACAATTTTCAGGAATACGAGATCATATGGTACCAAAACGAAGTTATACACCAGCCACGCCAGTGCGGATGATATGGTAAGGATTGAGGCTACCGCCATGCCCATCCCCACCGATGCGCTTAAACTCTTGGAAACTCCGAAGAAAATACAAAGGCCCAAAAAGCGGGTCAGTACAAAGTTATTGACAATAACGGCACCCATAAATAATGTGAAGTATTCCATCATCCTGCCTCACCCCTTTGTACTGCAAGCTGCTGACAGGCCGTTTTAGCCTTTAAGGCAGCCTGTTTATTCTGATATTCGGCAATTAGATTAAACATTCCGATCATCAGGCCGATGACCAAGAAAGCTCCGGGCGCGAGGATCATGATCATAGGACCGTCATACGCCTGAGGGAAGATTTGTATGGCCAGGGAAGTGCCGCCAAGTATCATGCCGGTTCCAAGAACCTCGCGGATAACGGCGATAAACACCATTGCCAAGGCAAAACCGGCACCCATGCCTAAGCCGTCAACGGCAGACGGCAGCACATCGTTCTTCATGGCAAACACTTCCGCCCTGGCCAGGATAATCGCAAATACCACAATCAGTTCGAGGTAAAGGCCTAATTCCTTATAAACCGCCGGAAAATAAGCTTCTAAAATTAATATAATCAGGGTAACGATGGTAGCGATTATGGTAATAAACACCGGCACGCGAACTTTCGGATTTACATAGTTTTTAACGAGCGAGACAACAATGTTGTTGGCTGTAATAACCGCCAAAACCGACAGCCCCATTCCGAGCGCGTTAAAGACGGTCGAAGTTACCGCCAGCGCCGGGCAAAGGCTTAACGCAAGGCGGAATATGGGATTCATTTCAAAAATGCCCTTTTTAAATATGGACCAGTAGTTCATATTCGCACCTCACTTTTTCTGGCTTGCTGCATATTCGGCAACCGCTTCTACAGCGTCTTTAATGCCTTTCGTTACCGCCCTAGAGGTAATAGTCGCTCCGGTCAGCGCTTGAATATTCTTATCAGAAGGGACTTTGACAACCTCCAAATCATTTGCCTCCTTGCCGCTAAACTGCTTGCGGAATTTAGGCTCTGTCATTTTATCGCCAAGCCCCGGAGTTTCGGCGTGTTTGAGAACTTTGAAGTCCATTGCTTTGCCGTCGGGAGTTACTGCAGCCAGCATTTCGATCGTACCTGCGTATCCCTTGCCGCTGGCAGGCACGACATAGGCAATCACCTTGCCGTCTTTAATGCCGGCATACCATCCTTCCTTGCCTTCGACGGCTTTGAAGGAATCAGCGTCTTTTACCAGCTCCCGCATAGCATCATTCTTGGCTTTTATCCGCTGGGCCGCTGCAGCCGGCTCGGTGATGGCATACGTTCCCGCAATAATTGCCCCGGAAATAAAACAGGTAATAGTCAGGTTCATGGCAATTTTAAAAATACTGTTATTTTTATCATCGTGTCCGTGTGCGTCATGAGCCATAGTTCCTACCTCCTTGCCCCGAATTTTGCGGGCTTGATCCATAGGTCAATCAACGGGGTGACGCAATTCATAAGCAGGATAGCATAGCATACCCCTTCCGGATAGCCGCCCAACAGTCGAATCAAAACGGTCAGTGCGCCGGCTCCCGCCGCAAAAACCATTTGCCCTTTCACCGTGATAGGAATCGTCACCATATCAGTAGCCATGTAAAACGCACCCAGTATCAGTCCGCCAGACATCATATGCATAATGGGATCTTGGCCGAAAACTGCCGTCAAAGCACCCACGGTGCCAATCATAATGACCGGTACTTGCCAGTTGATGTAGCCGCGATAGATAAGAAACAAGCCGCCGGCAATTAAAAGCAGCGCTGAAGTCTCGCCCATACTGCCACTGCGTGTGCCAATGAAAAGAGACTTATACATTTCGGCCTTGTCACCGAAAACCGCAACCAGCTTTTCGTATCCCTGCATTTTCAATATACCTAACGGTGTAGCTGAGGTAACCCCGTCTACTTTGCTGGCCATTTCCGGCCAGGTAGTCATGGCGACAGGCCAGGAAGCCAGCAAAACAGCCCGGCCAATCAGCGCCGGATTAAAGATATTATAGCCTAAGCCGCCCATTGTGTGCTTGGCCACGGCGATAGCGGCCACAGTGCCGAATACAGGCATATACCAGGGCAAAGTTGCGGGAATGTTCATTGCCAGCAGCAGACCTGTGAGAAATGCGCTGCCGTCATTGATTGTTACCGGCTTGTCCCGCCATCTCTGAATTAAATACTCGGTTGCCACGGCAACGACAATACACAGAACCATTGTCGTCAAGGCCGGCATACCAAAGCGGTATACCGAAAACAAAGCCGCCGGGGCCAGCGTGGCATTTACCGTCCACATAATCCGAGCGATAGATTCGTCTGAGCGAATATGCGGCGAAGCTGACACTGTCAGCATCCTTGTCTGTACATTAGCTTCCGCGCTCACACGTCCACCTCCTATTTTTTCGCGGCTGCCGCCGCAGTCTGTGCTTTGGAAAGTTTAACGTAATGCACGATATTCCGTTTGGCCGGACATACATATACGCATGAACCGCATTCTACGCAATCCAGCAGGTCGTATTCCTCTTTCGCCGTCTGGTACAATCCCCGCTCGCCAAGTATGCTCAGCATGTTCGGCGTCAGACCCATAGGGCAGGCCTTCACGCAGCGGCCACAGCGAATACACGGCCGCTCCGGCCCGGCATTCACATCCGCGGCGCTTAGCGCCAATATGCCGGAGACCCCTTTAATAACAGGCACTTCCAGGCTGCGCTGCGCCATACCCATCATGGGGCCGCCCATAATAATTTTAGCCAGCTGTTCCTTAAGGCCGCCGCAAAACTCAACAGCCTGCCCAAACGTGCAGCCAACCCGGAGGCGAATATTCTTCGGCTCGGCCACGGCTCCACCGGTAACGGTAACCACACGTTCAATCAGCGGTATGCCCTTCTCTACCGCGTTGGCCACAGCGACTACCGTGCCGACATTCTGCACAACGACACCGACGTCCATCGGCAAACCACCAGACGGAACCTCCCTGTCAACAATTGCTTTAATGAGGGTCTTTTCCGCGCCCTGCGGATATTTCGTCTCCAGCGCCACTACCTCGATGCCCGTGCCGGCGGCAGCGATACGCATAGCCTCAATGGCGTCGGGTTTATTGGCTTCGATGCCGATAAAGCCTTTCACAACGCCAAGAACTTTCATCACAATCTGCGTTCCGGTGATCACCCGCTCCGCCTCTTCCAGCATGACGCGGTGGTCGGCTGTCAGATACGGCTCGCATTCCGCGCCATTGAGAATAAAGGTATCAATCTTTTTCTCGGCAGGAGGCGCAAGTTTCACATGCGTGGGGAAAGTCGCTCCCCCCATGCCGACAATGCCGGCATCGCGGATAATATCTTTGATCGCCGCCGCATCAAGAACTTTCCATTCTCGCTGGAGCGGCAGCCCGTCAAGCCACTCATCCAAACCGTCACTTTCAATGACGATGGCTGTGCAAGAGCCGAATACCGGATGCGGATACTCGGCAACCTCGACCACTTTTCCGGATACCGAAGCATGGACCGGGCTGGCGACAAATGCCTGCGCCTCGGCTATCATCTGGCCTTTTTTAACCAAATCACCCGCCTTGACGATTGGTGTGCACGGCGCGCCAATATGCTGCCGCACAGGAATAATTACTCTTGCGGGAAGGGGCATGACTTCAACCGGTTTGGCGGCAGTCATCCGCTTGCGGTCGTCAGGGTGCACCCCTCCCTGAAATGTTTTGGCCATAGTATCACCTCACAAAATTACTCAGACAAGATGCGAATAATGACTGGCCGCATGTCGTTATCGCTTCTGGCGCGACGGTCAAACCGGCGTATCGCGTATAGCGAAATAGTGAAACCGAAAATGCCGCCGCCAATTTGGACAGGATTTGCCGGGACAAGCAGTGCATCGGCCAAATAGGTGCCGCCGGACGCTCCCGCGAAAACTCCCAGTAAAGGCAGTATGAAAACAATGAATGCCGCCTTCACGATGCTGTCTTGCTGCATTTCCAGCAGCACCCGCTGACCCGGTCTGGCATCTACCGGATTGCGGGCCTCCAGCACGGCGGCAGTATTTCCCGGGCAAGAACCGCAATTCTCGCAGGATGAATGCCGGGCCACCTTTACTTTGGCTATACCGTTCACTGTCGCCAATACAATCCCTTCCTGACTTTTTTCCAATACTGCACCTCCCACTCATGGATGGCGACGGAACAGGACGTTCCTAGTGTCGAGCGTGCCATGGACGGCATAACGCTCGATCCGACGAAACAGGATGGTCCCGTGCCGAGAGCTTGCTGCCTGGCATATGCGCACGATCTGACGGCACAGGCGTTCCTAGTATGCTCTGATGACAAAGAAAGAATAAATGCTTAAAAAGAGTTTGCAACACTCACCTAGCGCCGGGCGCGCCATGAAGAACCATAGCGCTTGGCCTAGTGGTCATACCAGTACCTAAACATACTATATATTCATCTTTCGTAATCAAGTTACCTGCTTTAAATAGCATGTTAAATTTATAACTTTTAAAAGAATGCAGTAAAAACAGAAAAGAGCGAGATCTCTCTCGCTCTCCAGGTCCTACATTAGATACCGGACATAAATATAAATATGCGAAATCACAATTGAAACCAGCATTAACGGGAAAGCAATTTTCATATACGCGAGGAATGTCATCGGGTAACCCCGTCCGGCAGCGATACTGGATACTACCACATTGGCCGATGCGCCGATAATTGTGCCGTTGCCGCCAAGGCAAGCGCCAAGCGCCAGCGACCACCACAGTGTCGAGACGTCGATATTGCCAACCTGAGCCATCGACTTGATGAGCGGAATCATCGTCGCCACAAACGGAATATTGTCAATAAACGCCGAGGCTATGGCGGAAAGCCAGAGAATGAGCGCGTTGAGCAATATAATATCGGAGTGAGTGATACTAAGACCCCATTCGGCGATCATGCGGATGACACCGGTTACTTCCAGACCGCCCACGACTATGAATAGACCGATAAAGAAAAACAGGGTGTTCCACTCCAATTCTTTAAAAATCTCCTCCGGCTCGATCCCGCTGACTAAGAGGAGCACCGCCGCGCCGCCCATCGCAATGGTTGCGGAATCAAAGTGAAGCGCTTTGTGCAGGACAAAGCCCGCGATCGTTAGCGTCAGTACCCCCAGCACTTTTTTCAGAAGTATAGGGTTTTCCAGATAGGAATTTTCATCCAAGTCCATGATGCGTTGCTGCGCTTCCGGGCTGACAATCAGCTGTTTCCGGTAAATCATGAGAAACAGCCAGTTAGTAATGAAGCCAATGACAACAACCACGGGCGCAAGCGCAATTACAAAATCGTTAAAACCGAGCCCTACCGCACCGCCAATCATAATATTCGGCGGGTCGCCGATCAGTGTCGCCGTGCCTCCGATGTTGGAAGCAAGTATCTCGGATACCAGGAACGGCACCGGATTAACCTTAAGCGAAGAAGTAATGGAAAAAATGATTGGCGTTACCAGCAGTACGGTAGTGACATTATCGAGAAAAGCGGAGGTAACGGCTGTAAAAACAAAAAATACTGTCATGATCCGCAGCGGGTCGCCTTTAACCCGTTTCGCCAGCAGCACGGCCATATACTCGAACATCCCTGTCCGCATGGCAATAGCAACAATGATCATCATGCCTGTCAGCAGTCCGAGAGTATTAAAATCAATCTTCACGATTGCCTCTTCCTGGGGCATGATTTTTACGAGCAAAAGAGCCACTGCCCCGACCAGAGCGATTTTCGTCCGGTGCACCTTTTCCGAAACAATTATGCCGTACACGGTTACAAAGATTGCAATGGCAATCCAGGCGCTACCGTTTAACATAGTATCCCCTCCCAGGAAAAATTTTCTTTTTTAATCGTAGCACTTTTCTGATAAAGGGGGAATACGTTTCCAGAAATTTGTGTGAAAAAAAATACAAACCCCGGAAAATCGGCTGTGATTTTCCCGGGGTTTTGTTTATTGTTCTGCTTTGATTTCTTCTTTTACCAGTTCTTGTATGGTTTTTTCCTCCGTGCCATGCACTTTTCCCGGCAGCTTATCCTTCAGCGCCGCCAGCATTTCCGGACTGGGCTTAAAGTAAACCCGGTGGTTTTGCTTTGCGCCTTTGTCATCATGATACTCATAGCCGAGCACCCAGACATCGCGTCCGTCAAGAGCTGAATTCAGGCGAAAGGTGCGGCGGAACTTAATGTAACTGACCAGCTTCGCTTTGTAGAGGTAGATGCCGAAAATGTCCTTGTATAACACTTCGTGCTTCGCATCGCGGCCAAACAGGCCTCGCTTGGTAAAGATAATACTTCTTTTGCCTAATTCGTAGGTATATTTTGCGCCCATTCGCTCGGCCAGAATATAGAGCACGAATACTTCAAAAGCCAGCTCAACCGGGTGAAAGAAGCCCTTACCCAGCCATGCATACAGGTCAAAGGCAAACAGGAAGAGAAAGAATGCTACCAGCACGCCCATAATAATGGCGTTTTTGCGGGTAATGGTAGAGTGTACGGTTATGTTGGCCATGCTATCCCCCTATCACGGTTTGATCCGCTACTAGTATACCGTACCCTAGGGGGATACGCAAGCAATTACAGCACCTTCTTCGCTTTCAGGGCAGCTACTTGCTCGGCAGTCATGCCCAAGAGCTCTTGCAGAATCTCCTCAGTATGTTGTCCTAAGAGCGGCGCCGGAGTATCTACTGAGCCCGGCGTAGCCGACATTTTCACGGGAACGCCGGCCATCTTGATTTTACCGGCGACCGGGTGATCTGTCTCGACGATCATATTGCGGTAGTTGACCTGAGGATCGCTGATAACCTTATCAATGGTGTTAATCGGGGCGCAGGGAATGCCGGCGTCTTCGAGCTTATCAATCCATGCCTGAACAGTCTTATGACGGAAAACATCGTCCAAAATTGTTTTTAATTGTTTCACATTCTCAGTCCGCTTGGCGTTTGTCACAAACCGCTCATCGGCAATGAGATCGGGCCGTTCGATCAGCTTGCACAGCTTTTCCCACAGCCGGTCATTGCCAGCCCCGACAATTAGATAACCGTCTTGGGCTGTATAAGATTCGAACGGTGTGATGGAGGGGTGGCGCGTGCCGGCGGGCTTAGGCACAACGCCGGAGGACAGATACCTGGCCATAGCATTCTCCAATACGGCAACCTGGCAATCCATCATGCCTACATCAACCTTCTGTCCCTCACCGGTCATGGCGCGGTGGTAGAGTGCGGTCATAATGCCATAGGCAGTAAACATCCCGGCAATAATATCGCCGACCGATGCGCCGACGCGGCACGGTTCGCCGCCTTCAGGACCGGTGATGCTCATGATGCCGCCCATTGCCTGCACAACGATGTCATAAGCCGGCTTATCTTTATAAGGACCGGTGTGGCCGAAGCCGGAGCAGGCCGCATAGATGATTTTGGGATTAATCTCTTTCAGAACATCATAGCCGATACCGAATTTTTCCATTGTGCCAGGCCGATAGTTTTCCAGCACGACATCAGCTTTTTTGACCATTTCCTTAAACAAGTCAATGGCTTCCTGCTCTTTGAAGTTCATGGTAATCGAGCGCTTATTCCGGTTTAAGCTCATGTAATAAACGCTCTCTTTGCCGATAAAAGGTCCGAATGCCCGGGAATCATCACCAACTTCGGGTGGCTCAATCTTAATGATGTTGGCGCCAAAGTCGGCCAGCATCATCGAGCAATAGGGACCTGCCAAAACCCGCGACAGGTCAAGTACAACGACATTTTTTAACGGTTTCATTCTTGCTTTGTGCCTCCTTGTAAAAATTGTGGAATTATACCTATATTAAATACTCTATCGTAGTAAATATCCCCTTCTGCTCGACGGTAATCTTTCGGCAATTCTCCCTTAGTTTGTCCGTGTATAACAGGAATAAACGGGAAAATCATCGCAAATTGCGAAAATCGGGCCGGCAGCCTATGCCGCCGACCCGATTGCGCGTTACTATTAGAAACCAAGAATACCGAAGAAGACCCAGCACACAATAGCGCCGACAACGGACATCGAAAGACCCCAGATGAGCAAGTTGCGGAACAACTTGGCCTTGTCTTCGTGTTCACCGGCGCAGGCAATGCAAAGCGCGCCCAGTGTTGAGAGCGGCGAGGTATCAACCAAGTGTGCGCCAATATTGATCGAAGAAATCATGGCAATAGGGTTGCCGCCACCGATCTCCTTAATAAGACCAGGCACAAGTGGTAAGAACATCGGCATTACTACACCAGACGAACTGGAGTATGCCGAGATAATACCGGTAAAGAGACCAAGCCATGCGTTGACCGTAACCGGATTGGAGATCGCACCGATCATCTTAACCATAGCATTAAGGCCGCCGGATTGATCCATTACATCTATCAATACCGAAACACCGCAAACCATCATAATAACGCCCCACGGCATTACCTTTACAGCTTTTTTACTATCCCCAGATCCGGTCAGCATAAGCACGCAGGAAAGGATAAACGCGATAGAGCCAACATTAGAAAGCATATTCATTACGTACTTCGGGAATACGCCCTTCATACCAGGAAGACCCGGAACAACAACTAAAACAATCAGTAGAGCTACCATAGCAAGCGTAAGCAATTGATGCTTATCAAACGGCTCTGGTTTAGGCGCAAGTTCATCAATATTCAGAGTAGCGCCACGCTGCTTTTGAATCCAAGCCCAACCTCCCAGCAGGAAGAAACCACCAACATTGACAAGACCTTGAGCTACTTCGGAGTTGAAATGAATTTTCCAAGCCAAACCATTAAGGTCAGTCAATCCAAGCGGTTGCGCCATTTTAGCGATTAAACCGTTGGATATAATACCTGTAGGGGCGAAGGGGGAGAATGCCGCGCCATTAGCCGCACCAACAACGATGAGCGTCATCAGAAAGGCAGGCATGCCGACGCGTGCAGCAATAGCCATAGCTACCGGCGCCATTAATGCTGTGCCAGCAATATTACCAGGTCCAATGGTAGTGACAAAAGTAGTAAGCAAAAATACAATAAGAGGTATTAGCGCAGTGTTACCTTTGCATAGGCGGACTGAGTAAGCGGTAAGCTTTTCCATCGTGCCATTGGTCTGCGCCATACCAAACATAAAAGTAACACCAACCAAAATCATGAACAGACTGAGTGGAAACGAGCTCATAATTTTGGCGCCGGTCATGCCACCCCAGATACCGCCGACAACAATAGCAAAACCAATGCTCAAGAAACCGACATTCAAATCCTCGTTAACACAACTGATGATAACAACGACTGCAAGGGCAACTAACGACATAATTGCTGCCAATGAAATATCCATTAATTCTTTTCCTCCTCGCCATAATATTAGACTCAAAAATAATGTCTTCCTGGAGAGTTTTGTCTAGTGGTCATCCAGCATCTACTCTGCCATCTTACCTGGTGCGATTGGGATAAGACCGTTGCAGCTTCGTAACAACCAGCCAATGGGCGGCATCCCCCCTTTCAAAAATTTAAAATGTTGCTTACAGTAGCAAAATAGCCACTAATCAGAAAACTTGCAGTGAAAATTATATGCCGAAAATTGCTATTTCCGACATATATAATGTTTAACAGTATTCGCGAAACGAGTGAAAAAACCTTCTTTATGTTAGTTGGATATTGTCGTAAGCAAGGGGGAAAAATCCCCCCGCGCTTATAAAGTTTTAGAGACCGAGCAGACCGAAGGCCACATAGCAGACGATAGCGCCGACAACCGACATGGACAGTCCCCAGAGCATGAGATTGCGGAACAACTTAGCTTTGTCCTCGTGTTCGGCGGCGCAGGCAATGCACAGAGCGCCCAATGTAGAAAGCGGCGAGGTATCTACCAGGTGCGCGCCAATGTTGATCGAGGAAATGAGAGCAACAGGATTGCCGCCGCCGATCTCTTTAATCAGGCCGGGAACCATTGGCAGGAACATGGGCATTACCACACCAGAAGAGCTGGAATATGCTGAAATGATGCCGGTAACAAAACCCAGCACACCGTTGACAGTGGTCGGATTGGAAACCGCTCCGATCATCTTAACCATGGCGTTCAGGCCACCGGCTTTATCCATTACGTCAATCAATACCGACATACCGCACACCATCAGGATAACGCCCCACGGCATCGACTTAACAGCCTTAGCGTCATCGGCAATACCGAAAAGCATGAAGATTGAGCCAATGAAAAACGCGGTCATACCTACGTCCCATTTAAGAAAGATTACTGCGGAAACAAGAGCGGCAATACCTGCTAAAGTTATCCATTGATGAGTTGTAAAGGGCTCTGGCTTCGGCGCAATTTCGTCAATATTGATGGCATTGCCTTTTTGCTTGCGCATCCAAGCCAGACCGCCCAACAGGAAGAAGCCGCCGAAGTTTACAACGCCTTGTACAATTTCTGAGTTAAAATGAATTTTCCAGGCAAGAGCGCTAAGCGATTCAGCGGGTATTCCCAATCCAGGGGCCATCTTGGCGATAAGACCGTTAGAAATAATGCCTGTCGGGGCAAACGGCGAGAAAGCCGCGCCGTTTGCGGCGCCAACTACCAGTAAAGTCATCGCGAAAGCAGGAAGACCAATACGACCAGCTATCGCCATTGCCACTGGCGCCATCAGTGCAGTCGAAGCAATGTTGCCAGGACCGATGGTAGTGACGATGGTAACAAGTACAAAGAGAATTATCGGAATCAGCGCGGTGTTACCTTTCGCCAGGCGTACGGCATAAGCGCTGAACTTCTCCATTGTGCCGTTGACCTGCGCGCAGGCAAACATGAAGGTAACTCCGACCAAGATCATGAATAAACTTACCGGCCAGCCGGCAAATACAGCTGATACTTTCATTTTCATAAAAGTCATACCAACAAAAAGACCGGCAGCGATACCAAGGATACCAACGTTCATTTCCTTGAAACAGGAAATAAGAACGATGATGAGCAGTGCTACGATGGATACCAATGCTGCAGTGGATATTTCCATTGTCTCTCCTCCTACATAGCTGTTAGTATAAATAAATGGTGCATTGCCTAATTCAGCAAGAGGTTCTATACGCAGCCACGAATAATCATATCTAGTGCTGCATGTAGTGTATCTGCTGTTATTATAAGACTACTCAATTTGGTTGATTCTTATTCAGTTCGCGGAAAGACGAGGATTATTCCTCGTCATCCGCTTCCTCTTCTTCCTCTGCGGGAGCCGGGAAAGCGGCATGTAAAGCCTTAGTAGCCAGAATAAACACGGCGATAACGGCGAACATAGTGGGCAGGGCTACTGCCAGCATGGTGATCGCTTTAGTTGTTGCTACACCCATTATCTTTTCCTCCCCTTGTTATTTCGTCAGCGCCGGAATTAACGCGAGCACCAGACCGCCGGCAACAACCGAAGCAACCTGACCGGCAACGTTAACACCGATAGCATGCTGAATGATAAAGTTCGTCGGATCTTCTTTGAGCGCCATTTTGGCAATGACGCGGCCAGACATCGGGAAGGCCGAGATGCCGCAAGCGCCGATCATTGGATTGATCTTCTTGGAGCTAAACATGTTCAGCAGCTTGGCGAACAGCACGCCGCCGACAGTATCAAATACAAAGGCAATAGCGCCCAGCACCATGATCAGACCTACTTCAATTGTCAGGAAACGATCGGCCGACATAGTGCCGCCGATAGTGATGCCAAGCACCAAAGTAACCAGGTTAGCTAACTCATTTTCTGCCGCACCGGAAAGATTTTCGACGCAACCGGCTTCTTTCAAAATATTGCCGAACATAAGCGCGCCAATTAATGCAACCGAAATCGGCGCAACAATACCGGCAATCAGTACAATCATGATCGGGAAGAGGAACTTGGTAGTCTGGGAAACGGGCTCTTCGCCGACAAAGCTCATTTTAATCTTGCGCTCGTTTTCAGTGGTGATTGCCTTGATAACAGGCGGCTGGATCACCGGCACGAGCGACATATACGAGTATGCGGCAACAGAAAGCGGTCCTAACAATTCTTTCGCGTAACGGCTGGCAACATAGATGGTAGTCGGACCGTCGGCTGCACCGATAATGCCGATCGAAGCGGCATGCTCAAAAGAAAAGCCCACGAGAGTTGCGGCAATAGCTGTCGCGAAAATTCCAAACTGGGCAGCTGCCGCAAACAACATTACCGACGGGCGACGGATCAGCGGAGCGAAATCGCACATTGCGCCAATGGCAATAAAGATAAGTACGGGGAATAGTTCGTTAGCAATACCAGCTTGGTACAGAACGATAAGGAACCCTTCTTCGCCAGGGTGCGTGGAAACTGCGGAAGAATGCGGGATATTGGCCAGGATTGCGCCGAAACCGATCGGCAGCAGCAGCGCCGGCTCATAATCCTTCTTAACCGCAAGATAAATCAGAATTGCGCCAATCAACCACATAACGACGTGCTTCCAAGAAAGGCCCAGGATACCCATCAGAAGCTCATCTAACCATGGATACTGGTGGAGTAATGCTTCCATTTCTCTTTGTTACCTCCCATTAAGTAATTAAAATCCAAACATTGACAGAATACTATTTATTAACATAAGTCGCAAGGGTTATTCTAAACTTTTTTGCCGGTTAATTTTTCCAGTTGTGCGGCTGGATATCCCCAGCCGCACAAACCGGATAATTCTTAGCCGATAACTGCCATAATTTCACCAGGTTTAACGCTTTGTCCGGCATCAACATTGATGGATTTGATGATGCCATCTCGCGGCGCGCCAATTTCGTTCTGCATTTTCATGGCTTCCAGCAGCAGAATAACGTCACCTTTCTTAACCTTAGCGCCGGCTTTGGCAACAATTTTAGTAACTTTACCGGGCATCGGAGCGGTCACCGGGGTTTCGCCGGCGCCCACTTCAGCCGGAGCGGCTTTGGGCGCGGGAGCGGCGGCAGGTGCAGGAGCGGCAGCCGGCGCAGGAGCAGCGGCAGGTGCAGGAGCAGCGGCAGGCGCAGGAGCGGCAGCCGGTGCAGGAGCTGCGGCGACAGTCACGCCTTGCTCTTGCACTTCAACGTTATAGGCAACACCATTGACGTTAACTACAAACTTTCTCATGTTAGAATTCCTCCATCCTATTTGTTATTTATTATTATTGTTGGACAGACTTCTAGGCGAATTGGCGGCTGTCCATGATCTTCTGGCGGCCGGCAATCGCCCAGGCGTCGCTGGCGCGCTTGATGCGCAGGCCTAAGCCTGTTCCTGCGCCTCGGGAATGGTGAATGGCGGCGGCGATAGCCGCAATCATTTCATCATCTGACATTACCATATTGATACTGGCACTGATAGCAGCGATAATTTCCGGCTTGATGCCGGCTTCCACATTTTCTTCTAAAGTGGCTTCCACGGCAGCGGGAGCAGCTTTTTTCTTCTTTTTGGGAGCCGCCTCTTTTTTACCGCCGCCGAACAAGGAATCGAAAAAACCCATTATTCTATCCCCTTTCTGTCAAGCGGGTTACAGCGGAATATTGCCGTGTTTTTTCGCCGGACGCGCTTCACGCTTGGAAGCCAGCATATTAAGGGCGGAAATGATGCGCGGCCGGGTTTCGGCAGGCTCGATTACCTGATCGACAAAGCCGCGTTCGGCTGCTTTATACGGGGTAGCAAACTCTTCCACATATTTTTCGGTTTTGGCTTTGGCATCCGGATCGCCTTTAAAAATGATGTTGGCTGCTCCGGCAGGACCCATGACGGCAATTTCCGCCGACGGCCAAGCCAGAACCTGGTCTGCGCCGAGGTCTTGGGAACACATGGCCAGATAGGAACCGCCGTAAGCCTTACGGGTGATAACGGTAATTTTGGGAACAGTTGCTTCGGAATAAGCATAGAGCATTTTTGCGCCATGGCGGATAATGCCGCCGTATTCCTGATTGGTGCCGGGCAGGAAGCCGGGAACGTCAACCAGGTTAACCAGCGGAATATTAAAGCAGTCGCACATGCGGATAAAGCGCGCTGCTTTGTCGGATGCGTTAACATCCAGGCAGCCGGCCATAACCGAAGGCTGGTTGGCGATGATACCCACCGATTGACCGTCGAAGCGGGCAAAGCAGGTTATAATGTTCTTGGCGTAGTGTTCCAGAACCTGGTAATACTCGCCGTTGTCGACAATCTTAGCAATTACGTCCAGCATGTTGTACGGCATGTTGGGATTGTCAGGCAGCAGTGTATTGAGGCCCGGATCCATGCGCATCGGTGAATCGCCGGTGTCAATGACGGGAGCGGTTTCCATGTTGTTGCTCGGCAGGAAGCTTAGCAGGTAACGAATCTGGCGAATGCAGTCATCTTCATTTTCGGCTGCGAAGTGCGCAACGCCGGATACGCTGTTATGAGTCATAGCGCCGCCGA
This sequence comes from Negativicutes bacterium, assembly GCA_026417995.1. GTDB lineage: Bacteria > Bacillota > Negativicutes > Sporomusales > JAOACF01 > JAOACF01. The sequence goes on from JAOACF010000005.1 coordinate 15,309, forward strand.
GTTCTTCGGCCGTAACTTCTTCGGCGGTAACCGATTTAATAACCTGCGGGCCAGTAATGAACATCTGGCTAGTATTTTTAACCATGTAAATAAAGTCGGTCAGCGCGGGGGAGTAAACTGCGCCGCCGGCGCACGGGCCCATAATTGCCGAAATCTGGGGAATTACGCCGGATGCAATGGTATTGCGGAAAAAGATTTTGCCATATCCGGCTAAAGCATCAACTGCTTCCTGAATGCGCGCACCGCCGGAATCGTTAATGCCAATCAAAGGGGCGCCCATCTTCAGCGCCAAATCTTGCACTTTAACGATTTTTGCTGCATGCATTTCACCAAGCGAGCCGCCTTCGACGGTAAAGTCTTGGGCAAAAACGTAAACCAAGCGGCCATCAACCGTGCCATAGCCGGTAACTACACCTTCGCCGGGGAGTTCTTTCGTATCCATGCCGAAGTTAACGCAGCGGTGACGCACGAATTGGTCAAGCTCAACGAATGTGCCTGGGTCGAGCAGTTTCTCAATACGCTCACGGGCCGTCATTTTACCTTGGGCATGCTGCTTCTCAATCCGCTTTTCGCCGCCGCCAAGCTTGATCTTTTCCTGACTTTTCTTGAGAAACTCAATTTTTTCCTGGATGGTAGCCATGTCACACCTCCATCAATGTTGGGACAGAGAAGAGATTATTTGCGTTCGGAAAGCTCGAGCAAAATGCCGCCGGTAGCTTTCGGATGAATAAAAGCGATGCTGGCGCCGCCCGCACCGTAACGGGGCTTTTCATCGATAAGGCGAATTCCTTTTTCTTTCAAGTCGGCCAGCGCCGCTTCAATGTTGTCTACACGCAGCGCAATGTGCTGGATGCCTTCGCCGTTTTTCTCGATGAACTTGGCGATCGGGCCGTCAGGAGAAGTCGATTCGAGCAGCTCTACCTCGCTGTCGCCGGTCGGGATAAAGCAAACTCTGACTTTTTGCTCCTCAACCACTTCTTCGCCTAATGCGGTCATGCCCAAAACCTCGGTATAAAACTTTTTGGACTCTTCGAGGTTTTTCACTGCAATACCGATGTGGTCAACTTTAAGAACCTTAAACATTAAATATACCTCCCTTTCTAATTTGAATATAGTTTAATATTAAACAACGTTCGGCTAAATTAACGCAGCATGGAGCTGATGATTTCCGCAACAAGCGTATAAGGATCTTTTTCCCGTTTCTGCACGCTTGCGACCATGCTGTCAAACCGGCCGGAAACATTAAGTTTATTTAATACATACCGTCCAATGTGCTCGTCCAGAGCAGCCAGGAGTTCATTGCGGGCACGTTCGGTGCGCCTCGTTTCAAGCTCACCTGACTGGTGCAAATGCCGGATATGGTCATCAATAGCACCGACAAGTTCGGCAATCCCCTGATTCATGCTGGCTACCGTACGCTTGACGGGCGGGCGCCAGGACACCTTATCCTGGTTTAGATCCATCATCATTTCAAGTTCGATATTGAGACGGTCAACTCCATCGCGGTCTGCCTTGTTTATCGCAAAAATATCGCCTATTTCCAGTATGCCGGCTTTGATGGCCTGGATATCGTCGCCAAGCCCCGGCACCATCACGACGATGGTAGTATCGGCATTTTTGACAATATCCACTTCCGACTGCCCGACACCCACGGTTTCAATAATAATAATATCCTTGCCAGCAGCATCCAATATCTTAACCGCGTCGGCAGTTTTGCGCGACAAACCGCCTAGACTGCCCCGTGTTGCCATGCTGCGGATAAATACACCTTCATCGGTCGTGATATCGAGCATCCGGATACGATCGCCCAGTATCGCCCCGCCCGAATACGGGCTGGTTGGGTCAATGGCCACGATGCCGACGGTTTTACCCTGACGACGATACTCTTTGGCCACTTTATCGGTAAGAGTGCTTTTGCCAGCCCCAGGCGGCCCGGTTATGCCAATTAAATGGGCCTTGCCGGTATGAGGATATAATTTCTGCATAATAGCGGTTGCTTCGTCGTACTCGTTCTCCACTGCCGTAATCGCGCGTGATATCGCGATACGCGAGCCGCTAAGCACGCCTTCTACCAAATTCACTGGACAACACCACCTAAGGGTTAGGATACCCTAACCCGTGCTATTGCGGCAGCCGGCCCTGCACTGCAGGGTCGGCTGCCGCCCTCATTGCAATCGGTTTACTTTACATTGGCTTTGATATACTCGACAATCGCGCTGGTCGGAGTGCCCGGGGTGAACACTTCGGCAATGCCGGCAGCTTTGAGGCCGGGGATATCGGCATCAGGAATAACGCCGCCGCCGATTATAAGAACATCATTCATGCCTTTTTGCCGGAGCAATTCGACAACCTTGGGGAACAGGGTGTTGTGCGCGCCGGATAAGAGGCTGAGCGCGACAACATTTACGTCTTCCTGCAGTGCCGCTTCGGCGATCTGCTCAGGAGTGAGGCGGATACCGGTGTAAATTACTTCGAAGCCGGCGTCGCGAAGAGCGCGGGCCACGACTTTTGCGCCGCGGTCATGACCGTCAAGACCGGGCTTTGCTACTAATACGCGAATACGTTTTGACATCGTTGTCCCTCCTTCTCTCTCGCTTACAGGGTTACATGCGCTTCGTACAGACCGAACACTTTGCGCATGACGCCACAGATTTCGCCGAGAGTTGCATAAGCCTTAACGGCATCCAGGATGTACGGCATAAGGTTAACGCTCTCGTCTTTGCAAGCGTCTTCAAGCGCAGCCAGCGTTCTTTCCACCGCTTTGGCGTCGCGGCGAGCCTTGAGGTCGGCAAGCTTCTTCTTCTGGAAGTCGCCTACGGACGAGTCTACGCGCAGCAGGCCTTCAACCGGCTTCTCCTTGATCTGGAACTGGTTGACGCCGACGATAATGCGCTGCTTGGTCTCAACTTCCATCTGCCACTTGTATGCGCTGTCCTGAATTTCTTTTTGGATGTAGCCTTTTTCAATGGCCACAACAGCGCCGCCCATGTCGTCAATTTTCTTGATATAATCCCAGGCTTCCTGTTCAATCTTGTTAGTGAGCGCTTCTACATAGTAGGAGCCGCCCAGCGGGTCAACTACATCGGCTAAGCCGCTTTCGTAAGCAACGATCTGCTGGGTCCTGAGAGCGATACGGACGGAATCTTCGGTCGGCAGTGCCAACGCTTCGTCCCGGGAGTTAGTGTGCAGCGACTGGGTGCCGCCCATTACCGCGGCAGCCGTTTGCAAGGCAACGCGGACAATGTTATTGTCAGGCTGCTGAGCTGTCAGCATCGAGCCGGCTGTTTGCGTGTGGAAGCGCAGCATCCAGGACTTGGGGTTGGTAGCGCCGAAACGCTCCTTCATTATTTTCGCCCAAATGCGGCGGGAAGCGCGGAATTTCGCCACTTCTTCGAGCACATTGTTGTGCGCGTTCCAGAAGAAGGACAGACGGCCGGCAAAGTCGTCTACATTCAGGCCGGCTTTGATAGCGGCTTCGACGTAAGCGATGCCGTCAGCGATGGTAAAGGCAATTTCCTGCGAAGCGGTCGAACCGGCTTCACGGATATGATAGCCTGAAATGGAGATGGTATTCCAGTTCGGCACATGCTTGGAGCAATATTCGAAGATGTTGGTGATCAGCCTCATTGAAGGCTTGGGCGGGAAGATATAGGTGCCGCGCGCCGCATATTCTTTGAGAATGTCGTTTTGGATAGTGCCGTTCAGCTTATCGGGAGAAACGCCTTGTTTCTCGGCAACGGCGATATACATCGCCAGCAGTACCGATGCGGGAGCGTTGATGGTCATGGATGTCGAAACTTTGCCAAGGTCAATGCCGTCAAAGAGGATTTCCATGTCGGCCAGCGAGTCGATGGCAACGCCTACCTTGCCCACTTCGCCTTCAGCGATGGGGTCATCAGAGTCATAACCGATTTGGGTCGGCAGGTCGAAGGCGCAGGACAAGCCTGTACCGCCCGATTCTAACAGATAACGGTACCGCTTGTTGGACTCTTCGGCAGTCGAGAACCCTGCATACATACGCATGGTCCAGAAACGGCCACGGTACATGGTGGGCTGTACGCCGCGGGTAAAAGGATATTCTCCGGGGAAGCCAAGGTCGCGCTCATAATCAAACCCTTCAAGATCAAGCGGAGTGTAAAGGCGGTTGTGCGCGAGATTAACCCGCTCCGGATTTTTGGCAAGCGATTTTTCCACTTTGGCAGTGTACGCTTCCATTTTGGCTTTAAGTGTTTCGTTAGCCATTCTCATGTCCTCCTTCTGTTACTTTTTCATTGAACCGGTTTGCATAAACCGGGTATGCCAGGAAAGAGCCTCGTCTAAGAGGTGCGGAGTATGGGCGAAACCAGTCGCCTTTTCCGCTCTTTCCAGGTAATCCATTAGCATCGGCTGATAGGTAGGATGTGCACAATTCTTAATTATTACACGGGCACGCTCTTTCGGGCTTAAGCCCCGCACATCGGCTACGCCGCGTTCGGTAATAAACACATCAATATCATGCTCGGTATGGTCAAAGTGGGAGCACATCGGCACAACCGAGGAAATATCGCCGTTTTTCGCCACCGAGTTGGAGAAGAAGATCGTCAGGTAGCCGTTACGCGCAAAGTCGCCGGATCCACCGATACCGTTCATCATCTTTGTTCCCATGATATGGGTCGAATTGACATGGCCATAGATGTCAAATTCAATGGCGGTATTCATGGCGATAATGCCTAAGCGGCGGGCAGTCTCAGGGCTGTTGGCAATTTCCTGCGGACGCAGCATGATTTTTTTGCGGTATTCTTTAATATTGGCATACAAGCGCTTAAGGCCTTCCGGCGAAGGAGTAAGCGATGTACCGGAAGCAAAGTCAAGTTTGCCGGCGTCAATCAGGTCAAACATGCCGTCCTGAATAACTTCGGTAAATACGGTAAGGTTTTGGAAAGGCGAGTCAACCAAGCCGGACATTACCGCATTCGCTACCGATCCCACGCCTGATTGCAGCGGCAGCAGGTTTTTCGGCAAGCGGCCGGCCTTGATTTCATTCTGGAAGAATTCTACCAGATAGCCGCTCATCGCGCGAGCGTCATCATCAATCTCCGCCAGCGGGCGAACCGCGTCAGGCAGGTCACAGGCTACGATCGCGGCAATTTTCTCAGGGCCGCAAGGAATATATGTAGTACCGATGCGATCATCCACTTTTACGATGGGGATAGGCTGTCGGTTGGGCGGATCAAGCGGAACATATACGTCATGCATGCCTTCCAGTTCGAGCGGCTGCGAAGTATTTACCTCGACAATTACGATATCGGCGCTTTGCACGAAAGAAGCAGAGTTGCCGAGCGATGTGGTCGGCACAATATGGCCTTCTTCAGTAATGGCGCATGCTTCCACGATGGCGACATCTACTTTGCCGCCGAGGAACCCGTAACGGGACATTTGCGCAACATGACTAAGATGCAGGTCGGTGTATTGAATGGTGCCATTATTGATTGACTTGCGGATTGCGTCATTGGTCTGATACGGCAGTCGCTTCTGGATGCCGTTGACCTCGGCCAAAGCGCCGTCAAGCTCTTTGCCAACCGAGGCACCTGTCCAAAGATTGATCTTAAAGGGCTCCTTTTTCATGCGTTCAGCTAAAGCAAGCGGCACCGCTTTCGGATAGCCAGCGGGTGTAAAACCGCTGGTTCCGACGTTCATTCCCGGCTTAATCAGAGCCGCCGCCTCTACCGCGCTGACAATCTTGGCGTGCAGCGCGGTGTTGCGTACGCGATCCCGGATGTCGATCATTCTACACTTCCTCCTTGTAATGTCATATTTATTATTGCTCTGCCGGCGTTGGTTCGCCGGCAGACGTACCCCAAACAAAAAAACATTATTTTATTATGTGGAATATAGATGCTTTCTATGTTCCGCCATAAGTTGACATGAAAAAAAACACCATTAGACCGTTTTGCGCATGGCAAAAAACCCCCGTTGGTGTCTTACTCGCCTCTGTTGCCTTTTTCTCAGCAACAGCCCATAAGATACTTCGTTTTTCCTGCGTACTTTCGGCCAGGGAACGCATCCCGGGTCGTCCATACTATTTATTTTGTTTCTCTTAGAAACGCCCGGGACAATGTATCCTTTGTTCACAAACATGTCACAAATTTCACATTATCCAAATTTAATATTCGCTAACCGGATTATAATTCCTGCAATATTATGTTGGTTTATGAAACTTTTTTAGTATTTATCTCCCGGCAATTGGCGCGATAAATAATATGAAATACTGCTGAGACCGATGGACAGGTCTTCGTTCACCAGCTTTACATCGTCCGGTACATTAAGCTTGATCGGCGCAAAATTCCAGATGCCGCGAATACCGGCCTTGATCAGACGATTGGCGACCTGTTGGGCGAATTCAGCCGGAACGGTAATTACACCGATAACAATGTGCTTCTCGGGAATCACCCGCTCCATCTCATCCAAATGATAAATCGGAACATCGTTGACGCGCGCTCCGACGATTCCCGGGTCTACGTCAAAGGTAGCCGCCAGATTAAAACCGAGCGAAGAGAAGTTTTGATAATTGGCAAGTGCCCAGCCCAAATGTCCAACGCCGACGATGGCAATATTCCAGTTGCGATGCAGCCCGAGAATTTCCCCAATATTGCGAATTAGGTCGCGGACGTAGTAGCCGACGCCTTTTTTGCCAAACTCGCCGAACAGCGACAGGTCTTTACGGATCTGCTCCGGGGTAATGCCGATGCGCCTGCCGAGTTCTTCGGAGGAGATAATCTCCAGTCCCTCTTCCTGCACATTGCGCAGTGTGCGGAAGTATAGCGGCAGACGATCAATCGTCGCTTTGGATATAACAATATGCTGATCTTTCACCAGAACAACCTCCCAGGCTTGTATCCGACTCTAATATTCTCACCAAAAAGACATTATCCTGCCAATACATTTTGATATTTTTCACAAAGTTATGCGGCTAAAACCAGGATTTCAGAATACAGGAGTCATGATTCAGAATAATGATAATCTAAATCTCGGATACTCTCCGGCCCCCCTTATTCTGACTCCTGAATTCTGAATTCTGACTTCTGACTCCTTAATTCCCAATAGACGTCCTTACGCAAGGACGGCCCCCGAAGAAATCACAAAACAAGCTCCGGCTAGCCGGAGCTTGTTTTGGTTTATTATCGTTTTTGCGGATGATAATGCGTATGCAGCAGCTCATGCGATTTGTGGCCCAGGGGTTTGCCCAGCCAGGTGTCGTAAAGTTCTTTGACTGCCGGATTTTCGTGGGACTTTCTCAGACCCGAGCACTGGTCGCATTCGTAAATGGCGTTAATGCGCTTTTGACGGAAGTCGGCGCAGGTCGCTATCGGCTGGCCGCCGCCACCAATGCAGCCGCCGGGGCAGGCCATGATCTCGATGAAGTGATAGTCGGCCTCGCCTTTACGGATTTTGTCCAGCAGCATCCTGGCATTCGCCAGCGTATGCGCCACTGCAACTTTCACGGTCAAATCACCTATCTGCACTTTCGCTTCCTTAATGCCGGTCAGCCCGCGCACATCATGGAAGTCAATGCATTCCAGCTCCTTGCCGGTGACAATTTCGGCGACCGTTCTGAGCGCCGCTTCCATAACACCGCCGGTAGCACCGAAGATGACGCCGGCACCCGTGGCAATGCCCATCGGCGCGTCAAATTCTTCGGACGGCAGCTTGGAGAATTCAATGCCGGCCTCTTGGATCATTCGTCCGAGTTCGCGCGTGGTTATGACATAATCAACATCCTGATAACCGCTTGCTTTCATTTCTTCCCGGACGGCTTCCGCTTTTTTGGCGGTGCAGGGCATAGCCGAAACCGAGACAATATCTTTCGGGTCAATTCCCATCTTTTCGGCGTAGTATGTCTTCACCAGGGCACCGAACATCTGCTGCGGCGACTTGGCCGTAGACAAATGGTCAAGAAGATCAGGATACATCAGCTCGATAAAGTTGACCCAACCGGGGCTGCAGGAGGTAATCATCGGCAGCTTGCCGCCATGATTGAGCCGCTCCAGGAACTCCGACCCCTCTTCCAAAATTGTAAGGTCAGCCGTAAAGTCCGTGTCGAACACTTTGTCAAACCCGAGACGGCGCAGAGCAGCTACCATCTGACCGGTAACAATTGAACCCGGCTCCATCCCGAGCGCTTCGCCCAGCGCTACACGCACGGCAGGAGCGGTTTGCACGACAACGTGCTTTTTAGGATCGCTGAGGGCGTGCCATACTGCCGCCGTATCGTCCTTCTCAACGATAGCCGCCGTCGGGCATACGGTAGCGCATTGGCCGCAATAGGTGCAAGCGACTTCATCAAGTCCTTGCTGGAATGCCGGCGAAACAATCGTATTAAAGCCGCGGTTAGCGAAACTGTAGACGTGAACGCCCTGGCGCTCGCTGCACGCGCGGATGCATCGCCCGCAGAGGATGCATTTGTTCTGATCGCGAACAAGGGACGGATTGTTGGCATCCGGCGGATAGTTCTTTTTCTCGCCGTCAAAGCGAACTTTGCGGATGCCGAGTTCTCCGGCAATTGTCTGCAGTTCGCAGTTGAGATTGCGCTGGCAGGACAGGCAGTCCTGGGGATGGTTGGCCAGCAGCAGTTCCACTACCGTTTTGCGCGCTTCGCGCACGGCAGGCGTATTGGTCTTTACCACCATGCCGTCATTTACCGGATAGACGCAGGATGCCACCAGGCTTCTCGCACCGGCGACCTCCACCATGCAAACGCGGCAGGCGCCTTCCGGGCGCAGTTCCGGATGATAGCAAAGCGTCGGCACTTTCACGCCTGCCGCCGCAGCCGCTTCCAGAACTGTGGCAGTTTTCGGAACTTGTATTTGTTTTCCATCTATCGTTACAGTTACCATTTCCATCTAATCCACCTCCACCCGGAATTTAGCCTTTGATTATAGCCTTGAACGGACACTTGGCGATGCAAGCGCCGCACTTGATGCACTTAGCCTGGTCAATGACATGCAGCGCTTTGACCTCGCCGCTGATAGCATCAACCGGACAGGATTTCTTGCAGAGGCTGCAGCCTTTGCAGAGCTCGGTGATCGTAAAGCCTGCCAGCTTGCTGCAAGCGCCCGCCGGACACCGCTTGGCGTGAATATGCGCCTCATATTCGTCGCGGAAATAACGGAGGGTGCTGAGAACGGGGTTCGGCGCCGTTTGACCCAAGCCGCAAAGAGCGGTGTTCTTAATGTTATAGGCAAGACTTTCCAGAAGCTCAATATCGCCCTCCCGGCCTTCCCCATCGGTAATGCGCGTCAAAATTTCCAGCATCCGCTTGGTGCCCTCTCGGCAGGGGGTGCATTTGCCGCAGGACTCAGCCTGGGTAAAGTTCAGGAAGAACTTAGCGACGTCTACCATACACGTCGTTTCGTCCATGACAACCAGACCGCCCGAACCCATCATGGCGCCGGCCTGAATGAGCGAGTCATAATCGATGGGCAAATCCAGCAGATTCTCCGGCAAACAGCCGCCAGACGGGCCGCCGATCTGTACTGCTTTAAATTTCTTGCCGTCGGGAATGCCGCCGCCGATATCGAAAATAATTTCGCGCATGCTGATACCCATCGGCACTTCGGCCAAACCGGTATGATTGATTTTTCCGGTCAGGGCAAAGACCTTGGTGCCTTTGCTGCGCTCGGTACCAATGCTGGCATACCAATCCGCGCCTTTTGTAAAGATGATCGGTACGTTGGCAAAGGTTTCTACGTTGTTAATGTTGGTAGGTTTGCCCCAGAGGCCGGAAATAGCCGGAAACGGCGGACGGGGACGCGGCATGCCGCGCTTGCCTTCAATCGACGCAAGCAAAGCAGTTTCTTCGCCGCAGACAAAAGCGCCGGCGCCTTCCTTGATTTTTAAGCGGAAATTAAAGCCAGAGCCGAAAATGTTGTCGCCTAAGAGGCCCATGTCTTCCGCTTGTTTAATGGCAATCTTCAGCCGCTTAATGGCCAGCGGATATTCCGCGCGGACATAAATATAACCCTCGTCGGCGCCGATAGCGTAACCGCAAATGGCCATGCCTTCAATAATCCTGTGCGGATCTCCTTCGAGCACGCTGCGGTCCATAAACGCGCCGGGATCGCCCTCGTCGGCGTTGCAAACGACATATTTTTTGTCGCCCGGGGCATTCATGGTGAATTCCCATTTCAGACCTGTCAGAAAACCGCCGCCGCCACGGCCGCGCAGTCCCGATTTTTTGCACTCGGCAACAACCTGCTGCGGCGTCATGGTGGTAAGAACTTTGGCAAGCGCCTCATAACCGCCTTCGGCGATGTATTCTTCGATCACTTCGGGGTTGATGTGTCCGCAGTTGGCGAGCACCAGACGCTGTTGCTTCTTATAAAAGCCAATGTCTTTATAACTGGGTATTTTTTCATGCGTAAGCGGTTCTTTGTATAGCAGCCGCTCGACAATACGCCCTTTTAACAGATGCGTTTCGACGATATCGGCGACATCGTCCTCTTGAACCCGGACGTAAAAAACGCCTTCGGGATATACAATAACCAGCGGGCCCATCTCACAGAAACCGTGGCAACCGGTTTCCACTATTTTCACTTCTTTGGCCAAGCCTTTTTGCGCCAGTTGCTCCTGAAACGCACTTTCAACTTTTTTAGCGCCTGACGACGTACAGCCGGTACCGGCGCAGATGAGTACATGCGATCTAACGCGATCCATGGTCTCCCCTCCTATCACAGCTTTATTCGATAATCTTGCCTACGACCAAATCTTCCACAATGCGCCCGTTGACCACATGCTCGGCGATGATTAGCGGCACATGCTCGGGTTTTACCTTGCCGTACGTGATGCGCGGCTCACCCGGACGGACAACGTCAAGCAGCACTTCCTTCTCGCACATGCCGATACAGCCGGTCTGACGCACAACAACGTCTTCCAGCTTGCGCTTGGCTATTTCGTCGAGTACTGCCGTCATGACTTCGCGCGCTCCCGCGGCTATGCCGCAAGTTCCCATACCTACGATGATCCGGGTCCCGCCCTCATGGCGCACCCGCATTTGGGACTTAAGTTCTTCCCGTAAACGTCTCAAATCTTCGACGGTTTTCATGGTTGTACACCTCCGTACAAATTAGCCGTATTCTCTTTAAGATAATTGTCAAGCCACGCCAGTACCTCCGGATGACTGAACGGTATGTCGCCCAGGATTTCTTTCAGTTCTTGCGTACTGACAAAGAAGGCTTTATGCCCGACGCGGTGCAGATAATAAAATGTGATGCCGGGATTGGCGACAATAATTGTTTTTATCGTGTCGGCAACATTGCCGAGCGGCGGGCGATCCCAATGGCTTAATTGGTATACCGCCTCAACTGTCGTGCCTTGACCCGGTTTGGATGCAATGGAAAGATGACCGCCGCACTGTGTCGCCGTCATTTGAATTAGCGGCAGTCCCAGTCCGACTTTCCTGGTCGTCCGCCCTGTTACAAACGGGTCGGTTGCGCGGGAAACGGTAGCTTCGTCCATACCTTTGCCGTCATCGGTGATGCGGATTGTGAGTTTGTCAGCTTCTGCGTCTTCCACAATGCCCAGCCATATCGTTTGGGCGCCGGCTTCAAGCGAATTTTGGACAAGATCCAGGATGTGCAGCGACAATTCATGCATAATTAAGCGTATTTCGCCAAAATTTCCGGTATTGCCTCCGGCGTCAGACGGCCATGTGTGTCATCATTGACCATGAGTACGGGCGCAAGACCGCACGCGCCAATGCACGCCACTGTCTCCAGCGTAAACTTAAGGTCAGGCGTAGTGCCGCCTGCAGCAATCTTCAGGTTGTCCTCAATCGCCTTAAGAACGGCTTTGGCACCGCGGACGTGGCACGCAGTTCCCTGGCAGACGCGAATAATGTTGCGGCCGCGCGGATTGAGATGAAACTGGGAATAAAAGGTTGCCACACCATAAATTTGGCTAACCGGAATATCCAGTTTTTCAGCAATACGTTCGATAACCTCTTTCGGCAAATAACCGTGCATGTTTTGCGCCTCCTGCAAGACAGGTATTAAGGCGCCTTTTACTCCCTGATACTTAGCCAGCATCTCGTCAAGCTGGGCGAACTGGTTGCCGCCTCCACAGCAGCAGCACTTGTTATCAGCACTCATACTATTCTCTCCTCCTTCATTTATCGATAGCCGTCAAATTTTGCGGTATAGTGGCTAGACCACCGCCTTTCGTCCATGTAAGCCCTGCAAAGCCATCTGAATTTCCTTCAAGGTTGGCTCCTCCATATAGAAGGCTGTTTTGGGACCTGTAACCAGATCCTCTATAGTGTGCGCATCCGAAGCAGTAATCACCGGTCTGCCGGCAATCGCCGGAAACAAGCGCTCAGCGTCTGACGGCCGCACCCGGCGCGTAACTTCGACTGCAGCAAGACTAATATCATGGGGAATAAATCCTAACTGAGAAAGGATGCTGTACGCGGGGCGGTCAATGTGGCTGGCAATGGCAATTCCCCCCAGCTCAGCGGCCTTATCCGTCACTTCTTTAAGACCGGCGGCAAGCGGCGCGAGCAAAAGCTCCGGCCTGACCCCCACCAGGTTATCTTCGGCATCGATGATAAACTGAGCGCCAAAGCGCCTTTCATCGTTGATTAAGTCCAAACGATGTTCGTCAACAAAACGCTGCCACGCGCGCAGTTGGCGGATTTTTTCAAATAGGACGAGGATATGAATTTCCTCTTTGGTTTCCACTTCCATGCCTGGAAGAACAATCACGCCCGTATCTTTAGCCGCTTCCATTGCGGCGGCAACATTGTCAGCCGCATTGTGATCGGTAATGGCGATAATGTCAATGCCCTGTGCCGCAGCATTCCAAACAATGTTGCGCGGCGTCATTTCTACTGCGGCACAGGGCGACAGCGCGGAATGAACATGCAGGTCAGTAATGAAACTTCTCAGCATTGCCCGGATATGCCAAGCTGATAAAGCCGGCCCGAAATTTCAAAAGTGGACAGCTCTGTCGTCAGCAGCGCGATTTTTTCGCGCCCGGCCTTGCGGATGGTTTCCTCATCCGGTTTGGCGCCGCCGGCCAGGATAATGCCGGCAAGTCCCAGAAGGGAAGCAACGGCCACGATATTTTGGTGCCCTTGCATCGTAACCCAGAGAAATCCTGCACCCGCTTGTCCCATAACATTGCTGAGGAGGTCAGAGGCATATCCCCCTTTTACTTCCTGCTCCGGGTTTTCGGGCGCGGTGATAACTGTAAGCGGCAGCGCCGCAATAATTTCGCTTACTGTCATTTGTCATCCTCCCGTCCCGTCTTGCTGTTGTCTTTCCCCAGCGACGGCGGTAATTTCTGTGCTATGTCCACCATTTCCTGCGCCAAATCGCGCACTTTTTCTCTTAGCCGGAAAATACAGTCTGTTTCGCTGGCTGTCCCCTGGGCAATATCTTCGGCCAGCGCTTTGCAACTAGGCGAACCGCAAGAACCGCAATCCAGACCGGGCAGCTTGCCTAAGGTTTTATCCATGACTTCAACCTTGTACATAGCCTTAAAAATGTCATCATCAAGCCGCATTATTGGACGCGGCTCAATTGCCCGTCGTTCATTGACGCCAAGTTCGGCTACCTCATCATATCCCTGTCGGGCCACAATGCCTTTGGCGGTATCTTCCGAGCGCATATCTTTCAGTCGCTTTTTCATCCACTGCTCAGCAACAAACCTGCTCTCAACAGTCAGCGGGCCGCCGATGCAGCCGCTGGCGCAGGCCAATGCTTCGATATAGTCAATATGTTTTAGTTTACCCAGCGCTACTTGCTCTAAAACTTCCGCAACACTGTGGATTTCATGCACAATAAGGGAATGATCAATTTGCGCAGCGGTCGTCTCGCCACCAGCTACCGCCCAGCCAACCCCCACCCAGGAAGCCCGCCGGCCGGAGCACTGTTCGGCTGAACTGGGCAGTGCTTTCAAGAGTTCGCCGTATATCTTGGAAATAGCGATAGCGCCGGTTATGTTCGACTTTTCAGAGCCAAGCGGCTGACGCACCGCCGTCATTTTCGCCGGACAAGGCGTGATAAACCACAGCCCGATCTCATCCGGATCGATGCCCAGCTCCCGGCTGCGCTCAGTGCGAACAATCCTTGCCGCAACCTCTACCGGCGCATCAATCGGTAGCAAGTGTTCAATGAGTTCAGGAAATTTGACCTGAACCAGCCGCACAACTGCCGGACAGGCGGAAGAAATGACCGGCCGCTTGATATCGCTGCGTTTCAGATAGTCGCGGATGGCCAGCGTGACAATCTCCGCTCCCTGGGCTACTTCGAACACCTCGTCAAACCCCAGCTTGTTGAGAGCGCTGGTAATGCAGTTTACCGGCGTATGGGGCGGAAACTGCGCATATAACGACGGCGCAGGCAAAGCCACATTGTATTTATACCTCGCAAGATCGTCCAGGCAATCAGTATACGCAGTCTTAGCGTGGTTGGGACAGCGGCGGATACATTCGCCGCAGTCGATACAGCGCGCCTCAGTGATCTGCGCCTTGCCCCCCCGGATGCGAATAGCCTCGGTAGGACAGCGTTTGATACAATTGACGCATCCCTTGCAGTGATGAGCCGTTAACCTTACCGAGTGGAAATAACCTGGCATGTATGGTGACACCCCCGTCATGCGTCCCGACAAGCCTAAGGGCGCTTTTCATGATATATCGTCATACGGATTTTCGTTCCTTCGCCAATGACTGTTTCAATATCAAATTCATCAGAACATCGCGCCATATTCGGCAATCCCATACCGGCGCCAAACCCCATTTCCCTAACCGAGTCCGGCGCAGTTGAATACCCCTCCTGCATAGCAAGACTGATATCGGCAATTCCCGGTCCTTCATCGGCCACAGTCAGTTCGGTCCGGTCAGGGTAAATCAAGGCGGTCATTATCCCGCGCCTGGCGTGAATAATAACGTTCATTTCGGCTTCGTAAGCGGCAATCGCCACCCGGCGGGTCACATCCCCCGGCACCCCGATCTGCTGCAGCACCTTTTTTACCCGGCTGGATGCCTCGCCGGCAGTTTCAAAGCTGGCGCCGTCGAGCTGCATCTCCAGCGTAATCACCGGTTCAGACCTCACAAGCGGTCACCTTTTCTGAGCACCCTTTCAGGCCGACCCGATAAAGAATACCGCAAGATTCATACATCGGGTAATCGCTTAAGAGCAACGGAATGCCTTTCGCCGCGGCGAGCTGCAGCACCTCCGGCCCGGGGCGCTTGCCGCGCACAAAGACAATACCGACCAAATCGCTCATTTCTGCCGTACGAATCACCTGAATATTCGTCAGACCAGTCAGGAGCAGCGCCTTTTCCTTGGTAAAAGCCAGCACGTCGCTCATCAGGTCTGCGCCGCAAGCGACTTCAACATCCCTGGTTAAATATTCGCCGCCGCACAGCACCTCTGCCCGGAGTATTTTTTGCACATCAATAAGTTTCACGGGGAGTTCCTCCTCGCTATACGCTGTATATTGTTACAATTTTCACAAAGTTAAGGTCAAAAAATTAAGGGCCCAAATCCCCGGCGGAACCAAGGTGCCCTGTTTGTGGTCACGATATACACACAAATAAATATATTCGCGCCAGACTTAGTTTATCCTTCTATTGCGATATAAAATTCAAAAGAAAAGTGGCAAAACGCGTCGCACTTCACGTCCGGCTGCGTGTCGCGACACGCCAGCCAACAACTACCAGTGCATTCAGCAACCAAAACAGCATCGCCATTTGGATATTAAACATAATGTAGTCGGTAATTCCGCTTACAGCCAAGCCGTAAATCGCCGCTGCAATCCCCAGCATCAGTCCGCGCAGCCAGCGTTCGGCAGCCAGCCGGCGCGCAGAAAGAGCCATCCGGACATGCCCGAACATCAGCAGTAAGAAGACCATAAGCCCCGGAACTCCGATTTCGGCCGCGAGATGCAGATACATGTTATGGGCGTGATAAATGACGGTACCCGCATCCTGCACAAAAAAATCATAAGCAGGATAGACGCGCAGATAAGCGCCCCACCCGATTCCCTGCAACGGCTTATCCATAATCATTGCCAACGTACTCTCCCACAATGCGAGCCGCAGCGTTGAAGACGTATCTGTCGGATTGAGTATAGAAGCAACCCGTTCGATAACCGCGCTATGAGCGCAAAACAGCGCCAGCGGCACTATGGCCATCAGCCAAAAAATCCGGCGGTTATAATAAACGCCGTATACTGCGATTACGGCAAGTACGCTGATCCATGCACCGCGCGAGTATGTCAAGACCAAGCAGGCGCCCAGCGCCAGCACTAAGCCGAACAGCAGCGCTTTTTCGCGCCATCCGGCAGTACCAAGCCCCATTCCGGCGGCAACTGCAATCATCATCACCAAAAATCCGGCAAGCAAGTTAGGATTTTCCAGTGTGGAAAAAACCCTCATTTTAAGATCGGGGAATTGCTCGCCGTCCACCCACTCAAAAGCCGAAATGTCCATACCGTGAATATATTGGTAAAACCCGTAGCCGGTCACAAGGAGCGCGGATAGCAGCACCGCTTTGATCATCCGCCTGAGCGTCTCCCGGTCGGCGATATTATTAATGACGAGATAGTATAACAATATGTAACGCCCCATGAGATGGTAGTAATTATAGAAGCTCAGCCACCTTTCGGGGGCGGCGAAAACCGAAGCGCCCGAAATTGCTACCAGCAGGGCAACGGCAATATCAAACGGGGTTCTGACAAAACCAAGCCGGCCGGCGGCAGCCATTTTTCCTGCCCACAATATCGCGCCAATCCCCAAAAAGAGGCTGGTGATATTGAGGGAAAGCGGCAAAAAAAAGGCCACTGCAAGCAAGCAATGCTGCAGCCAGTAGTCCAGCGCATAGAAGATATTTCGCCTTGTGAGATATGAAAGGGTCACACTTTCACCTGATTTATTCCTTATGTAGGGATGCCATTACCATTATAGCCAAGCATCCGGATTTTGTCTACATATTGCGGACAACAGCCCGGGCCGTCCCAACAAGATATAAGGATCCGGCTATACAGACCACGCCGGCTTTCCCCGCAGCGTCCGCAGCCAGCCGAATAGCTTCTTCCAGCGAAACCGCCGCTCTGGCGCCAGGGATAAGCGCGGCAAGCTTGTCTGCCCCGGCGGCGCGTTCTGAGGCGGGAGCGACAGTAAATACGCGGTCTCCCTGGCGGATCAATGCCCGGATAATGCCCTCCATATCCTTGTCTTGCAGGATGCCCAACACAAAGGTTATGTTTTGGCCGGGAAAGTATTCATCAAGCGCGACACGCAGCGTTAAAGCGCCGGCAGGGTTATGTGCGCCGTCAACCACAAAGACGGGATGCTCTCCTAGCAGTTCAAAGCGTCCCGGCCAAAAGGCAGCTTCGAGGCCCCAACGGATAGCCTCCGCGGATAAGCGCGGTTCGTTCGCTGCGAGCAATACGGCCGTCTTAACCGTCAAGGCAGCGTTGTCTAACTGGTGCCGGCCCAGCAACCGCAGGCGCAGCGGACGCAATAAAAGTTTATCGTCCCGCCAGGCAAAACTCTGTCCGGTTAGGCCGGCTGACAGCGGCTCAACCTGGAAATCATGCCCTAGCCGGTAGACGGGCGCTTTTTGTCGCGCTGCCTCAGCCATAATCACCGCCAGCGCCGCTCCGGCGGCACCCGTCACCACCGGGACTCCCGGCTTGATAATCCCGGCTTTATGCGCCGCAATTTCCTCTATCGTATTGCCGCAGCGATCGGTGTGTTCCAATGCTACATTGGTGATAACGGCTACTTCCGGTCGGACAACATTGGTAGAATCCAGGAGGCCTCCCAGCCCTACCTCAATAACGGCGTATTCAACGTGCGCTGCGGCAAAGTAATGGAGAGCAGCCGCTGTAATCACTTCAAATTCGGTCGGTTGCTCAGCACCGGCCGCGGTCATTTGCTCCACATGCGTTTTTACATGGGCAACGGCAGCCGCGAATTCCTTCCGGGAAACAGGCTGTCCGTCAACCGTGATACGTTCGGTGTAATCCGTCAGATGCGGCGAAATGTACATACCGGTGCGGATACCGGCAGCCTGCAAAACGGCTGCCGTCATCGCGGTTGTGGACCCCTTGCCGTTGGTGCCCGTAATATGGACGGTTTTATAGCGGCGTTCAGGATGTCCCAAAAGTTGGGTTAGTTTTTTAATGCGGGATAATCCCAAATTAATACCGAAGCGGCTAAGCGAAGCCAGATAATCTAAAGTTTCTTCGTAAGTCATATGCATCTCACACCACTGCTATATGCGCGACAAGTATTCAAGCCGTTCCACAATGGCCGCCCGCTTTTCCTGATATTCCCGCTCTTTGGCCCGCTCTTTTTCGATTACTTCCGGCGGCGCTTTGGCGACAAAACCGGCGTTAGCCAGCTTGCCGGCAATACGCGCTATTTCCTTCTCCAGTCCGTCAAGTTCCTTGCCGAGGCGGGCGGTTTCCTTTTCCACATCAATCAGCCCTCTGAGCGGCAGATAGATTTCCACGCCGCTGCTTACGGCGGTCATAGCGTTTTCCGGCTTGGCGGCGCTGAGCGGCCTAATAGTTATCGGATCGGCGGCGGCAAGTGTCTTAATATACTGGAGGTTGCCGGCAACAAGCGCCTGCATATCGTCGGCCACTAGCAGAATAACCTCACTCTTGCGGCCGGGCGGAACATTGACCTCCGCCCGCATATTGCGAACAGCCTTAATGATATCCATAATCGCGGTCATGCCGCTTTCAGCCGCTTCGTCGTAAAGCTCGGGCTGCTCGGCCGGCCAGGGTGCAACAATAATGCTTTCGCCCTCATGCGGCAGGTGCTGCCAAATAGCTTCGGTGATGAACGGCATAAACGGATGAAACAGCTTAAGCGTATTGCCCAGGACATACTGCAGAACATACTGCGCGGTCGCGCGGCTTGCGGCATCATCTTTGTTATAGAGCCGGCCTTTGGCCAGTTCAATATACCAATCGCAAAATTCGTTCCAAATGAACTCGTAGAGCTGGCGGGCGGCTTCGCCCAATTCGAACCGCTCCAGATTAGCCGTAACGTCTCTGACCGTGCGGGCATAACGGCTCAGTATCCAACGGTCAGCCAGAGTAAAGGCGCCCGGTTTGGCGGCAGGGTCAAACCCTTCCAAATTCATCAGCACAAAGCGGGAAGCATTCCAGATCTTATTGGCAAAATTGCGGCTTGACTCAACGCGCTCCCAGTAAAACCGCATGTCATTGCCCGGCGTATTGCCGGTAACCAGAGTAAACCGCAGCGTATCCGCCCCGTACTTATCGATTACTTCCAACGGATCAATGCCATTGCCCAGCGACTTGGACATCTTGCGGCCTTGCGCATCGCGCACCAGGCCGTGGATAAAGACGTGCCGGAAAGGCACTTCCTGCTTGAACTCCAGCCCCATGAAAATCATGCGCGCAACCCAGAAAAAGATAATGTCGTAGCCGGTTACCAGCACACTGGTCGGATAGAATTGGCGCAGTTCAGCCGTATCTTTAGGCCACCCCATGGTGGAAAACGGCCAAAGCGCCGAACTGAACCAGGTATCCAGCACATCAGGGTCCTGCTCTACCTTGCCGCCGCATTTAGGGCAGGCGGCAATATCCTGGCGGGAGACGGTGATTTCGCCACACTCGCAATACCAAGCCGGGATACGGTGTCCCCACCAGATCTGGCGGGAAATACACCAGTCACGGATATTTTCCAGCCAGTTAATATAGATTTTGGTAAAGCGTTCCGGCACAAACCGGATGCGTCCTGAGGTCACCGCCTCAATCGCCGGTTTGGCCAGTGGCTGCATCTTTACAAACCACTGCTTGGAAATGAGCGGTTCAACAACAGTTGCACATCGCTGACAGTGGCCGACTGAATGGCTATGCTCATCGATTTTTACCAGATAGCCTAACTCTTTCAAATCATTCACCAATGCCTTGCGGCATTCGTAACGATCCATGCCCTGGTATTTCCCCGTACCGGCGGACATTCTGCCGTCAGGATCGATAACAATTACTTCGGGCAATTGGTGGCGCAATCCCATTTCAAAATCATTAGGGTCATGCGCCGGTGTAACTTTTACCGCGCCTGTACCGAAGGAAGGATCAACATATTCATCGCCGACAACCGGCAGTATTCGTCCCACAACGGGAAGCACCAAATTTTTGCCGATTAAATGCTTATAGCGGACGTCTGCGGGATGCACCGCTACCGCAGTATCGCCGAGGATGGTTTCCGGGCGGGTGGTAGCTACTGTTACAAATTCGCCTTCACTTCCTGCCACAGGATAGCGCACATGGTAAAGATTGCCCGGCTTTTCCTCGTGTTCAACTTCAATATCACTCAGTGCGGTATTGCAACGCGGACACCAGTTGGTAATCCGGTTACCCTGATAAATAAGCCCCTTTTCATACAGCGAGACAAATACTTCCCGTACAGCCGCGGAGCAGCCTTCATCCATGGTAAAGCGCTCACGTTCCCAATCGCAGGAAGCACCCAGCCGTTTCAACTGGGTGGTTATGCGGCTGCCATACTTTTCTTTCCATTGCCAGACCCGGTCAATGAACGCTTCCCGTCCGAGATCGTGGCGACTTGCGCCTTCTTTGGCAAGTTCCTCTTCCACCTTGATTTGAGTAGCGATCCCGGCATGATCCGTCCCGGGCATCCACAGGGTATTATACCCCTGCATCCGCCGGAAGCGGATTAAGATATCCTGCAGAGTATTGTCAAGGGCATGTCCCATATGCAGTTGACCGGTTACGTTGGGAGGCGGAATCACAATACTGAAGGGAGCTTTGTCCGGCTCGACCTCAGCGTGAAACAGCCGCCTTTCTTCCCAGTAACGGTACCATTTTTCCTCTACCGCTTCCGGGTTATAGACAGTAGGGAGATTGTTATCACTCATAGCAAACCCTCCGGCAAATTATTAAGTATAGAAATAGCCTTTCATCCCAGGTTATAGGACGAAAGGCTTCACTTCCGCGGTACCACCTATTTTCCCGCATGTCAGCGGGCGGCTTTAAAACGGCGTAACGCGCCGCTGCGGGTCGGCCTACCTGTCTCAGCCAACCGGCTCGGGGACGACTTCACTGCACACGTTCCCGGATGCCTTCCAGCCACGGGCATCCTCTCTGGCGGGGGTATTACAGCTACTACTTCCCGTCATCGCATGTATCCTCTGGCAAGTTGCAAAAATATGATATCAGGTTTAGCAAACTATGTCAAATCTGGCGGCTAATCCAATCCCAGAACCTTCCATTTGGCATCGACCAGTTTTTTAATATCCTCAGACATAACGATTTCGTCTGGCCATTCGCGGGTATTGCCTTCTTCCGGCCATGTTTTGGTCGCGTCAATGCCCACCTTTGTCCCCCAGCCGGGCATAGGTGAAGAATGATCCAGCGCGTCGAGCGGCCCGTCAACCAGCACGATATCGCGCCTGGCATCAATATTGTTAAACACCCGCCACCACACTTCGCTCATATCTTGAACATTTACATGCGCATCAACCACAATGATCATTTTGGTGAACATCATCTGCCCCATTCCCCAGATAGCATGCATCACCTTCTTGGCGTGCTGCGGATAGCTTTTCTTGATAGAAATGACGGCACAGTTATGAAAGACGCCCTCCAGCGGCAAGTTAATGTCGACAATCTCCGGCTGCACCATCTTTAAGAGCGGCAAAAAAATCCGCTCGGTCGCCTTGGCCATATAACAATCTTCCATCGGCGGCTTGCCGACTATTGTCGCCGGGTATATAGGCCTACAGCGGTGAGTAATGCACGTCAGATGAAAAACCGGGTATTGATCGGCAAGAGAGTAATATCCGGTATGATCGCCAAACGGGCCCTCGATACGGAACTCGTCAACCGGCACGTACCCCTCCAGTACGATTTCCGAATGAGCAGGCACCTCAATATCCACCGTCTCGCATTTCACCATTTCGACCGGCTTTTTGCGCAAAAAGCCGGCGAAAACCATCTCATCCATATCCTTCGGTAGCGGTGCGGTAGCAGCGTATGTAACCGCCGGATCACCGCCAATAGCGACGGCCACCTCAATGCGGTCCCGTCCAAGTTCTTTGTGAGCGCGCCAGTTTTCCGCTCCATTTTTGTGAACATGCCAGTGCATGCCGGTGGTCTGCCCGTCAAATACTTGCATGCGGTACATTCCCACATTGCGTTTGCCGGTTAGCGGATTTTTGGTAAAAACCAGCGGCAGAGTAATAAACTTGCCCGCGTCGCCCGGCCAGCACTTGAGAACGGGAAACTTGTCCAGGGATGGCTTGTCTTTGATGATAACCTCTTTGCAGGGGCCGCTTTTTACATACTTGGGAAACTGCATGGCATTTTGGGCCTGGGGAAGAAGCCGCAGCAAATCCAGCTTGCCGGCAAGGGGATTAAACGGCATTTTAATCAGTTCGCCAACTTCGTCCGCTATTTTGTCAATATGATCGACGCCTAAGGCCAACGCCATGCGCTCCATGCTGCCAAAGGCATTCATCAGCACCGGAATATCGTATCCCCGGACGTTCTCAAACAGCAGCGCAACATTCTTGCTGCCTGTCATTTTCGAAACCCGGTCGGTAATTTCGGTTATTTCCAGGTTGCAATCCACCGGTTCGGCGATCCGTTTTAACCAGCCCCGCCTCTCCAGCGCGGCAATAAATTCCCGTAGATCAGTAAATGCCACAATGCGACCCTCACTTACCCATAAAATGTTTCAGTACTAAAATGCTGGCTTCATATAAAAGAAGTAGCGGTATTGCAATCATCGTCTGTGAGAAAACGTCCGGAGTCGGCGATATTACCGCTCCCACAACAAAGGATAATACGACAACCATTTTACGCTTGCCGGCCAGGAAAGCGGACGAAATAAGACCGACTTTGGCAAGCACAACTAAAAACAGCGGCAGCTCAAATATAATGCCGAAGGGGAGCAAAAACGAAATAATAAAGGACAGATACTGGCCCAGCGACAGCAGCGGCTGCAAGTTATCGCTTGCAAAACCGATAAAGAACTTCAGCGCGGCCGGCAGTACAAGAAAGTAGGAAAACAAAAGGCCGGCAAAAAACAAAATAACGGATGAAGGAACAAGTATCACCAGCGCCGTACGTTCATTGGCGGTAAGCGCAGGCACCAAAAAAGCCCATATCTGATATAAGATCACGGGCAGCGCCCCCAGTATCCCGGTAACAAACGCTATCTTCAGATAGCTGAAAAAGCCCTCGGCAGGGCTCATATAATAGAGCTTGCCGGCAGGTGCCGTGATAAACTGTATGAGCTGTTCCGCATAAAAATAGCTAATAATAAAACCGATGCCAACGGCAATCGCCGCTTTTATAATCCGCGCCCGAAGCTCCTGCAGGTGATCAACCAAGGACATTTCGCCGCCTGCTTCAGTGAATGACTCGGGCTTAAATTCTCCGGGGCCATGACTATGTTCGGCTGCATCAGGTTTGTAAACTTCTACGGCTGCTTGTCTTTCTTCTGGCATGAACCTATGTCCTCACTTTTTCTCCTCTGGCTTTTTTTCCTCGGGTTGGGCTTCATCCTTTTTTTCATCACTCACCGCTTTACGGAATTCCTGCATGCTGCGGCCAATGGCCTTGCCTACTTCCGGCAGTTTGCCCGGCCCGAAAACGATGAGCGCGATCACCAAAATGAGGATCAGTTCCGGCATACTAAAGCTAAACATTATATCGTCCTCCCCTAATAGTCCCAACATAATCATTATACCGTGCATACTGCCTAAATACAATGAGGCAGCTTTGCGCCTGGCATTAAAGGCATATCGCTACCTCATCCGCTTGCTATGTATTTACTTTCAGTGGTGACTCTGGACTTGGCCGATCAACTTGCCAGGGTTTAGGATGTTATTGGGGTCAAGCGCCTGCTTGACACTGCGCATAACGTCCATGCCAACCTCGCCAAACTGATTGGGCATATATTTCAGTTTGCCCAATCCGATGCCATGTTCCCCTGACAGTGTCCCGCCCAGTTCGAGAGCAGTGAGGAAGATCTCGTCCATTGCTTTATAAACCCGTTCCATTTCTTCGGGTATCCGGAGATCAGTAACAATTGTCGGATGCAGATTCCCATCGCCGGCATGGCCGAATGTGCCGATCTGCAGATTATATTTTCGCGCAATCTCCGTTACAATCCGCACCATATCAGGCACTTTGCTGCGCGGTACCGTGGCGTCTTCACAGAAGGTTGACGGGCGCAGCTTGGCAAGCGAAGGCAGCGCCGCTCGCCGCGCAGCCCATACCTGGTCACGCTCCTGCATGCTCTGCGCCACTCTGACCACACCGCCGTTCTCCCGCAGAATATTCTCCATTTTGACGGCGTCCTGTTCGACAGTATCGTAGTCGCCGTCAACTTCGGCCAATATAATGGCTTCGGCCTCAACCGGCAATCCCAGTTTAGCAAAGCTTTCGACAGTCCGGATTGTATAATTATCCATAATTTCCAGCGTTGCCGGAATGATTTTGTTGGCAATGATTTCGGCAATAGATTTGCCGGCCCCGCCCAAGTCACTGAAGTTGGCGATCATGCTCTTGCGGTGAGCAGGCGCGGGAACCAGCCTGACAGTAATTTTAGTAATTACGCCGAGGGTACCCTCCGAACCGGTGAACAGCATCGCCATATCATAACCTGGAGCCCGCGGGCTGCGGCCGCCGAACTCCGCGATCGAGCCATCGGCCAGCACGACCTCCAATCCGGTGACGTAATGTTTAGTCACTCCGTATTTCAGGCCCCGCAAACCTCCCGAGTTTTCGGCCACCGTACCGCCCATAGTGGCAGTCGTAACCGTTCCCGGGTCAGGCGGATAAATAAGGCCGTATTTTTCCACAGCGGCGTTCAAATCGGCAACGACAACTGCCGGCTCAACAACAGCGATAAAATTCTCGAGATCAATCTCTAAAATCCGGTTCATCCGCGCAGTGAACAGCACAATCCCGCCGTTCATCGGGACCGTGCCGGCACTCAAATTAGTGCCCGAGCCGCGAGTATACACCGGTATTTTCTCACGGTTGGCGATAGCTAGTACTTTAGCAACTTCTTCTTTGTTCGCAGGCTGCACAATTGCGCCCGGAAGATTGAAAAATCCGGGGGTTGCATCATACCCGTAGCAAATCAGGTCTTCTTTTTCGGTAAGAACCCATTCGGCCCCGACAGCCGCCTTCAGTTCGCGAATAATTTTGTCGTCCATGTTTCTCCCCCCATTGAGTCATTCCTCACGTTCATGCTTACGGGGAGATAAAGTGGCGGGAATACCTCCCGCCAC